>JAYKIG010000115.1:0-12803 GCA_035286045.1 Cyanobacteriota bacterium | reverse complement strand
CCTGGGACTTCGGGCCCTACCGCAAGGAGCGTCGCCAAGGGTTCGTGGGCCGCGAGTGGTTGCTACAGAAGGTGCGCTCCTGGGCCGCCGACCCCGAGGCCAAGCAGGCGTTGCTGATCGGGGCCGACTTCGGCGTGGGTAAAACAGCCTTTCTGGCCAAGCTCCTCGATCACGAGAACGAAGCAGAAACGCAGATCAAAGCTGAGGCGGAGAACCAGATGGTCGGCGAAAAGGATGCGGGTCCGGGGTTGCCGGTGGTGGCCCAGCACTTCTGCCGCTGGGATGCAAACGCCTACCTCTCACCGGGCCGTTTTGTGCAGAGCCTGGCGGCCCAGCTCAAGGAGGAATTGCCCGCTTACCGCAAGGCCCTGGAGGACGACAGCGCCACCAGCCTGCGCGAGAGCCTCAACCGGGCGGAGGCCGAACCACTGCTGGCCTTCCAGCAGGCAGTGGTGGCGCCCTTGGACAAGATTCCGGCGCCTGCAACCCGGCGTTTACTGGTCATCGATGCCCTCGATGAAGCGCTCGACCACCGCCCAGGCAGCGGCGACGGCACCCGGACCACGATCGTGGAGTTGTTGGCGAAAGAAGCACGCAATCTGCCCCCCTGGCTGCGGGTTCTGGCCACAAGCCGCCGCCGCGATGAGGTGCTCAAACCGCTGCGGGAGGGTTTCTTCTCGATCGAGGAGATCAACGCCGAGGACGCGGAGAACCTGGCCGACATCCACGCCTACGTGGATGCTCGCTGCCAGCAGGAGCCCCTGGCCCAAATCCTCAGCCGCGCCGGCCTCAGCGCCAGCGAAACAGCCGAGGTGCTGCAGGCCAAGAGCGGCGGCAAGTTTCTCTACGCCGTGCGGGTGCTCAACGACCTGGCCAGCGGTGCCCTCACCCTCGAGAACCGTCAGACCCTCAACGCCCTCCCGCCCGGCATGGATGGCTTCTACAACGCAGCCTTTGAGCGACGGTTCCCGGAGGAGGCCAGCTATGCGGCCGTGCAACCGATCCTGGCTCTGCTGTGCGAGCAACGGGAACCGCTGGGGTTCCAGACACTGGCGGCGATCATGGGCCTGAGCGTACGCAACGTCTCAGCGTCCCTGCAGCCGCTGAACGATCTGCTGCGATTGGTTCCCGTGCCTGCGGCAGAGGGATCAGGCCGCCCAGATGTGCTCTGCAGCTTCGATCACCTGTCGCTGGAGCAGTGGCTGAGCGAGGAAAACCAGTTCTTCCAGCCCCGCGCCGGCCGCTTTGGCGTGGATCGCGAGGTAGCCGCTGAACAGCTCCGCACCTGGGCCCTGGCCGAAGTGGAGGCCAACCGTGCCCACACCAGCCCCTACCTGGTGCGCCACCTGGCCAGCCACCTGAGCGATGACGAGCGGGCGGAAGTGATCGCCGGCCAACTGCGGCAATTCCCCTGGCTCCAGGCCCGCCTGCGGCTGGCGGGCCTCAATGCCCTCCTGGGCGATTTCGACCCGCCCAGCGATGGAAAGGCCAGCCTTCCGCTGGAGCTGCAGCGCCTTGGCCGCGCTCTGCGCCAGGCCGCCCATGTGCTCAGCCACCAGGAGGGCTGGAACGGGGAGGAGCAGCTGGCCTCCCAGCTGCTGGCGCGGCTGGTGGATGACGGGCCGCTGGAGGGCTTGCGGAAGCAGACGGCAGAGTGGATCCAGAAGGCTGGCGGCGCGCCCCCCAGGGTCGCCAGCCTTCTGGCCCTGGAAGCCCAGCTTCGCACCCTGCCGGTGGGGAGCGATGTTTATGCGCTGGTGGCCCTTCCCGATGGCCGCCTGGCCTGTGGCTGCAGCGATGGCACCATCCACCTGTGGGATCCGGCCAGCGGCTCCTGCAGCGCCGTCTTCCAGGGGCATCAGGATTGGGTGTCGGCCCTGGCGGTGCTGGGCGATGGGCGCCTCGCTTCTGGCTCCGATGACAAAACCATCCGCCTGTGGGATCCGGCCAGTGGCTCCTGTAGCGCCGTCTTCCAGGGGCATCAAGGTGGGGTGAATGCCCTGGCGGTGCTGGGCGATGGGCGCCTCGCTTCTGGCTCCTCCGACAAGACCATCCGCCTGTGGGATCCGGCCAGCGGCTCCTGCTCCGCTGTCTTCCAGGGGCATCAGGATTCGGTAAAGGCCTTGGCGGTGCTGCGCGATGGGCGCCTCGCTTCTGGCTCCTGGGACCAAACCATCCGCCTGTGGGATCCGGCCAGCGGCTCCTGCAGCGGGGTCTTCGAGGGGCATCAGGGTGCGGTGATGGCCCTGGCGGTGCTGGGCGATGGGCGCATCGTTTGTGGCTCATACCGCTACAGAATCAGCGTCTGGGAGCCGGCCACTGGCTCTTGCACCACTGTCTTCAAGGAGAGTCTGCTTTGGGGGCATCAGGGTGAGGTGTATGCCCTCGCGGTGCTGGGCGATGGGCGCCTCGCTTCTGGATCAGGTGACTACACCATCCGCCTGTGGGATCCGGCCAGCGACTCCCGCAGCAGGGTGTTCAAGGGGCATCAGCGTGAGGTATTTGCCCTCGCGGTGCTGGGCGATGGGCGCCTCGCTTCTGGATCCAGTGACAAGACCATCCGTCTGTGGGATCCGGCCAGCGACTCCTGCAACGCCGTCTTCCAGGGGCATCAGCATGGGGTGGGGGACCTGGCGGTGCTGGGTGATGGGCGACTCGCTTCTGGATCCAGTGACAAGACCATCCGCCTGTGGGATCCGGCCAGCGGATCCTGCAGCGCGGCCATCGAGGGGCATGAGGGATGGGTGGGGTCCCTGGCGGTGCTGGGCGATGGGCGCTTCGCTTCTGGCTCAGGCGATAAAACCATCCGCCTGTGGGATCCGGACAGCGGCTCCTGCTCCGCCGTCTTCGAGGGGCATCAGGATCGGGTGGGGTCCCTGGCGGTGCTGGGCGATGGGCGCCTCGCTTCTGGCTCCTTTGACAAGACCATCCGCCTGTGGGATCTGGACAGCGGCTCCTGCTCCGCCGTCTTCGAGGGGCATCAGGGATCGGTGAGGGCCCTGGCGGTGCTGGGCGATGGGCGCCTCGCTTCTGGCTCAGGTGACAAAACTATCCGCTTGTGGGATCCGGCCAGCGGCTCCTGCAGCGCCATCTTCCAGGGGCATCAGGATTGGGTAATGGCCTTGGTGGTGCTGGGCGATGGGCGCCTCGCTTCTGGCTCAGGCGACCAAACCATCCGCCTGTGGGATCCGGCCAGCGGCTCCTGCAGCTTGGTTTTTGAGGGGCATCAGGATTCGGTGAGGGCCCTGGCGGTGCTGGGCGATGGGCGCCTCGCTTCTGGCTCAGCCGATGCCACCATCCGCCTCTGGGATCCGCGCCGCCCTCATGGCGCTCCCCGCGTGCTCTTCGTGGCCGATGCCGCCATCAACGCCCTGGCCTGGGTGCCTGCCCGCCAGCTCCTGGTGGCCGGCGATGCCAGCGGCCGGCTGCACTGGTTGGCGATGGGACCCCCTAGGCCTTAGTACAACGCCAGAAGGGATTGGAGCGTGCAGGTGAAAAGTTCGGCAGCCACGCTCTGGCCTGGCTTCCCGAAGAGCTCGACAACTTGCCGTGGCCTCCTGAGGAGGGTGAGGCTGCGGCGCCTACTGGCAGCCCTGCACCGAGATCCGGTAGCTGAAGCCCAGGGCGGCGGGGTCGCTGCTGGCCCCCACCATGAAGTTCATCTGGCTGGCCTGCTTGCCCGCAATGGCAGGGAAGGGGCCGAACATGCGGCCGGGGCCGAACATGCGGCCGGTGCCGAGCGGCGGACTCATGCTCTCGTTGATCACCTGCAGACTGCTGCCATCGCTGAACTTCATGTAGCCCTCAACGGGGTACTTGGCGTTGGGGTCGGAGCTATTGGCGGTGAAGAAGAACTTGAAGCTGGTGTAGGGCTGGTCCACCAGAAAGTCGGTGTTCCAGTTGGTGCGACCAAAGGCCATTCCGATCGGGGTGACTTTGGCCGGTCCTACCGATTTGGACACAATCGGTGAGGTGCCATTGCCGCCGATCGGTTGCAGAAAGGTGCAGCGCTGCTGGGCCTCAGCAGCTGAACCAACACCGATGGCGAGCGAGGCGCTCAGCAGGGAGACGGCCAGGGCCTTCATCGTGGCGAATCCAAAGTTTTCAACCCCAGAACGCATGCGGAACCTGGGTCTTCGATGCTCGACCTCAAGCACCTCCGGCTTCACCCTGCCCTGAGGGATGTCACCCTGCCTGGATCCCTTCAGGCCGACACCAGGCCAGCCGCAGTCCGATCGAACTAGCATCAACGCTGGATCAGGTCTCAGGGCCACGAAGCCCTGATAGAACGCGAAAACGCTGTCCCTGAGACAGTCGACAAGCCGTCAAGGGCATGGCCCTGGGTGGCTTCAACACCATGACGGCCAACACCACCTCCATGACCACGCCCATCAAAGCCCTTGCCGCTTTCGGCGCCAAACAACCACTTCAATCCTTCGAATACACCCCGGCCCGCTCGGCAGCGAACAGGTTGAGATCGCCGTCGAGAGCTGCGGCATCTGCCACAGCGATCTCTCCATGCTCAACAACGACTGGGGCATGACCACCTATCCCTTCGTTCCCGGCCACGAAGTGATCGGGCGCGTCGTCGCCCTCGGGGAACACACCAAGCGTCTGGCCATCGGCGACCGTGTTGGGCTCGGCTGGTTTTCCGGCAGTTGCGGCGCCTGCGCGTCGTGCCTCTCCGGCAACCAGAACCTCTGCCTCAAGGCCGAAGCCACCATCGTCGGACGTCACGGCGGCTTCGCCACCCGAGTACGGGCCGACTGGACCTGGGTTCTTCCTTTGCCCGAAGGCCTTGATGCCAGCAAGGCCGGCCCCCTGTTCTGCGGCGGCATCACCGTCTTCAACCCCTTGGTCGAGCTCGGCATCAAGCCCACCGACAGTGTCGCCGTGATCGGCATCGGTGGCCTCGGCCACATGGCCCTCAAGTTTCTGCGCGCCTGGGGATGCGACGTCACCGCCTTCACCACCAGCGACTCCAAACGCGAGGAAGCCCTCCAACTCGGCGTCCATCGCACCTTGAACTCCCGCAACCGGGAAGAACTGGCCGGAGCGGCGAACAGTTTCGACTTCATCCTCAACACCACCAACGCCAATCTCGACTGGAGCACCTACATCGCGGCGCTCAAACCCAAGGGCCGGCTGCACACCGTGGGAGCCGTTCCCGAACCGATGGCCATGGGCGCATTTCCGATGATTCTCGGCCAGAAAAGCCTCTCCGGTTCCCCCCTCGGCAGCCCGTCGACAACCGATCAGATGCTTCATTTCAGCTGCCGACACGGCATCGCGCCCACCACCGAAACCTTCCCCATGTCGAAGGTCAATGACGCCTTCGACCATCTCCGCTCCGGCAAAGCCCCTCTACCGCATCGTGCTGATCAACGACCTGGACGAAAGCCAGTGATCAGCCGTGGCTCGGCGATGCCATCGGGTGGGCAGGTATAGGCCGATCAGCAAATAGCTGCCTTGTATTGCAGTCGGCTCTGGCGTTGACCATCCAGGCGGTCAACGGCCGACGGAGCTGTCATGACATTGTCGGGCAGGCAAGGCTAGAGTGGCTGAAGACGGTGCCGTCATGACGTCATCCCCTTTGAGAAGCGAGAAGTTGGACCTGCGGCTGACGCCAGGAGCCAAGCAGACCCTGCAGCGGGCAGCTGCGGCGGCCCAGCGCAGCGTGAGCGAGTTTGTCTTGGAGAGCGCTCTGGCCAACGCTGCTGAGACCCTGGCCGATCGGCAGAGCTTCCAGCTGGATGGGGTGCAGTGGGAGGCTTTCGTGGCTGCCTTAGATGCTCCACCTCAGATTCCTCCGCGGCTGGCGCGGTTGCTGCAGGAGCCGAGCGTGCTGGAGCGGCCAGCTGCTATTGGCGCTGAGTGAGCCCTTACCGGATCAAACCGCTCCAGGCCAGCCATGCTGTGGAGGCCTTTGATTGTGGCGAGGAACCCCTGAACCGCTTCCTAGTCCGCTTTGCCCTGGCGAACCAGCGCGCGCGGGCCAGCCGCACCTACGTGGCGCTGGATGGCGACGTCGTCATTGGCTTCCACACCCTGGTGGTCGGTGAGGTAAGCCCGGAGCAGGCACCCGAGCGGATCAGCAAGGGGTTGGCGCGGCATCCGATTCCGCTGATGGTGCTGGCCCGGCTGGCCGTGGCGGTTGAGCACCAGGGGAAGGGCCTTGGCGCCGCCCTGCTGAAAGACGCGATCGGTCGGACGCTGGCGGCGGCCGATATCGCCGGCATCCGCGCCTTGGCAGTGCATGCCAAAGATGAACGGGCCCATGGCTTCTACGAGCATTTCGGCTTCCGGCCCTCGCCCACTGACCCGCTGCACCTGTTCGTGCTGCTCAAGGATCTGCAGGGCATGGCCGGCGGTTAAGGGGTTGCCGAGGAGGAGGTCTCAGGCAGCTCCAGCTCCACGCCGCCAAGCCGGACGAAATGTGCTGGTTTCTGGCCCCCCTGGCCACGGCCACCAGCGAAGCGGTGGGCCGACTGGCGAATGATCAGAGCGGCTCAGTGCCCTCACTGAGGATCGCTAGATAAGGATCGTAGGTAAACAAGCGATTGCGGCGGCCGCTCAACTCCTTGAGCTGCTTGGTGCTGGTGAGTGGCCGCCGTGCTCGCCCGCCGTGAATGTCTGGTGACCTTTGATCGGGACTTCTTGCCCCTCCTGCCCTCGCGCCAGCTGCTGCTGCTGGAGGGGTGATCGGTCTGGGCGCGGCACGCCTCTCACCGCGCCTGAAGCCAGGCGAAAGATCAGGGTGATGTTGTGGGCTGGCATGGCCACATCGGCCAGCAGGGCAAAGCCCTGGCTGCGGGCCTGGGTTTCGATCCAGCCGGCATCGCGCAGGCCCATGGCTGGATCGAGGCTGCGCAGGTGGGCATCAAAGGCAGCGTTGCTGGCGGTGGTGGGCTCGTCGTTGAGGAGAAAGGGGCCGTAGAGCAGTAGCAGCCCGTTCGCGGCCAGCAGGGCCAGCCATGGGTATCAGTGCGAACAGTTTCCGGCGCAAAATGGGCTTCGCCAGAACAATCAAAGGATCCCAAGGCCGGCCAGATGCCTACCTAAACTTTTGCAAAGACATGACATCGGAGGGTATCGCTGTGGTCAAGACTCCTCTCGTCGATTCAATCGGCATCGGCCCACCTGAAGCCAGCTAGGACAATTATATCGGAGGTTTTAACCCAAGAGTGTATAAAAACGCGTGAGCATAAAGGCACCAGAACTTGACAACTCCCACACGAATTCATTCTCCTTCAGACGGTGATTTGGCGCTGTTGGTTCGTGAATGGACTTCCAGAGCTGATTGCTCTGCTGAAGGTTTACGCCCTGGGCCAACCGCTGGCCGAGGTCCTCGTGTCTGCCCAGCTGATTCGGCAGGCGTGGATCGGGGCCGAAGTGATTCACGGCCTGGGTCACAGCCTCGCCCGGGCGGTGGTGGATCAGGACGCAGCGGCCATCAGCCTTGAGAATCTGCTGGAACATCGCTCCATGGGTCAGATGGCCCAGGGGCTGATCCCGCTGGCGCCCATGAGCCTGCCGCCCGGCGTGGGTCCACCCATCGCCTGGATGGACGCGGGTGATCCGGAGCCATGGAAACTACGGCTGAAAGCCGGCGGGGCCCTCTTCCTTCATGGGCTGGTTTGCGCCTGGGCAGGGATCGCCTTCCTCCGCCTCCAGCAATCTGGTGCGGCGGGCACCTGGGGTGGGGATCTGCTGCTTTGGCTGCTGCTCACCAATCTCTGGCTGGCCATCACCTCTCGCTCCGACCTGGAAACACTCCTCAGCGGCCAGGGGGCCCTGCTCTTTTGCGGCAATTTCGGGCTGCTGGCCTCCAGGGAACGTGCCGGCCGTGGGGAGCTCCTCTCCCCACGGGCCCTGGAGATCTTTGAACAGATGGGGCGCGATACGGAGCTGCGCGGCGCCCAGGCGGGAGGTGGGCTTGTGATGGCCCTTGACCGCCGGGGGGACAACGGGTTCGTGGGCCACAAGATCGTCAATGCCAAGCGCGGGGATCTCACCCCATCCCTGGAGGCTGCCTTCCGCAGCCAGCGGCGAAGGGCCCGCCGGAACGGCTGGAAGCCCCACCCCGCCGGCCTGATGGCCTGCTGGCACTACCGCTTCGGCACCAGCGGTCCCCCGGCAGTCCGGGAAACCCATTGGCAGGAATGGACCCCCGGCCGCCACGCTCACCTCTGGCGCCTGGATGGGGATGGGCAATGGCGCCAGCACTGGCGCAGGGTGCACCATCGCATCACCCACAACGGAGATTTCGAAGCCTTTTCTGGATTCGGCCGCCTGGTGGATGTGGGGACAACTCTGGCCCCATGGCTGGAGGAGGCCCTGGAGCAACCCGCCCCTGCCGTTGTCGACTCCTCTCGCATCGCGGGGATGATGGCTCTGATGATCTGCCAGGGCGACTGGTTTGCCGCCGTGCGCTGGGCCTTCCTCCTTACCCTGGCCACCTTCCCCAATACTCCTGCTCGCACGGACATCGAGCGATGGACGGCCCACTTCGAGGCGGCGTTCAGCGACCTCCTCCAGACGGACCCCAGGCCCGAGGATCTGACGGCGCCCATGACCAGGCGACTCCTCTCCACGCTGCAGAGCGAATCAGGGCTGAAGGCCCTGGGGGAGGGGGCCCTGCGACGGTGGATTGCCACGAGCATTGAGGTGTTTCTGCACAACGATCCCGCCACGGCTGTGCGCCAGTTCATGGAGGGCGCCCGCGGCAGCTTCGGGTTGGTGGTGGCCTCCACCACCTGGCCTGACCGATTGGTGTTGTGCAGCCTTGGCCAGCCGATCACGATCGGCCTGGACCCCAACGCTGACATGGCCGTCTATGCCTCGGAATCGGCAGCGGTCGACACCGTGCTGAAAGACAAGGAAGGGGCCTGGCGCATCGATCTCGATGAAAATGCCGGGGAGATCGCCGTTCTCTCCAGCAACGCTCTCTCCATCACCTCCCTCAGCCAGGAGCGGAAGCTGGAGCCCGCCGAGCTCCACCCCCGTCGCCAGCCCTATGGGACCCAGCGAAGGACCCCATCGTCCCCCTATGTGCTGCGTCTGCCCACCGCCCCCGCCGATCCTGTTTCAGCGGACATTGCTGACATTCCCGCCCTCCTTGCCACCATCCATGACGATTGGAGCAACCCGGGATCCCGCAATCGGCAGGCCGCCGAGGCTTTCGCCCAGCTGCTGATCGCCAAGGCGGCCAATCTGGCAGACAAAGCAAAGGTGTTGAAAGGAGCGGGTCTGGATGACAGCCTGGCCAAATCCAGGCAGGTTGATCTGCTGATCACCGGGGTGGAGAACAGCCTCTGGCTGGGCCAGCAGTTCGGCAAAGACCTCTCCACCCTGATGCCGCAGTTGTCCGTGCAGGTGCTGTCCGCCAATGAGGTGCTGAAAGCACTCCAGAACGACATCGACAGCCTCCATCTTGCCCGTCAATCCATTGCCCTGGTGTTGAGTCATTCGGGACGGACCTTTCCCTCCAGGCAGGTGATGGAAGCCTGCGACCTCATGGCGCGACGGGAGGTTATCCGCGACGTCTTCATCCTCACCGGCGAGCCGGACAGCCTGCAGGGGGCAGCCATGTTGAAGCCCCATCCTGGCGAACCGTTCAGCCGACGGCTCTTCACCACCGGCGCGGGTCGGCGTCGCGCGGAACCTGCCACGGCCTCCGTTGCCGCCATGCACCACACCCTCACCCAGCTGCTGTTCAACCTCAGCAGGCAGGTGTTGCAGGCCTTCCCGGATGATCGGGATCCGCCCCTGGGCATGCCGTTGTCCCGTGAGCAGCTCAAGCTGCTCGACACCAGCGAAACAGAAGCTCTGCTCAGGGAGATTCGTGACATCGTTGGGGTGGATAAGCAGGGACAACCCCAGCCAACCGCCACCCATCGCCATCTGGTGCGGGGCGGACGCCGCTGGGCCATGCATGTGCTTGAAACCCCCCTGGCCTGGGCGATTCATGCCATCTACATCCTGATCACCCTGGAACTGCGCATGCCGCTGGTGCAGACCCTGATGCGGAACCTGGCCGGCGAGAACCTCTGGACGGCGAGCACGCTCCCCGCCATCCTGTTGCGCGAGTCGGCTCTCGTGGCCGATGTGGCGGTGTACATCTTCGGACCATGGTTGTGGACCATGGCCCTGAGATGGCTGCAGAGACGCCCCCTGCTGGCCCGCACGGGACGGCGCACCCTCGTGATCGGTGAGGCCTCCTGGATTCATCCCTTGCTGACGAACTACATCAGCAAGCTGTTTGCCCTGAGCTTCGGCATCGCCAGCGTGGATGTGCAGGGCGGAGAGGTGGGCGACCATCTGCTCCATACCCACGCCCACAGGCTGGTGCGTGGCACCTTGCTGTTCTTCGGTGTGCCCGACGGAAGGGGCAATGGGCTGAGTCGGGCCGATGCGGACGCCGCCCTTCTCACAGCACGCCAGTCGGATGGCATCCGTCACTGGAACACGGGCCCGGAAATCGTGGCCATCGGCACCGATCCGACCCTGGCCACTGGCCCCTTTGAGCAGGTCTTCGTCCTTCCCTGTGGCACCGCCGGAGGAACACATGAGGATCATGTGGGTGAGACAGACCAGTTGATCGAAAACCTTCGCGAATCGCGGTTTGTGGCCTTTCGCAGGCTCCTGGCCAGTTATGTGTTTTTCTGGGCGATGGCCCGGGATGTGGGCCTGCTACCTGGGTTGCGCTTCAAGTGGTGGCGCTCCCAGAGCCGCACCCGGGTGATGACCACCGCAGCCCCCGTGTCTGCAGCCCAGCTGGATCTGGCCGAGGAGGAGGAAATCGCAGCCCTGTCTCTCGACAACGCCGGGCGGGAGCAGAGCTGAGAAGACGCCCCCGGCAAGTCAGCATCCATGGCAGCCACCGAGGACGGGCTGGAAATGGGGGTCCGTCATCAGGCAATTCCAAACATGCCCTGAATCAGTTTTGTGAGCGTGGTTTTCAGGCACTGCTCCGTCACGATGCAGCCAGCATCATTCAGCGCCGCGCGGGCAGCTGTCCAGGTGAGCTTGGAAAGGGGCAGCTTGAGAAAATCGGTGAAGGTGGTTTTGGAATCAAGGATTCGTTGAATATCCAACTTGTGAGCACTCATTTCCTTCTGCATTTCTGTGTATGCCTCTTCCATCTGTTTCCTGATCTGTCGCGGATCCTTTGGAATCAGATCGTGCTTCTCTGCAATCGCAAACAGGGTTTCATGGTGAATCAGGATCACCTCCCGATTGCGCTCGTGGATGGGGATCCCACCGACGTCCTTGATGGCGTACTCCAGTGCAGCGCGGTCGTCGGGATGCTCCACCAGCAGGGGGATAAACCCATCCTTCATGCGGCGGGCCGTGGCGAACTTCATCGTGATCTCCAACTTGTTCTTGGCCAGAGCGCTGTTGAACACCCGCGCAAGCACGGTGGCCGTTGTTTCTTCCAGCAGGGGCCGCCAGCGGGCGTAGGCATCCTTGCGCAACAGCGCCACCCGCCCCTCCGTGAGCCTGAGTCTGCGGGCGATGTCGTAATTGCTGGCTTTTCGCTCCAGGGCACCATCTCTCTCCAACAGGAGAAAGAGAAGCAGCTCCAGATCCCGCTTGCTCAGCGAGCCCCAGCCATTCTCCAAAAAGGCGCCAAGTAACGTCTCCAGGAACTCGACGGATCGGTTCACATGCAGAGATGCCATCCGCATGGAGGCATTAGCTGGAGGATCAGATGGGTTCATGGGAGTGAGCTATGGGACAGCACATCGCGGTAGCGAAGCCAGTCCACTGCGGGGCAGGTGCCCACATCCTGATTGATCTTCCCTCCCGGGAAAAGACAAATCATCACTGCTGGGGACGTGAGGCACAAGCCCCGCTTCAAACCGATTCAAGGAACTCCACGTCGGAAATGCCTTGAAAATCGCTGTCCATGGTGTGGAGTTTGGCCTGGTGATCCCTTGCCGTGGCCAGGATGATGCTGTCCGCCATTGGCAGCTGAAGAGCATGGCTCAGCTGCGCCGCTGAAAGCGCAAGCCGGCTGTCGAGATTCACCACCAGTCCGCACTGCATCACGGCAGCCGCCTGAATGGCAGGTGCCTCCCCATGTTCGCGCAAGACCCACTTGAACACCTCAAAAATGCTGATCGCCGGCACCACAAGGGCAGATGCGTCAGCCATCAGGGCCAGAAATTGCTCGGCCTGCCCACCATTGGTGAACACCTCGATCCAGCCCGAGGAATCCACAACGACCCGCTGGAGCGTCACAGGCGATCTCCCTCGCGCTGGAAAGTGTTCTTCCCAGGCAGAAACCCTC
Organism: Cyanobacteriota bacterium; assembly: GCA_035286045.1. Taxonomy (GTDB): domain Bacteria; phylum Cyanobacteriota; class Cyanobacteriia; order PCC-6307; family Cyanobiaceae; genus Cyanobium. Next base: position 508 of record JAYKIG010000115.1, on the reverse strand, counting down.
TCAGAGCCGCTGGTGACTGGGTGGGAACCAGCTCAATGCGCCCTGGCAAAGCGATCACCTGGAGGGTCTGCCCGGGACTGAGGCCGAACTGCTCACGGACCCGCTTGGGAATAACGACCTGAAACTTGTGGGATACGGTCGTGAGATCCATGGCAAGGTGATCATACGAATCATTGATCGATGCTAACTGTGAACTGCGTCTTGCCTCAGCGGATGGTCCCAGTGCGAGGGCGATCTTCCGCGCAAGCTCCACAGCCGTCGGTCTGGGCCTGATGGATCAGGTCGCGGCGACGGGTGAAGTGCTCGTGATCACAAAGAACGGCCAGCCGGTGGCCGAGCTCCACCCTTGTAGTCCCGCTCGGTGCCCCAGCCCCTTCGGGGTGCATCCCGGCGTGGAGATCCATGGCGATGTGTTGGCCCCGATCGACACCCCTTGGTCGGCGCTGGAGTGATCCTTCTCGACACCCACGTGCTGCTGTGGCTGGATCGCCACCCGAGAGCTGATCCA
>JAYKIG010000114.1:0-10696 GCA_035286045.1 Cyanobacteriota bacterium | reverse complement strand
CAATCGCCCCGATCTCGAGGCGCTCGTTGAACCAGTCGTAGACGGGGTTGTTCTTGGAATCGGACGCGGCAGGTGACGAGTTCGCCATGCAGCGGAGGGCGTTTGGTTGCGAAAGTCTACTGATCGTGCCTCCCGCCCCGTGAGCGTTTTGCCCATCCGCCGGCCTCCCCCTCAACCCTTTGCAACACCCCCTGCCCCCCTGGAGGGGGCCGCTCGGCCTCGCCTGCGCTCCTGCCTGGCCGTGGCGAGCGTGATGGCATGGGTGCTCAGCGCGCTCCTTGTGCTGCCCGGTGCCGTCTGGGCCCTCACTGATGCGCAGCAGCTGGTGGTGGAGGCCTGGCGATTGGTGAACCAGAGCTACGTGGATCCTCAGCAGCTTGAGCAGCTCCACTGGCGCCAGCTCCGGCAACAGACCCTGGAGCGCCCCATCCAAACCTCCGCCCAGGCCTACAGCGCCATCGACGCCATGCTGGCGGCCATTGGCGATCCCTACACGCGCATGCTGCGTCCGGCAGACTTTTCTGCCCTGCGGGAGAGCAACGAAGGCACCGTTTCCGGCGTGGGCCTCCAGCTCGGGTTGCGTCAGGGGGATCAGCAGGTGGTGGTGATCGCCCCGTTGGACGCCTCACCTGCTGCGGAGGCCCAGATCTCCTCCGGTGCGGAGGTGTTGAGCGTGGGTGGCCGGTCCACGGCCGATCTGGGGTTGGAGGGATCCGCCGCACTCCTGCGGGGCGCGCCCGGCTCCGTGGTGGAGATCCGCGTGCGGGAGAAAGGAGGCCCTCCCCGGGAGGTGAGCCTCACCAGGAGAACGGTGGATCTGGTGCCTGTGCGCAGCCAGCACCTGACGGTGGAGGGCCACAGTGTGGGGTATCTGCGCATCACCCAGTTCAGTGAACCCGTTCCCTCCCAGGTGGCGGAGGCCCTCCAGACGTTCCGCGCCGCCGGTCCTGGAAGCCAGCCCGTGGAGGGTCTGATCCTTGATCTGCGCAACAACTCGGGCGGGCTGGTGAGTGCCGGGTTGGCCGTTGCCAATGGCCTGCTGGGCGGAGCCCCGATCGTGGAAACGATGGATCGCAGCGGGATCACGGCCAGCCAGCAGAGTTCCGCCGAGCAGCTGTTCAGCGGCCCGATGATCACCCTGGTGAATGGCGGAACCGCCAGCGCCAGTGAAATCCTCGCCGGGGCCCTGCAGGACAACGGCCGCTCCCAGCTGGTGGGTGGGCAGACCTTCGGCAAAGGTCTCATCCAGACCCTCATTCCCCTGGGTGATGGCAGCGGGCTGGCCGTCACCGTGGCCCACTACCTCACCCCCTCCGGCCGGGATATTCAGAGCCTGGGCATCACCCCCGATCTCCTCCTGCCCCAGCCCGAACCCCTCAACCCCGGTGGCAGAGACGACCCTTGGCTGCAGGCGGCCGGGCGCTTGCTGGTGCAGGAGTTGGGCGCTCCGGAGGGGAGCCCATGAGTGGCAGCGTGCGGGTGTACCACGACCCCCTTCATGGGGCCATTGCTCTGGATCGAGAGATCCCGGCCGAGGCGATGGCGATCGCCATCATCGATACCCCGGCGTTCCAGCGCCTGCGCCGGATCCGCCAGCTCGGACCAGCCCATCTCACCTTCCACGGGGCGGAATCCAGCCGGTTCACCCATTCCCTCGGTGTGCTCCATCTGGCCCGGAGGGCCCTGCAACACCTGGAGCGCTCCCATCCCCACCTGGCAGAGCATCGGGTGGTGCTGTATGCGGCCGCCCTTCTCCATGACATCGGCCACGGCCCCTTCAGCCACAGCGGGGAGGAGATGTTTGGCATCAGCCATGAGGCCTGGTCGGCCCGGCTGATCCGGGAAGACACCGACCTGCGGGGGGCTCTCGAGGCGGCTCAGAACGGCAGTGCGGAAGCGGTGGCCACCCTGTTGGAGGGCGGCGATTACGCCGAGCCGGCCATCAAGGCCCTGGTGAGCAGCCAACTCGACTGTGATCGCCTCGACTACCTCCTGCGCGACAGCCACAGCACGGGCGCCCGCTATGGCCAACTGGATCTCGATCGGCTCCTGGCCGCCTTGCTCCTGGCGCCGGATGGGTCTCTGGCGATTCACCCCAGGGGCTTGCTGGCCGTGGAGCACTACCTGGTGGTGCGGCAATTGATGTATCGCAGCGTCTACAACCATCGGCTGAATGTGGTCTGCAACTGGCTGCTCAAACGCACCATTGATGTGGCCCGTCAGCTGGGTCCGGCACAGGTGTGGGCTGATGAAGCCATGGCCAGCTGGCTATGGGATCGGGACAACCTCTCCCTGAAAGGCTTTCTCGCGAACGACGACGTGCGCACGACTTACCACCTGAGCCGCTGGCGGGACGAGGCCCCCCCTGAGCTGCGGGACCCGTGCTCCCGCCTTCTGGATCGCCAGCTGCTGAAAGCCCTGGATGTGCGCCACCTCTCCACTCCCGAGCAGCTCCAGCTTCTGGCCCAGGCCCAAAGGCAAGCCCACGAGGCGGGGATCGATCCGGAGGGGAGCTGTGCCCTGTTGCAGGGCCAAACCCGGGGCTACGACCCCTACAGGAGTGGCTTGCGCCTCTGGGACGGCCAGCATCTGGCAGCCCTGGAAGAGCACTCCAAGCTGGTGCACACCCTCACCCTCCAGGAACACTGGGCCTGGCTGGTGGTTCCCAAGCCCCTGGTGCAGACGCCCTGACGCGCGGCTTTTTTCTCGCCTTGTTTAAGGTCTGCAGCGGATGACCCGCCCGCGATGCCCGCTGAGCTGATCTCCTCCCCAGGGGAGGGCCAGCCCCATCTCCTCAAGCTTCCACGGTGGGAGAACGCCGGAGATCTGGTGGCAGAGGTGGGAGATGCCCTTCTTCTTTGCCCCCATCTCACGGGCCCGGTGATGCTGCTGGGGGGGGATTGGCCCCTGCGGATGGGGGACTACCAGGCTTTGATCGCACTCCTCGCGCCCTACTCCCTGTCCCTGGAGAGAGTCTCTTGCCTCGAGGCTGGAGCCAGGGTGGCTGCGGCGGCGCTGGGGCTCCAGGTGAGTGGCCCCGCGCTTCAAACCGATGGGGGCATGACTGGGGGCCAGGGGGCTTCCCTGACCCGCTCGTTCGCGATCCACCAAGGCACCCTCCGCTCGGGGGAGCACCGCCAGGTCAGCGGGTCGGTGTTGGTGCTTGGAGATGTGAATCCTGGAGCCCAGATCCGGGCGGAAGGGCACGTACTCGTTTGGGGAAGGCTCCGGGGAATCGCCCACGCCGGTTGCTCCGGCGATCGATCGGCCGTGATCGTGGCCCTGCACCTTCGTCCGCTGCAGCTCCGCATTGCCGATCAGGTGGCCAGGGGGCCGGAGGAGCTCCCCCCTGTGGGACTGGCGGAAAAGGCCCACCTGGTGGAGGGGGCCATTCAGATTGATCCGGCCGACCCGTGCTGGCCCCTGCTCAGCGTGCCAGCCCAGTGCTCTGGCCCGTCTGCTGCTGGGAGCGCGTAGACCTCGCGTAACGTGCCCAGACGTCAGTTTTCCTCGTGAACTCAGCCCCAGCTCGCATTATTCTCATCTGCTCAGGGAAGGGGGGGGTTGGCAAAACCACCCTCACCGCCAATCTCGGCATAGCCCTGGCCAAGCTGGGTGAACGCACAACAGTTCTGGATGCGGATTTCGGCCTGAGAAATCTAGATCTCCTTTTGGGTTTGGAGAATCGAATTGTTTATACAGCTCAGGAGGTTCTTGCGGAAACCTGCAGGCTTGAACAAGCGCTTGTGAAGCATAAGCAGCAGCCCCTTCTGAGTTTACTGCCTGCAGGTAATCCTCGCATGTTGGAGTGGCTGACCCCCGACGATATGAAGAAAATCGTTGATCTGGTAGCTGTCCAGTCTGATTTTGTTCTGATCGATTGCCCGGCTGGTGTTGAACAGGGTTTCAAGAACGCTGCCCTGGCGGCTCAGGAAGCCATTGTGATCACCACCCCGGAGATCTCCGCTGTTCGGGATGCGGACCGGGTCATTGGTCTTCTCCATTCCATGAATGTGGAGCCCGTTCAACTGGTGCTCAATCGGGTGCGGCCCAAGATGGTGGCCAATCAGGAGATGCTGGCCGTGGATGCGGTCACCGACATCCTGGCCCTGCCCCTGCTCGGTCTGGTGGTGGAGGATGAACAGGTGATTGTGTCCACCAACCGCGGCGAGCCTCTGACCCTTGCGGAAACAGGATCGTCGGCAGGCCGGGCCTATCACAACATCGCCAAACGCTTGCGTGGTGAGAATGTGCCCCTGATTGATCCCTCAAAGGAACGGAAGGGATTGCGCGCTCGTTTTCTGTCCAAACTTCGTCGGGTAGGGCTGTTCTGAGTCATGGCTTTACTGGACTTCATTCAGCGACTGCTTGGTCTGCAGAAACCAAGCGCCGAGACGGCAAAAGAGCGCTTGCAACTGGTGCTGGCCCACGACCGCAGCGATCTGAACCCAGAGCTGCTGGAGCAGATGCGCAGGGAAATTCTGGAGGTGGTTCAAAAATATGTGGAGATTGATCTTGAAGAAGTGGATGTGAGCCTGGCGACGGAAGATCGCGTGACGGCGCTGGTGGCCAATCTGCCCATCCGGCGGGCCCGGTTGAAGCCCCTCCCCATCGTGCATGCAGGCTCCCCCGATTCCAGGACCACCCATGCCGAGGGCCCTTCAGAGCCCGGGGATCCTCCCGAATCCGCCTCGAGCGAGGCGGATCCCACCACCGAGGCCGAGGCTCCATCCGAGCCGTTGGATCCAGCGGAACCTGCTACTGCCTCCAAAGAAACGGCCCACCAGGATGCTCCTGGTGAGCCCCAGCCCACCTGAGACGGGGCTTGGGAACGCTTGGATTCCCTCTCCACCTCCCATGCAGGCGCCTGTTTCGATCCACCTCACCCCAGCGGAGACGAGGGTGTTGCACGTGATGCTGGAGGGCGCAAGCAATGGTGCCATCGCCATCCGACTGTGCCTGAGCCGGCGCACCGTTGAAGGTCATGTCTCCTCGCTGCTTCAGAAGACCGGTTTCCGCAGCCGGACCCAGTTGGTCCTGTGGGCCTTGGGGCACGTTAAAATTTAAAAATTGGCCGGCTTAGCTCAGCGGTAGAGCAGCGCTTTTGTAAAGCGAAGGTCATCGGTTCAAATCCGTTAGCCGGCTCTTTTGATCCTTCTCCGATGTCCAACCCCGAAGGTGAGGAAGAGCAACATCTGGCCACCCTCGACGAGCTGGAGGCGACCCAGGCTCAGATCAGCAGCTACCAGTTTTTGTTGAAAGATCTGCCAGAGATCTTCGAGCGCAAATTCAATGAGCGCCTCCAACCATTGCTCGATCGCCAGGAACAGTTGCTGCAGGAACGGGAGACCTTGCTCGATCGGCTTCAGCAGCATCTGCCGGAAGGAGCCAGTGGGCACGAGTGGCCTGTTCTCCCCTCACCACCATCTGATTTCCCAGCGGGACGTCCGGCCACGGCGATCTCCAGGCGTTGGTGGGGACGCTTCGGATGGTTGCTCTGTCTCGCTCTGCTTGGGGGCCTGATCGGCGTTCAGGTGAGCCAGTCCATGGGGAAGCGTTCCGGGTCTACGTCGATGACGCCTAGGAACGGGATGGGGGATCATCCGGACTGGGAGCTGCAAACAACCAGAGGCCGAGCGCCAGCACCCCCCACCCCAACCAGGCCAGAGACAGCAACGGCGTGAGCGCATGCAGGAGAGGGGTGAGCAGCCATGAGTCCAGCGACATCACCAGCAGGGTCAGGAAGGTGAGCAACAACATCAGAGCGGCATCACGGCATTGGTAGGGATGGGTGGCGCAGCACCTGCCAGCCATCCTGGCCCCAGGCCCTCACTTCACTGGGGGATCCCGAGCCTGGGGGCCAGGGAACGGGCCCCAGCAGGCTGAGGGCAGGAAACAACTTGCTGGCCTGTTCCGCATCGAGGGCAGGAGCCTCTCCCGATCGGTTCACGCTGGTGGTGGCCAGCGGGCCAGCTCTGCGTAGCAGCGCCTGGGTCATGGGGCATGCCGGCACCCGCACACCGAGGCTTGCACCTCCGGGATGGAGCGCTTCACAGAGGGGGCCTGCCATCGGCAGAACCAGGGTGACGGCCCCGGGCCACACCCGTCGGGCCTCTTGCAGCCACTCGGAACTCCACGGTGCTGCAAGGGCTTGCAGGAGCTGTTCCAGATCGGCCCCCATCAGGATCAGGGGTTTGTGGGCTGGCCTTTGCTTCAGCTCCCAGATGCGGGCTGCGGCTGTGGGTCTGATCGCCAGAGCCGGCACGGTGTCTGTCGGCAACAGAATGGGCTCATCCCGGTGTAGGCAGGTCAGGAGCTCCTGAACGGATCCAACGGTCATCCTCGGCGCGCACTCACGAAGCGTTTGTGGCCTTCCAGATCCCGGTGACACTGACCATCCACGAGTCCCTGTTCCTCCAGAAGGGATAGAACCTGTTCACTTTGGTCGTGGTGATGCTCCAGCAGCAACCACCCGCCAGGAGCCAGGGCTGAAGGAGCCGCTTCCACAATGGTGCGGATGGAGCACAGGCCGTCATGGCCACCATCGAGGGCCAACCGGGGCTCGTGATCGCGCACCACGGGTTCGAGCTGGTCGATCTGATGGGAGGGAATGTAAGGGGGATTGGAGACCACGAGCTGCAATCTCCCCCACCACGGCTTGAGAGCTCCCAACCAACTCCCTTGAACCAGGCGAACCCGCTGTTCCATCCCGGCCTTGTGCAGATTGATCCTGGCCAGGTCCAGGGCTTTTTCACTGAGATCCACAGCCAGGCCCTGGCTCATGGGCCAGGCCTCCGCCAAGGCCATGGCCAGGCACCCGCTTCCGGTGCCGAGATCGGCCCAGAGGAGTTCAGCCGGAGTGGGGGTTGTGGAGAGGGCTAGGTCGATCAGGAGTTCCGTTTCCGGCCGAGGGATGAGAACGGTGGGCCCTACGGCAAGCTCGAACGTGCGCCAGCTGCAACGACCCACCAGGTACTGAAGGGGCGCCGAGGCCATCAAGTGCTTGCGCCAGAGGTGTTCGAGATGGTCGAGAGGAATCGGTCGGTTGAGCGGGCGATCGGGATGGATCCGGAGGGCTTGCAGGCCCGATGGGGAGAGGCCCGCAGCCATGTCCAGCAACCAGTCGAGGGCGTGGCCTTCGCCCCCCAGACGGAGCAGCTTCCGTCGCCAGGAGAGGAGCTCTGCGCCCGATAGGCGTTCCATGGAAGCGCACACCATCAATTCATCCTAGGAACGGGAGTGGGCGAGGGGGATCGGGGCCTCCAAAACAACCCAGGCTCGGCCACCAGGGTGCCGCTGGCTTCCAGCTCCAGAAGATGGGGGAGCAGGGTCTGGGAGGGGGTCTGCAGGCTTTGGCAGAGCTCTTCCAGCGAGGCCCCGCGCCCCAGGGCCTTCAGGAGCCGTTGGGTGTGGAGGGTGGGATTGGCCGAGGTTTGGTGAAGGGGATGGGGGGCGGCCCCTGGCGCTTTGAGGGGGCCTGGCCCCAGCAGCCCCAGAAGATCCTCTGGACGGGTGAGAGGGGTGGCCCCTCGGGCAAGGAAACCATTGCTGCCCTGGGCAGAGATCCGATCCGTGTCGGCGGGAACGACCCAAAGGGGCAGGCTCTCACTCCAGGCCAGTTCTGCTGAATGGAGGGCGCCGCTGCCAACAGGACACTCCACCAGGATGAGGGCAGAGGCCAGGGCCACCTGCAGCCGGTTGCGCAGGGCAAAGGATCCCTTGCTCACCGGAGCGTCTGGCGACAGCTCGCTGACGAGGAGGCCCCGTTGGCGCACGGAGGCCTGCAACGCAGCATGGTGGCGTGGATAGACCCGCCCCAATGGGGTGCCCAGAACACCAATGGGCACGCCCCCTGCCTCCAGGCAGCCCTCATGGACAGCCCCATCGATCCCTGCCGCCAAACCGCTCACCACAGGCCACCCTGCCTGCGCCAGAACGGTACCGATGTGACGGGAAACGTTGAGACCATGGCGGGAGGGCCTCCGGGTTCCCACCACGGCCACCGCCCGGCGTTCGCTCAGGGGTTTCCACAGGCTCCCTTGCCCTGCCCAGTAAAGGGCGGCAGGTGGGGGCTGGGCCTGAGCCATCTTGAGGGGCCAGCGCCAATCACCGGGCAGCAATACGCGCCTTCCGCCATGCCATCGCCTCGCTGCCTCAGGGAGGGGATCGCTCCCCCAGGACTGTCGGTAGGCCTCAATGCCCTGCAGCAAGCGATCCGACCACCGGCAAAGAGGCCCCAGAGAAGAAGGGGGCGCATGCCATGCCGCCTCCAGCGTTTCAAAGCCTGCCACCAGTTCGGCGAGCCGTTGCGGCCCCAGGCCTGGACAATGGCACCACAGCAACCACCAGAGCCGGGCCTGTTGGTTCCACGGGCCGGCAGGGGCACTGGGGATAAAGGAGCTCCTTACAGAGGCGCGCACCACGGGAGAGAGGCCAATGCTTCGCCATAGTACGCATGAACTAATCCAGGGAGGGTCCCTCGGACAGCTTTTCCAGGGCCTTGGCCACCTCCGGTGGCAGGCGTCTCAGCAGCTTGCGCTGTTGGGGGCCAGATCTGAAATCCACAAGCACCAGCTCCACCAGGGCTTCAGCGGCGACCGTTTCCCCTGGGCCAACCAGCCAGGAGCGCCAGGGGAGCCGGACGCCACGGCGAGGCATCACCAGGCTTCGCACCTCTGCCCGATCCCCGTGGATCAGGGGAGACCGATAGGTCAGGGCGAGATCCACAACGGGCATCTCCAGGCCCTGGGCAGAAAGGGTGCTGTACTCCAGACCCACGGAGGCCAGGGCTTCCACACGGGCCTCCTCAAGCCAGGCGAGGTAAGCGCCGTGCCACATCACGCCGGCATGGTCGGTGTGCTGGGGAAGCACCCGTCGCTGCAGGCGCCAGGGCCGATCAGGCATAGGAAGGGAATCCCATTGCATCAAGCTGTGTGGCATCGACGGGGGCGAGGGCATTCAATCAGCCATAGGCTGACGCAGCCCTGAAGTCCATCCGTGTTCCGCACGCTGCTCATCGCCGACTCCGGCACCGGTCATGTGGAGGAAATGGTGCGCATGCTCCGTGCCATCCCCCCTTGCCGGCTAGCCAAGGTTCACTTGTTGCATGTGATTTCTGAGCAGGGCCAGGAAGATGCGGAGAGCCATCGGCGGCAATCGCAGGAGTTGATGGAGGGCGCAGTCGAGCGCATGGGCCTCCAGCCTTCGGAGGTCACGAGTCTGGTGCGGGAGGGAGATACGAAAACAACCGTGTTGAAGGTGGCCGATGAGCTCAATGCCGACCTCATCGTGATGGGCTCCCGCGGTTTGAACCGGCTCCAGTCCATTCTCAGCAATAGTGCCAGTCAGTATGTGTTCCAGCTTTCCACCCGCCCCATGTTGCTGGTGCGAGACGACATCTACGTGCGTGCCATCAACCGGGTGATGGTGACGGTGGACGGCACGGGGGTTGGAGATGATGCGATCAAGCTGGCCTGTGAACTCGTTCGCGAGATCCCTGGCGGCACCCTCACGGGCATCCATGTGTCCCGACAGGACATCACCCCCTCCCGCGGGGGCAAATCACCGGCGGATGAGGTGCTCAATCGCGCCGTTCAGCGGGCGCGGAATCTGGGTGTGGAGATGCAGTCCGTCCACCAGACAGGCAACATCGGCCGGCAAGTCTGTGAGGCGGCGAAGGAGGCTAGGGCTGATCTCCTGGTGATCGCCTCCCAGGATCGGCGTCCCTCAGTGGCCAAGGGGCTCGTAGATCTGGATCGGCTTCTCGGGAGCTCAGTGAGCGATTACATCCGGGTGCATGCCCCAGCTCCTGTGCTGGTGGTGAGGGAGCCAGAATCACAACGGTGATCCCATCTCACTGATGCGCTGGGGAGGGAGGACTCGGATCAACCGCTCTGTCGGCTGTTGGTCTGGATGAACAGCACGATCAGAAACACAGCTGGAACCAGGACAAACAGCAAGCTGGCCACAAAGCCGAGATCGTTGGTTTCCATAGCTGAGTCGGGGTTGAAGTGAACGTATCACTGCTCCCCGTCCTCGAAGGGGGCGCCTTCATCGGTCGTTGTGGTTGGAAGCTCTCCCGCCGCTCCCCCTCTCAAGTCATCGTCCTCTGCGACGGGCTCCTCAGGGGGGGCGGGCCAGGCCAATGGACCGGGAGGCAGGGGTTGCTGGAGAACCTGTTCCCAGACCGCCTCCCCATTGGAGAGCCCAGTCTGGGGGCGGGTGAGCACCACCAGTGAGCTCTGCACCAGGCTCTGGCAGGCCAGTCGCCAGCTCTCGGGCCGGCGGCGGAGCTTCTGCAGTTCCACAGCAGTGAGCTCACTCAGGGCCTGGGGGGCTGCCCCCCGGACATCCACAAAGCATGTGATGCATTGCCCGCAACCCCCGCAGTTGCCCAGCTTGCCCTTCAGGCCGTAGAGCTCAATGCCTTCCCTGAGGGCCACATCCCGCAGGTTTTCCCCCGGGTAACACTCCACGTCACGCCCTTCACGCAGAAAACGAATCACTGGCATGGTGCACCCCGCAACATGGCCATTTTGTAACTTCGGCCGTTGCGGTCCGTTACCTGAACCCCCGTACGGCCATCCGCACCCACTACCATCTCCAGACACCCAGTTCTGACCCCAATGGGATTGCCCTGGTATCGGGTGCACACGGTCGTGATCAACGACCCGGGCCGCTTGCTCGCCGTGCACCT
>JAYKIG010000113.1:0-13444 GCA_035286045.1 Cyanobacteriota bacterium | reverse complement strand
AACTGAGCCCTCATCCGGAAACGACCATGGCCAACCACGACCCGATCTCCGACATGCTCACCCGCATCCGCAATGCGAGTGAGAAGCGTCACGAAAACACCCGCATTCCCTCCTCACGTCTCTGCCGCAGCATCGCTTCGGTGCTTCAGCAGGAGGGGTTCATCGCCAACATCAGCGAAGAAGGGGAAGGGGTGAGCAAGCAGCTCGTCCTTGAACTCAAGTACAGCGGCAAGCACAGGCAGCCCACCATCCGTCGCCTGCAACGGGTGAGCAGGCCTGGTCTGCGCATCTACAAGAACAACCGCCAACTTCCCAAGGTGCTCGGAGGCCTGGGAGTGGCGATCATCTCCACCTCCAAGGGCGTCATGAGCGACCGTGATGCCCGCAAGCAGGGCGTCGGTGGGGAAGTGCTCTGCTACGTCTATTGATCTGGAGAACTCGTCATGTCACGCATTGGTAAAGCTCCCATCCCCATCCCCGACAAGGTCACGGTGAACCTCTCCGGGCTTGCTGTCACCGTCAAGGGCCCCAAGGGTGAGCTCAGCCGCACCTTGCCGGAGGGCGTCAGCATCAGTCAGGACGGTGATCAGCTCCTGGTCTCTCCCACCAGCGAAGCTCGGCGTTCCCGCGAGCGCCACGGCCTGAGCCGAACTCTGGTGGCCAACATGGTGGAGGGTGTGAGCCAGGGCTTCACCCGCAAGCTTGAGATTGTAGGCGTGGGTTACCGCGCCCAGGTGCAGGGTAAGAAGCTTGTTGTCAGTGCGGGCTACAGCCATCCGGTGGAAATGGTTCCTCCCGAGGGAGTCACCTTCGCGGTGGAAAACAACACCACGGTGATTGTTTCCGGGGCTGATAAAGAGCTCGTGGGCAATGAGGCCGCCAAGGTGCGTGCCATCCGGAAACCTGAGCCCTACAAGGGCAAGGGCATCAAATACGAGGGGGAACGGATTTTGCGGAAGGTCGGCAAGACCGGTAAGAAATAAGGTCTTCACCACTCGTTCTGTCTCACGTGTCACGTCATGTCTTCCCTCTCGCGCAAACAACAGACCCAGAAGCGCCACCGCCGCCTCCGCCGCACCCTCGCCGGCACCGCGGCACGGCCCCGGTTGGCGGTGTTTCGCTCCAACAACCACATCTACGCCCAGGTCATCGATGATGAGGCCCAGAACACACTCTGTGCCGCTTCAACGCTGGATAAGGATCTCCGCACCTCTCTCCAGACCTCGGCCACCTGCGATGCTTCCGTGGCCGTTGGCCAACTGGTGGCCAAGCGAGCCCTCGCCAAGGGGATAGCCCAGGTGGTCTTCGACCGCGGCGGCAACCTCTATCACGGCCGGGTTAAGGCCCTGGCGGACGCTGCCCGGGAAGCGGGCCTTCAATTCTGATCTCACCGCTCACCATGACCGAAACCAAAGACCAGCAATTTGCACCTGAAGAGATTCCTGCCGCCTCCGACGTGCCGGCTGCCGAGGGGCAGCAGGAGCGCCGTGGCGGCAAAGGTGATCGCCGCGGAGGAGGGGGAGGGCGTCGGGGCTCTGGCGACCGCAGAAACCAAGAGCGCGACACAGAGTGGCAGGAGCGGGTGGTCCAGATCCGCCGGGTTTCGAAGACCGTCAAAGGCGGCAAGAAGATGAGCTTCCGCGCCATCGTCATTGTCGGCAATGAACGGGGTCAGGTGGGCGTTGGCGTCGGCAAGGCTGGCGACGTGATCGGTGCCGTCCGCAAGGGCGTTGCCGATGGTAAGAAGCATCTGGTGAAGGTGCCCCTCACCCGCACCAATTCCGTTCCGACAGAAAGCCGTGGCAGGGACGGGGCAGCTAGCGTGCTGATCCGTCCAGCCGCTCCCGGCACGGGGGTGATCGCCGGTGGGTCCATTCGCACAGTGCTTGAGCTGGCTGGTATCAAGAACGTTCTTGCCAAGCGTTTAGGCTCCAAAACACCCTTGAACAACGCCAGGGCTGCGATGGAAGCTCTTTCCGCCCTCCGCACCCACAAGGAAGCCGCTAAGGAGCGGGGCATTCCCCTTGAGCAGATCTATTCCTGAGGACGAACCATGACGTACCAGCTCAATGCCTTGACGGTTAATCCGGGTGCACGACGCCGCAAGACCCGTAAGGGGCGGGGGATCGGCGCAGGCCAGGGGGCCAGCTGCGGTTTCGGCATGCGCGGCCAGAAATCCCGCTCCGGCCGTCCCACCCGTCCCGGTTTTGAAGGCGGTCAGATGCCCCTCTATCGCCGGGTGCCCAAGCTCAAGCATTTCCCCTTGGTGAATCCCACCACCTATTCGGTGATCAATCTGGGCAAACTTGCCGAACTAAAGGCTGGCAGCACGGTGAATGTCGACACCTTGATCAAAGAAGGACTCCTCACGGGAGCCCAGCATCCCCTGAAGATTCTTGGCGGTGGCGACATCAATGTGAAGCTCACAGTGCAGGCTGCCGCGTTTTCCGCTTCGGCCCGTGCCAAGATTGAAGCCGCAGGTGGCAGCTGCGAAATCCTCGGTTAATTTTTTCCATCATGGTGTTCAGCCGGGGACGCAATCCAAGCGCCGCAGAGATATTCAGCAAGATTGCCCAGTCCAAGGGTCTGCGTGACAGGGTTCTGATCACACTTGGCCTGCTGGTGCTGGAAAGGCTGGGAATCTTCATCCCCGTGCCAGGCATCGATCGGGTGGCCTTTGAGCAGTTTGTGAAGCAGGGAGGCGACTTCCTGATGTTCGTCAACATTTTCACCGGAGGAGGCCTGGCCACCCTTGGTGTCTTCACCCTGGGAATTCTTCCCTACATCAACGCCTCGATCATTCTGCAGTTGCTCACGGCAGCCCTCCCCCAGCTGGAGGACCTCCAGAAGAATGAAGGGGAGGCCGGTCGTCGCAAGATTGCCCAGATCACCCGCTACACCGCTCTGGTCTGGGGCATCATCCAGAGTGTGATTCTGTCCCTGGTGTTGCGGCAGTACGCCCTGCCTGGACTGCCTCCATGGCAATTCGTCTTGCAGACCGCCCTGGCTCTCACCGCAGGTTCCATGGCCGTGATGTGGATCAGTGAGGTGATCACCGAGCGGGGCATCGGACAGGGGGCCTCCCTGGTGATCTACGCCAACATTGTGGCCACACTCCCTAGGGCTCTGGCGGCCACCATCACCCAGGCCAAGACAGGAGACAGGGGAACGGTCACCGGCATCATCATTCTGCTGCTGGTCTTCCTGACCACCATCATCGGCATCATCTTTGTGGAGGAGGGGAGCCGGCGGATTCCCATCGTCAGTGCCAAGCACCAGGTGGGAGGCACGGGAGGTGGATTGCCGGCAAGGCAGAGCTACATGCCCCTCAAGCTCAATGCCAGTGGTGTGATGCCGATCATCTTTGCTTCAGCCCTGGTGTTTCTTCCTCTGCAAATCGCCACCTGGACCAAGACCCCCTGGCTGATCCAGCTCGCCGGATACCTCAGTCCAAACAGCAGCATGCCCTGGATCTATGCCCTGCTGTTCTTCACTCTGATCATCGCGTTCAGCTACTTCTACAACTCCCTCACTCTCGATCCGGTGGATATTGCCACCAACCTCAAGCGCAGTGGAGTGGCTATTCCGGGGGTCCGTCCCGGCTCCGCGACCGCGGCATACCTCTCTAATGTGCAGAACCAGCTCACATTGCTCGGGGGTCTTTTTCTGGGTGCCGTCGCCATCATCCCTTCGGCCGTGGAGGGAGCCATCCAGGTCAAGACGTTTCAGGGCATTGGTGCAACCTCTCTGCTGATTCTGGTGGGTGTAGCGATCCAGACCGCCAAGCAAGTTCAGACTTACGTGATCTCTCTGCGCTACGAGGGAGCCACCGATGCCCAGGCCTTCAGCCGCACGTCAGAATCCCTTCCTCCTGCAACGTTCTGACACCACGGGCGCTGAGGTTTTCTTCTTCCAGTCCTCCCCATGAAGCAACGTCTGCTGTTTCTCGGCCCTCCTGGTGCCGGCAAGGGCACCCAGGCTCAGCGCCTCGCCACTTCCCATCATCTGCTTCACCTCTCCACAGGAGACCTTCTCCGGGCAGAAGTGGAGGCAGGAACTCCTCT
Organism: Cyanobacteriota bacterium; assembly: GCA_035286045.1. Classification (GTDB taxonomy): domain Bacteria; phylum Cyanobacteriota; class Cyanobacteriia; order PCC-6307; family Cyanobiaceae; genus Cyanobium. The sequence goes on along the minus strand of JAYKIG010000113.1, from coordinate 9,380 downwards.
GGGGCAGGAGGCCCAGGCCGTCATGGCCCGCGGCGAACTGGTGAGTGATGCACTCGTGCTGGCGATCGTGCGTCAGCGCCTCGCCCACCATCAGGGGGGTTGGCTTCTGGATGGGTTCCCCCGCAACCTCCCCCAGGCCATCGCCCTCGACAAACTGCTGCAAGAGCTCCAGCAATCCATCGAAGTGGTGGTGTTGATGGAGCTGGCAGCTCCCGTTCTGCTGCAGCGGATGCTGGCCCGGGGCCGGGCTGACGATAACGAGGAGGTGATCCGCCATCGCCTGACCGTCTACGAGGAGCAGACCGCCCCGCTCATTGCCCACTATCGGGCCCAGGGACTTCTCCAGTCCGTCGAGGCCAGTGGCACGGTTGAGGAGATCGCCATCCGAATCAGCAACTTGCTGATTTAAGCCGTTGACCTCTGTAGTACCATTGTCGTTTGTCAAAAGGAGCGCCGCGAGCCATGAAGGTGCGTGCCTCAGTCAAGCGGATGTGTCAGAAGTGCCGGGTGATTCGTCGGCATGGAAGGGTGATGGTGATTTGCGCCAACCCCAAGCACAAACAGCGTCAGGGTTGATTTAGCCCTCCCCACCTCCATACGGAAGTGTTCATTTCCGCCCCTTCCCGGGGCCTCCTGCCCTCTGCATCGTTTTTCCCGTGGCTCGGATTGCCGGCGTTGATATTCCTCGCGACAAGCGGGTTGAAGTCTCCCTCACCTATGTCTATGGGATCGGCCCCACCCGATCCCGCAAGATCCTTACCAAGGCTGGGGTGAGCCCGGACATCCGGGTGAAGGATCTCACCGATTCCGACGTGCAGAAGCTCCGCGCGGCAGCCGAGACCTTCACGCTCGAGGGTGATCTGCGCCGCGAGGAGGGCATGGCCCTCAAGCGCCTCCAGGACATCGGCTGCCTTCGGGGTCGTCGCCATCGCATGGGTTTACCGGTCCGCGGTCAGCGCACCCGTACCAATGCCCGCACACGCCGGGGGGCCCGCAAAACCGTGGCCGGCAAGAAGAAGTAATCCGGCGCCCGCCTCTCTCCTACCCCACACGTCTCTCCGCACCCGCCGTCCCCACCCATGGCCAAGCCCGCCAAGAAGACTGGACCCAAGAAGGCCAAGCGCAACGTGCCCAATGGCGTTGCTCACATCCAGAGCACCTTCAACAACACCATCGTCTCCATTACGGATACGGCTGGGGAAGTGATCAGTTGGTCGTCCGCAGGTGCCAGTGGCTTCAAAGGGGCGCGCAAAGGCACCCCCTTCGCAGCGCAGACAGCGGCAGAAGCAGCAGCCCGCCGGGCTCTTGAGCAGGGGATGCGTCAGATCGAAGTTCTGGTCCGCGGCCCTGGCTCCGGCAGGGAAACGGCCATCCGGGCGCTCCAGGTCGCTGGTCTGGAGATCACCCTGATCAGGGATGTCACCCCCCTTCCCCACAACGGATGCCGTCGCCCCAAGCGTCGCCGGGTCTGAACCCTTCGATCCTTCTCTCCACCAAAGCTTTCCTCCATCACCGTGCTGCATTACCAGATCGACCGGGTTGAACATCAGATTTCTGATGACCGGGGCCAGACGGGAGTCTTTGTCATCGGCCCCCTGGAAAGGGGGCAAGCCACCACCTTGGGCAACGCCCTTCGCAGGGTGTTGATCGGCGGTCTGGAGGGCAGCGCCATCACGGCCGTTCGCCTCTCCGGTGTCAACCATGAGTACGCCACCATCCCCGGGGTTCGTGAGGATGTGCTCGATATTCTTTTGAATTGCAAGTCCATTCCTGTCAACAGCCGGAGTCGGGAGCTGGAGATCGGCAGGTTGATGGTGAACGGACCGGCCATGGTGAAAGCCTCTGATCTGCAGTTTTCCTCCCAGGTGCAGGTGATCGATGGTGAACGGGTGATCGCCACAGTGGCCGCTGGCCACAGCCTGGAGATGGAGGTGCATGTGGAGCGGGGTGTGGGTTACCGCCCGGTCGACCGCCATCAAGAGGACACCGGTGCCATCGATCTTCTGCAGATCGATGCGGTGTTCATGCCCATTAAACGGGTGAACTACAGCGTTGATGAAACGGCCGTTGGTGAGGGCGGATCGGCCCGCGAGCGCCTCCGCCTGGAAATCGAAACCAATGGCAGCATCACTCCGGACGATGCCATGGCTCAGGCTGCCAACCAGTTGATTTCCCTTTTCCAGCCTCTGGCTACCCTCACCGTGATGGATGAGCCTGGTCTCGAACCGGAGCCATCAGCTGAGGCCCAGATCCCGCTGGAGGAACTGAATCTTTCCGTGCGGGCCTACAACTGCCTCAAGAGAGCCCAAGTGAACTCTGTCTCCGATTTGATGGGCTTCAGCTATGAGGATCTCCTCGAGATCAAAAACTTCGGCTCCAAATCAGCCGATGAGGTGATCGAAGCTCTCGAGCGCATTGGCATTTCCCTCCCCCAAAGCCGCACCTCCGGCTGAGGTGGCGTGCCCTCACTTCTTTGATTCGACCTCTTCCCATGCGACACCAGTGCAGAGTCCCCCTCCTGGGACGCCCCGCCGACCAACGCAAGGCCATGTTGCGTGGGCTCACCACTCAGCTCATCCGTGAAGGTCGGGTCACCACCACAAAAGCCCGCGCCAAGGCGCTCCGCGATGAAGCAGAGCGGATGATCACTTTGGCCAAGGAGGGGAGCTTGTCGTCCCGCCGCAGGGCGATCAGTTACATCTACGACAAGCAGCTGGTGCATGCCCTCTTCGACAAGGCGCAAGACCGCTATGGCGACCGCCAAGGGGGTTACACCCGAATCATTCGCACTGTTCGCCGCCGAGGCGACAACGCGGAGATGGCCATCATCGAGTTGGTGTGATCCAGAGGGCCCACCAACGGATCGCCCTTTGCCTTCAGTACGACGGTTCCGCCTTCCATGGATGGCAGCGGCAGCCCGGTCAGTCCTCTGTGCAGGAAACCCTTGAGGCCACGGTCGCCTCTCTGGATCCATCAAGTCCCGCGCGTGTGGTCGCAGCTGGCCGCACGGATAGCGGGGTGCATGCGGCCGCCCAGGTGGCGCATTTCGACGCCGCTGGCCCCATCCCGCCCCACCGCTGGCCAAAGGCCCTCAATGGTCGCCTTCCCAGCACCATCCGGGTGCGCGCTGCGAGCCCGGTGGAAGCCAGCTGGCATGCGTGTTTCTCGGCGAGCTTTCGCCGATACCGCTACACGATCTACAACGGTCGGCTTCCCAATCTGTTCCTGGCCCCCTGGAGCTGGCACCGCTACCAGGTTCGCCTGGATGAGCAGGCCATGGCCCAGGCCCTCTGCTCCCTCCTGGGGGAGCACGACTTTTCCGCCTTCCAGCGGGCCGGCAGCCGGAGGTCCCATGGCCGCACCACCCTGCAGGAGGTCTCCCTACAGCGCCAGGGTGATCTGGTCGTGGCCGAACTCCAGGCCAGTGGCTTCCTTTATGGCATGGTGCGACTGATCATGGGTCAACTGGTGGCCGTAGGCGAGCGCCGGCTCAGCGCTGAGATGTTTCTCGAGCGTTGGCGCCGCCGTGCCCGCCATGAGGTCAAGGAGGCAGCTCCTCCCCAGGGACTCACCCTGTTGCGGGTGGGTTATCCCGAGCCCGTTTTCCCAAAGGCCGCTTGGTACGATGGGTTGCCGAGATTCCATCTGGAACTCAGCGACCCGCCCCCTTCCTCAGGGAACTTGGGCATGTCTCGTGAATCCATGCTGAGGTAAGGTCAGAAATGGCCTCACGTGCACGGCCGGCACAGGGCAACCACCAACATCAGGTCCAACCCATCAAGGCGCGTCTTTCCGGACGCCCCATCAGGCGCAATGAACAAGACCACCCAGCCCTCCCCCGACACCCTCGACCGTCAATGGTTCGTTGTGGATGCCGCAGATCAAACCCTCGGACGCCTCGCCAGTGAGGTGGCCCAGGTTCTGCGGGGGAAAAACAAACCCACCTTCACCCCCCACCTCGATACGGGTGATTTCGTCGTTGTGATCAACGCGGACAAGGTGCGCGTCAGTGGAAACAAGGCCACCCAGAAGCTCTATCGCCGCCATTCTGGTCGTCCCGGTGGCATGAAGACCGAAAGCTTTGCCCATCTCCAGGCCCGGCTCCCAGAGCGCGTGATTGAAACTGCGGTCAAGGGCATGCTTCCCCACAACAGCCTGGGCCGCCAACTGTTCCGCAAGCTCAAGGTCTATCGGGGTCCCGACCATCCCCATGCGGCCCAGAAGCCTGAGCCCCTCACCCTCCTGCCCTCCACCGCCGCCTGAGATGACCAGTTCTTCTTCCTCCGTCGTCTACTGGGGCACCGGTCGCCGCAAGACCGCAGTGGCACGCGTGCGCGTGGTACCAGGCAAGGGCACCATCACAATCAACGGTCGCCCAGGGGATCACTACCTCAACTTCAATCCGGCTTACCTCGCTGCTGTTCAGGCGCCTCTCCAAACCCTTGGACTGGAAGGCCAGTACGACCTGCTGGTGAACGTGAGCGGCGGAGGCCTCACCGGCCAGGCCGATGCCATCAAGCAGGGAGCGGCCAGGGCCCTCTGTGAGCTGTCTCCCGACAACCGAAAGCCCCTCAAGGTGGAGGGTCATCTCAGCCGCGACCCCCGGGCCAAGGAACGGCGCAAATACGGTTTGAAAAAGGCCCGCAAAGCTCCCCAGTTTTCTAAGCGTTAATTCCCATGGCCAAAGCCGAGATCCATCCCACCTGGTATCCCGATGCCAAGGTGATCTGCAACGGAGAGGTGGTCATGACCACCGGCTCCACCCAGCCCGAGATCCATGTGGATGTCTGGAGTGGGAATCATCCCTTTTACACAGGCACCCAAAAGATCCTCGATACCGAGGGCCGGGTGGACCGGTTCATGCGCAAGTACGGCATGGGTTCCGCCGACTCCGCCACCTCTGGGCAGGACAAGTCCAAGCCCGCCGAGCCCCTCCAGACCGAGCCCGCCGCTGCAGACGCCTGAGTTCTGCCTAGGTCTGAGGGCACTTCCGCCGGATGCCTGTGGCATCCGGCTTTTTGCTGGCTCTGCTCCTTCCGCCGTACGGTGACTCCCATGGACCCAGCCATCCTTCAAGGCCGCCTGGAGGCCACCTGCCAGGCCTTTGAGGCCCTCGAGCGCCAGTTGGCCGATCCCTCCGTGGCGGGTGATCCCGCCCAGCTGCAAACCCTGGCCAGGGAGCGGGCCCGGCTGGAGCCGATCGTGAACGACACCCACCAGCTCAGGCGTCTGGAGCGGGAACAGCAAGAGGCCCAGCAGCTGCTGCGCCAGCCCAGGGGCTCAGCCGATGAGGACGAGCTGGCTGCCCTGGCGGCTGAGGAGCTGCAGCTGCTGGAGGAGCGGCTGGAGGGATTGCGCCAGCGGCTCACCCTGGCTCTGCTGCCCCGCGACCCCCGGGATGAGCGCAGCGTGATGCTTGAGATTCGGGCTGGCGCTGGTGGTGATGAGGCGGCCCTCTGGGCCGGGGATCTGGCTCGGATGTATGAGCGCTACGCCATGGTCCATGGCTGGCAGGTGCAGCCCCTGAGCGCTTCGGAGGCGGAGCTGGGGGGCTTCAAGGAGCTGATCCTCTCCATCAAGGGCGATGCGGTCTACAGCCGGCTGAAGTTCGAGGCGGGGGTGCACCGGGTGCAACGGGTGCCGGCCACCGAATCCCAGGGGCGGGTTCACACTTCAACGGCCACGGTGGCCGTGATGCCTGAGGCCGATCCGGTGGAGGTGAACATCGATCCGAAGGACCTGGAGATCAGCACGGCTCGCTCCGGCGGTGCCGGCGGCCAGAACGTCAACAAGGTGGAAACGGCGGTCGACCTGTTCCACAAGCCCACGGGCATCCGGGTGTTCTGCACCCAGGAGCGCTCCCAGCTTCAGAACCGGGAACGGGCCCTGGAGATCCTGCGAGCCAAGTTGCTGGAGCGGGAGCTGGCGGAAGCTGCGGATCAGGAGCGCAGCGCCCGCCGTGCCCAGGTGGGCAGCGGCGATCGCAGCGAGAAGATTCGCACTTACAACGCCAAGGACAACCGGGTGACGGATCACCGCCTGGGTCGCAACTTCTCCCTCGACACCGTGCTTGAAGGTGGCCTGGAGGATGTGATCGAGAGCTGCATTGCCGCCGAGCAGAGCGCCAAGCTCGAGGAGCTCAGCCTCCAGGCGGCGGGGGTGGGAGGGTGATCCGTACGGGTCGGCTGCTCAAGCCCCGATCAGATATTTCTCCCACTCGCTGTTGAGTCCGTTGCCCATGCGGCGGCGCGCTTCGAACGTGAGACTGCTCAAGGGACGGTGGGGCTCAGCCTTGAGCTGCATGCCAGCCTCCCTGGGCGTGCGATTGCCCTTGCGCACATTGCAGGCCAGACAGGCCGTGGTCACATTTTCCCAGCTGTCGGCACCGCCCCGGCTGCGGGGAACCACATGGTCGATGGAGAGGGGATCGCTTCCCGTGCCGCAGTACTGGCAGCGGTGGTTATCCCGCTGAAACACGTTGCGGCGGGTGAGGGGCATCTGCCGGTAGGGCACCCTCACGAACTGCCGCAGCCGGATCACCGTCGGTTGGTGAAGGTTGGGCCTCAGGAGGCGTTTGCGGTCGTGTTCGAGGCCCTCTGCCTTGCCCATCAGAACCATCACCATCGCCCGCTTCCAGGTGGTGATATTGAGGGGTTCGTAGGAGGCGTTGAGAACCAGAACCTGGCTCATAGCCATAAGGGATTTGAGTCATGCTAGGGGGAATTCTGGTGAAGATTCGGTGTTCCAGGCCACCGGTGCCTATCCCGATCCTGCAGAGCTGGCGGCTCTGCTCCTGGGGGATCTGCAGGCAGCCGCTCCGATCGACCCGATCCGTGGAGTGGCGATTGACTCGCGGCGGGTGCAGCCCGGGGATCTGTTCTTCGCGCTGTCCGGCCGCCATACCGACGGCCACAGGTTCCTCGACGCGGCCCTTGGGGCCGGGGCCGCCCTGGTGGTGATGGGCAAGGGTTGGCCCCGGCCCGCAGGACCATCCCTTGCAGTGGCGAATCCGCTGGTGGCCCTGCAGGAGCTGGCCGCCTGGTATCGGCGCCGCCACATCCTTCAGGTGGTGGCGATCACTGGCAGCAACGGCAAGACCATCGTCAAGGATGCCCTCACCGCTGCCGTGGCCAGTCGGTTTCGGGTGGCGGCCAGCCCCGGCAGCTGGAACAGCCAGGTGGGGGTGCCCCTGGCGGTGCTCCAGGCGCCACCGGGCACGCAGCTTGGGGTGTTCGAGGCGGGTGTGTCCGCTCCTGGTGAGATGACCCAGCTGGCGAGGATTCTGCAGCCCGATGTCGGCATCCTCGTGAATGTGGGCCTGGCCCATCTCGCCTCTTTCGGCAGCCGGGAGATCACGGCGCGGGAAAAGCTCCAACTGTTTCAGGCCACGCCTCCCCCCAGCTGGGTCCTGCTGCCCAACGACCCACTCCTGCGTGCCTTCCGCCTCCCCTGTCCGGTGGTGTTTCCCGAGGAGGAGGGGCCCAGGCTTCTGGGCCAGACCCCCATCCCCAACGGCCTTCTGCTCACCGTCTCCTTTGGTGGCGAGGCTGTGCCCCGCCAGATTCCCGTGCGCACCCGCTCCCGCCCCCTGGTGCACGACCTCCTGCTGGCGATCACGGCGGCGATGCGCCTGGGTGTGGAGCCGGAGGCCATTGTCCAGGCCCTCCACGATTATTCCTTCGGACCCACCCGCATGGAAACCTGGCGCACCCCGGAAGGGGTGACGATCGTGAACGACACGGCCAGTTCCGATCCCCTGTCGGTGCAGGCGGCTCTGGAGGCGGTGGCGGCGAGCCCTGAGGCGAAGGGCAAGCGGATCTTCCTCTTCGGCGGCATGGCGGAGCTGGGGGAGCGGGCAGCCCTGGAGCACCGCCTCATTGGTCGGGTGGCAGCTGAGCGGGGTTTCACCCACCTGGTGCTGCTTCCCCATCCCGCCGAGGCTGCTACGGCCGCAGGCTGGCGGGCCGTAGCCCCGGATGCGCCCCTGCTGGAGGTGGCTGATCCGCTCAGCCTGCGGCTCCAGCTCCGGGAGCTCGCCCGGCGGGGGGATCTGCTGCTGGTGAAAGGACCCTCCGCTTCGGGCCTGGCTGCCCTGGCCTGTGATCTCTGGGAGTCGATGGCGCCCCGGCGCTTCGTGGTGGATCTTGGGGCGGTCCGGGAGAACATCGCCCGCTTCCGGGCCCTCTGCGGCTCCGATGTGGCCATCCTGGCCGTGCTCAAGGCCTGGGCCTATGGCACCGAGCTGGCCCGACTGGCCGGGGCCCTGCAGGAGGGTGGCGTGGATTGGATCGGGGTATCCGCTGCCGATGAGGGGGCGATCGTGCGGCGGGCCGGCGTGCACCTGCCGATCCTGGTGCTCCTGATGGACAGCGACGAGGTGGACAAGGCTGTTCGCCACCGCCTCACCCCGGTGGTGTATTCCCACGCCTTCGCTCTGGCCCTGATCGAATCCCTGCGGGCCATGGAGGCCACTCTGGACGTGCACCTGGAGATCGAAACCGGCATGGGCCGGCTGGGGGTGTCTCCCGAGGAGGCCCTCACGGTGACCCGCCTGTTGCGTAGTTCCGGCGTGGTGCGCCTCACGGGGGTGATGACCCACCTGGCCTCCGCTGATGATCCATCCGCCGATGGCCAGACCCGCCGCCAGCTGGAGGTGTTTGATCGGGTGGTGGCCGAGATCCGCACGGAGAGCGATGCCCCCCTGGTGGTCCACGCCGCCGCTACCTCAGGCGCCGTGCGTTTCCCGGAAGCCCGTTACGGGATGGTGCGTCTGGGGCTGGGTCTCTATGGCCTTGCTCCATCGCCGGCGGTGGGCCAGGGGCTGGATCTGCAACTGGCCGTGGCTTTCGTGAGCCGTCTGGCCCAGGTGGCCACCCTGAAGAAGGGGCAGCTGGTGGGATACAACGGCACCTATGTGGTGGAGGCGGAGGCCCAGCGGGTGGGCATCGTGGCGGCCGGCTACAACGACGGTGTGCCCTGGGCCCTCTCCAACTCCGGCGAGGTGATGGTCCAGGGGCAGCGGGTGCCGGTGATCGGCCGGGTGTCGATGGATTCGATGGCCATCGATCTCTCCGCCGTGCCCCAGGCTGCCGTGGGGGATGAGGTGCTGCTCTTTGGCACCCATGAGGGCCAGACCCTTCGGCCCGAAGAGGTGGCTGCCGCCGCTGGCACCATTCCCTACGACCTGCTGGTGCATGTGGACAGCCGGCGGGTCCAACGCCTCTTCCGCAGCGAGTAGGGGGCCAGGCCGCGGCTGTCGGGTTAAGCTCTTGGAGCCGCTGGAGAGGTGGCTGAGCGGTTGAAAGCGGCTCCCTGCTAAGGAGTTACAGGAGGCAACTTCTGTCGAGGGTTCGAATCCCTCCCTCTCCGTTTCCAAGCCC
>JAYKIG010000112.1:0-9620 GCA_035286045.1 Cyanobacteriota bacterium | reverse complement strand
TGTAACTTCCTTTCAAATCAGCCTGGATGGGCCAGCTGCAATTCACAATCAATCACGGTTGCGTGCAGACGGAAAGGCAACTTTTGATGTCCTGTGGAACAACCTAACCCAAATTGCCGCTCTCGCCAAACAGGGCGACTGCCCCTCGTTTACCATCCGCCTCAGGATTCACTACGATCGACACAGCGCGACAGAGCTCTCACCCTTGGTTGACGCGATAATCGAGGAGCTTCTTCCTTCTGGCTGTTTCCTGGTCTCTTTCCATCAGATCGAGAAGCTCGGCGGAAGGAATGATGACAAGATAGCTCTTGCATCCAAAGCTGAACATGAAGTGATTCGTGCCCTTGCGGCCAGGATCAACGCAAGCACCAGAACCAAGTACGCCCAGGTCGCCGAAGATACTGAAAACTTCATTTGCTATGCCGCTAAGGCAAATTCATTTGTTTTACGTGCAGACGGACGGCTGGCAAAATGCACGGTTGCCTTAAACGACAAGCGCAATGAAATTGGCCATCTCAATTTAGATGGAACGATTCAAGTCAACAACGAACGTTTTACCCCCTGGCTGCGTGGCTTGTTTTCTGGCGATCCTGACACCCTAGCCTGCCCCCTGCACGGGATGGATAATGCAATCAATTAAGCAATTCAAACCGACCGACTTCATTAACGAACAAAGCCCAAAATGATTGATCAAGCAGTTTGCAACTATATATTTTCGCTCACGAATGGCCCCAATGAAACCCGCATGCTAAGTGATGTCAGCACCTGGTTTGCGACTCATTCGTCAATTCTATCGGGCAAAATAGCCGACAGCTCACCCTCTAGTCTTCTCAACCTTTTCTGTACCCAATCGAATGGCTTAGCACTGGGAGCATATGTCCAGGGTTTTTACAATCTGGCCCTGGAAATATCCAAAGACCAGATTCAATTCCTGGCAGATCTGGATTACGACTATGCTCGAGTGTGCGAAATCCAACCGCGCATCAATCTCATCCGGCTCAACCGGGCGATGATCAACCCCGACCAGCTTCAGCTTGATACTGACCTGTTGCTGCAAGCAGTGGCGAACTGCAAGCAACTTGACCCCTCCATGCTCCCGGCAGTGGATGCCAAGGCATTGGATGACGGAACGCTCATTAACTTGGCAGAGAGCACGGCAACGATTGAAGCAGCAAAACTGGCTTGGGCCAAAGGCGATATGGAAAGCTGCCACGACATTGCTTCACCATTGGCACGCGACTCCGCAACAGCAATGGAGTGCTCCGTGCGTTGCCTACTGGAGATGGGGCGAATCGCAGAGGTGATTGAAATCGTTTTTCAAAATGTGGAGCGTTTTCCCTGGCTCAAAGCCTATGCCGCCATAGCATTGCTGCGAGGCGGTGCATTATTAGAGGCAAGAAGGGTTATCGACTCCACGAGTGACGTCAACTTCCTTCCCATCATGCGCGTGGCCGTGGAACTCTTCCGTTGTGGATTGCATGATGATTGCGAAGTGTTGATGCGGCGATTACTTGCATATCAATTGCTTCATGGGCCGGAAGCTCCCTTACTGGTGGCCAGCTCATTTTGCCATTCTTGCCACATAGAAGTACCGGAAACAACGACACTTCAGATTAATGAAATTGAGACGCGATCGCGGCACTTTCCATCCGTCTTGCTCCATAAAGTTGTTTTCGGCAGCTATAACGATTTCTCTGCAAACCCACTCTTGAATGGACTGATACACTCCGCATCCATCCGCTTTCTTTCTTGTCAAAAGGGTGATGCGGCAGTGGGGTCCGTCCAACAAACAGTACCAGAGGGCCGATTCCTTAAGCGTATTCGGGAGGCCTATACTTCGACCAAGAGAGCAGCTACTGAGTTGCTGTCAGAAATACGGCATCAAAATCTCCTGTATGCATAAGCCTCCCACACCAAAGTAGCTTACAAGAGTTGATTGCAACCAGCGGACAGGGGAAAAGTGGTGAAGGGGAAAACGAAGGAGCCGCCTTCCCTGGTTCAGACACGCCCCATCGCCAGATCAAGCTCGCCGGCCCCGCACCAACACCGGCACCCGCTTGAAGGCCGGCGTTCCACTCTCCCTATCCATTCTGGGCCGCATCAGCACATTGGCCTCCGGGTAGAACATCAGCGCAGCGCCTTGGCGGATGGAGCCCGGGATCACCTCGATTCCCTCCAGCGTACCGGCCTCCCCTTGCACGGTCACGCGCTCGTGGGCCCGCAAGCCACTGACCACCAAATCCTCGGGATTCATCAGGATCGTTTGACGGTGGGGCATGCCGCGATACCTGTCAGCCTCCTTATAAACCACCGTGTTGTGTTGGCCGTAGCTCCGGGCGGTCATCAGGCTGAGCACCAGCCCCCGCTCGCCGGGAGCCAGGCCGCCGAAATGCACGGGATTGGGCAAGGTCAACTCCGGCAGGGGCGTAAGGGTCAATTGGGCCCGGCCCGTGGCCGTAGCGAAACGAGGCCCATGGAACACCCTCCCTTGCACCTCGAATTCCCCGTGGCTGCGATCGATGTCCGCGATGGGCCCATAGCCAGGCACCGTGCGGGCGATCAATTCCCGCACGTAGGTGGGATCCTGCAGGCGGCGCCACTCAATGGGCGTATCGCCATGGAGTCGGTGGGCCAGCTCGGCGAGGAAGGCCACCTCGCTGACCAACTGGCTACCCACCAGGTGGGTGGTGCCGGGTTCATTGAGCCGCACCCAGTTGTTGCCCGATTCCACCGTGGTGCGGTGGGGGGTTTCAAAGCGGTTGAACACCGGCAGCAGCAGGGTCTGCCGGGTGCCGAGGCCGTGGAAATGGCCCGTGTTGGGCTTGGTGGCCAGGTAGATCACGGTGTCGATGCGGCCCAGGGCACGGCTGGCCTGGCCGCTGTCCGGGTTGGCGCCGTAGAGGTTGCCGCCGAGGCAGAGCAGGCTGTCGATCGCACCGCCCTCGGCTGCCCCGATCAGGGCACGGGTGTCATAGCCCTGCACCCGGCTGAGGGGTTGGCCCAGGAGCTGCTCCAGGGCCCGTTGCATGGGTTCCCGCAGCCGCACCGTCACCCCCATCGAGCCGAAACCCTGCACGTTGGAATGGCCCCGGATCGGCATGGTGCCCGCCCCGGGGCGGCCCACGTTGCCGCTCAGCACGGCGGTGTTGGCGATGGCCTGCACGTTGTTCGTGCCATTGGCGTGGTGGGTGATGCCCATGGCCCAGGCGAACACCACGGCCCGGCAGGAGGCCAGCCGGCCGGCGGTGTGCTCCAACTCCTGGCGGCTGAGGCCGCAGCAGCTGCTGATGGCTTCCCAGCTGGTGCGTTCAACCTGATCGATGACGTCCTGCCAGCCATCGGCCTGGGCCTTCAGGACGTCCCAGGCGATGGCGTCCGCCTCCAGCAGGGCCTTCTGGAGCCCCAGAAACACCGCCACATCCGAGCCGGGAATGGGCTGGAGGAACAGGGAGGCGATCTCGCTGCCGCCCCCGAGCATGGAGCGGATCGGAAACGCGGGCGAGCCGAACTTCAGCAGACCTGCCTCCAGCACCGGGTTGATCACGATCACGGTGCCGCCTCGCTGCCGGAGGCGGATGAGCTCGTTCATCAGCCGCGGGTGGTTGGCCGGCGCGTTGGAGCCCACCAGCACCACCCCATCGGCCTGCTGCAGGCTCTCCAGATTCACCATGGAGGTGCCGCTGCCGAACACCCGGCTCAGCCCCACGGTGGAGGGGGCATGGCAGAGATCGGAACAGTCGGCCAGGTTGTTGGAGCCCAGGGCCCGCAGCAGGAGCTGCAGCAGGTAGGCGGCTTCATTGGAGGAGCGGCCGGAGCTGTAGGAGGCCACCCGCTCGGGCGCCGGGCTGCGGAACGCTTCGGCCGTGAGGGTGTGCACCTCCTCCCAGCTGATGGGCGTGTAGTGGGAGCTGCCCGCCCGGAGGATCAGGGGCCGATCCAGTCGGCCGAGGCGGTCGCACTCGGCGGAGCTGAGCTGTTGCAACTCCTCCAGGCTGCGGCCGGCGAACACCTCCGGTGGCACCGCCGCGTGCAGCTCGGCGGCGATGGCCTCCACGCTCTTCAGGCACCGCTGCAGGGGCTCGCCCAGTTCATCGCGGAAGCCTCCGTTCTGGCCGCCCGTGCCCCAGGCGCAGGACAGGCAGGCGCTTCTATGGGTGAGGGTCTGCCAGAGGCGGGGGCCGGTGGGGGAGAGGGTGGCCCGGGCCCAGCCTTCGATCAGGGGCCAGCCGCCGCCCGACGGATTCGTCTCCATGGCCGCGGGTGCCGGTTGAAACATCCACGGTAGGCATGCGGGTCGCCATGCCTGCAACTCCGCACCGAGGCACCAGCCCACCGGGCCTGATCCAGCGCTACCGGGAGGAGCGCGCGACGGGAAGGGCAGCAAAGACCGCCACCTGATCCTCAAAGGTGGTGCAGGAAGAACGGAATCAGCGCCGCATTCAGCAGATCGATGAAGAAGGCCGACACGAGCGGCAGCACGATGAAGGCCTTGGGGGAGGGCCCGAAGCGCTGGGTCACCGCCGTCATGTTGGCCATGGCGGTGGGGGTGGAGCCCAGGGTATAGCCGTTGAAGCCGGCGGCGATCACCGCGGCGTCGTAGTTGCGGCCCAGCAGGGGGAACACCAGAAAGAGGTTGATCGCCAGGGCCAGCAGAAACTGGGCGATCAGGATCAGAAGGATCGGCCCCGCCAGATCCACCAGGGTCCAGAACTGAATTGTCATCAGCGACATCGCCAGAAACGCCCCGAGGGAGATATCGGCGATCAGATCGAGGGCGGGGGTGCGGGAGGGCCAGCGGAAGTGAAAGCCCAGCACCCGGCGGGGCAGCAGGTTGGTGAGCAGGATTCCCACGATCAGGCAGGGCACGAAGAGCGGCAGAAACAGCCCCAGCTCCCGGATCACCTGCTGCAGAGCCGAACCCAGGATGATGCAGAGATTGATGGCCAGCACGGCACCAAGGAAATCCTCGGAGGTGATCGGCTCGCCGCCCGGGGACGCCTCCCCAGGGGCGGGCGCTTGAGCCGCGGGGGGCTCCTCGGCCAGCACGGGGGCGCCTTCCGGTGCCGCCAGCCGGTGGCGACGGATCAGGTAGCGGGCGATGGGACCTCCGCTGGCGCTGGCCAGGATCAGGCCGAAGGTGGCTGCGGCGATGCCGATCTCCTTAGCATTGGCCACCCCCTGCTCGGCGGCGAATTTCGGTGCCCAGGCAATGGTGGTTCCATGGCCGCCGATCAGCGACACCGTGCCCACCAGCAGGCCGGTGGCGGGGGGCAGGCCGCTCCAGCGGGCCAGGGCCACCCCCAGCAGGTTTTGGGCGAGCATCAGCACCACCGTGAGCGCGAGCAGCACCACCAGGGACCGGCCGCCGCGGCGTAGGTCGGCGAAGCTGGCGTTCATGCCCACTGTGGTGAAGAAGTACACCAGCAGCAGATCCCTCGCCCGCATGCCGAAGGTCATCTCCAGGCCGAAGGCGAAATGAAGCAGGGCAAACACCACGGCCACCAGCAAGCCGCCGCTGACAGGCTCCGGGATGGTGAATTCCCGCAGCAGGCGGAAGCGGCTGTTCAGCGCCTTGCCGAGAAACAGCACAAGGATCCCCAGGGTCACCGTGAGGAACGAACGCACCTCGATCGGTCCAGCCAGAATGTTCATGGAAATGGGTTCTTGTTGGCTCGGTCCTGTTGGCTGTTGATTGTGGCTGAAAGTGCCCTGGGCGCCACGGCCCGCCAGCAAACCCTCAGAACCGCAACGTCCCCCGCACCAGCCCACCCCACACCGCGAGGGACGGGACGGCTTCGCTGCTGGAGGGCTGGAGCACCTCACCGAGGGAGGAGGTGCCCCCCATGGCCCCCCGGGGCCGGCTCAGCCAGAACACGGCAGGTGTCAGGGTGAAGGTGTCGCTGAGGGGGATCCGGGCGGAGGCTTCCAGGGCCACGCCGGTGTCGTCCACCGTCGCCCCCCCCAACCCCTGAAGCGCGATCACATGGGCGGGCGCGCCCACCGCCAGGGTGAGGCTGTTGCCGGGGCTGAACATCTCGCTCCAGGTGAGGCCCACGCTCCAGGATCGGGTGCGCACCCCGGAAAGGCCGGCCACGGGGGTGGAGGAGAAGGCCCAGTGATCCTCACCCCACCCGGCGCTCATGGAGGGGATCCAGCCCCCAGCCAGAGGCTGCCAGTAACCCGCCAGCGAAAAGGAGTGGAGGGCGCCATCGCGGGACTCGGCGGCCAGCTGGCTGGCCAGGGGGGTGCCCCGCAGCAGGGCCCGCTGGCCGTTGCGGGTGTAGGCGGCGGTGAGGTTCCAGGCGGGGCGGGTGAAGGCCAGCTGAACGGTGTTCGTCTGCCCGGCCCCGGCCGTGAACAGACCACCCTCCCCGGGGGATCCCTGGGCCGCCAGGGGACTGACGGCCCCATAGGCGATGGAGAGACCTCTGAGGCCGCCCTGGGGCTGCCACCAGGCCCCGAAGCCACTGCCCACGCGGCGGCTGTAGGCCCCCGCCGCCCCTGCCCGCTGAAACAGCTCCAGAATCGGGGAGTCGTTGGCGACGCTCGGCCACACCGGCAGCAGGTCGAGCTGCATCAGGCGGCTGCCCACCGTGATGCGGATCTCAGGGCTCAGGGGCACCTGGAGATAGGCCCGGTTCACCGTCACCAGGTTGCAGAGGCCGTCACCGCGGCGGCAGAGGGGCTCCTCAAACGCGAAGTCCAGCCGGGTGAGGGGTGTGGGGGGATTGGAGAAGAAGCCCGAGGGGCCGAAGTTGCCGCTGCGCAGCCGCACTCGGAAGAGATCCTGCCCCGTGAAGCTGGTGTCGAGCGTGAGCCTGGTGTCGGTGTTGAGCGACAGGGCATTGAGCAGGGGGAAGCCAACAGCCGTGTTGGCGCCCGGATCCACCGCGCTGCCCTCGTAGTGGAGCGCTCCCAGCACGGCATTCACATTCACCCGCACGGTGGTGGTGGGGCTGAAAGCCTCCTGGGCACCCAAGCCGGAGGCCACACCGAAGATGCCCAGAACCATGGTGGCCAGGCGGGCGGCGCGGGCCCAGCGGGCACGAGCGCCAGTCGATGCTGAAAAAACCGTCGGCGGCATGGGTGGCTGAAGGCCCCGGATCAAAAGGCCGGAACGGCGCCAAGTCTCGGACGCACTGCCAGGCTGATGCCCCATCCTCCGCAGAACTGGCTACCTTCCCAGCCAACGCGGACAGCAAACCATGGCCGGTTCCTCGGTGAGCGAACGACGGATGCATGTGGTGCGCTGGCTGCTCACCACCGGCTGGCTGCTGATCATCGGCTCCCTGCTGTTTGATCCCTTCACGGCCCGCTTCACCGCCCCCGATCACCCCTGGAGCCCCCTGCGCCTGCCGGGCATCTGTGTGGAAGTGCAGGGCCGCTGCCTGGTGGAAACCCCCTATCCCCTCGGCACCACCCTCTTCTGGGGGGCGGTGGTTCCCGCCGCGATCTTTCTGCTGCTGGTGTTCGGCCATGAGCTCTGGCGGCGCATCTGTCCCCTCTCCTTTCTCTCCCAGATCCCGCGGGCCCTCGGCCAGCAGCGGCAGACGGCCAGACGCAACCCCAAAACGGGCGAGATCCGCAAACAGCTCGCCAAGGTTCCCTCCGATTCCTGGCTCGCCCGGCACTATCCGGCCCTGCAGTTCGCCTGGCTGTTCGTGGGCCTCTGCGGCCGCCTCCTGTTCTTCAACGCCGATCGGCTGGTGCTCTTCGGCTGGTTGCTGTTCACCATCGTCGCCGCCATCGCCATGGGCTGGCTCTATGGCGGCAAGGCCTGGTGCCAGTACTTCTGCCCGATGGCACCCGTGCAGTCGATCTACTCCACTCCGGCCGGTCTTCTTGGCAGCAAGGCCCACCAGAGCTCCACCCCGATCACCCAGTCGATGTGCCGCACCACCAAGCCGAGCGGCGAAGAACAGAGCGCCTGCGTGGCCTGTCAGCAACCCTGCATCGACATCGACGCGGAGCGGATGTACTGGGCGCGGCTGGGCACCCCCGCCTTCGCCTTTGAGCGCTATGGCTACCTGGGCTTGCTGGTGGGTTACTTCCTCTACTACTACCTCTATGCCGGCAACTGGACGTACTACTTCTCTGGAGCCTGTGCCCGCCAGAGCGATCAGCTCTCTCAGCTGCTGAGCCCCGGCCTCTTTGTCTTCGGCCAGCCCATCAACATCCCCCGCATCGTGGCGGTGCCCCTGGTGCTGGGCCTGTGCACCTGGCTGGGATGGCTGGGGGGGCGGGCTGTCGAGGCCTGGTCGCGCCGTCAGGTGCGGCGCCAGGGGGCCGAGCCCGACACCCAACAGATTCGCCACCGCGTGGCTCTGGCCGCCACGTTCCTGGCCTTCAATATCTTCTTCCTGTTTGCCGGCCGGCCGCTGCTGCTCCTTGCCCCGACCTGGGTGCAATACCTCTTCGATGTGGCCCTGGTGGCCACCAGCACCCTCTGGCTGGTGCGCAACTGGCACCGCAATCCCGCTCTCTACGAGAGGGAAAACCTGGCGGAGCGCTTCCGGCGCCAGCTCCACAAGCTCGGCCTGGACGTGGGGCGTTTCCTGGAGGGCCGCACCCTGGGCGACCTCAACCCCGACGAAGTGTTCGTGCTGGCGCGGGTGCTGCCGGGCTTCGGCAACAGCCAGCGGCATGAGGCCTACAAGGGGGTGGTGCGGGAGGCCATGGAGGAGGGGTATGTGAATGCCGCCAGCAGCCTGGAGGTGCTGCGGCGCATGCGGCAGGAGCTGGGCATCTCCGACGACGAACACCGCCAGCTGCTGGAGGAGCTGGGTGTGGAGGATCCGGCCCTGCTGGATCCGGACCGGAAACGCAGCCTGGAGGACCAGGTGCGCCTGAGTGGCTATCGGCGGTCCCTGGAGCGGGTGCTTCGGCTCCAGGGCCAGGTGGCTGCAGGGAGCGGTGGAGGTGGGGCAGGAGTGAATGCCCAGGCCCTTGCAGCCCTCAGGCTGGAATACGGCATCACACCGGGGGAGGAAGCCCGCACCCTCGATACCTTCTCAGCAACAGAGGAAGCGACCCATCGGGCTGAGACGCTGCTCGGACGCATGGAGGAGCTGAGATCGGTCACGGCCAGCCTGCAACACCCAATGCTGGCTTCCCAACCGCTCCTGGTGGCCCTGCTGGAGGAGCAGCTGAGGCACCGGGAGGAGCTGGGGGTGCGGGCCATCCTGGAGTGCCTCTCGGCCCTGGGAACCGACCCGGCCGCCCCCCGGCTCGCAACCCGCCTGCACACCCTCTGCCCCGGTGTGCTGGCCGAGGTGTTGCAGGCTGGATCCTGGATGGATCGCTTGCCCGGGCCCGTATGGCACGCCGTCCACTCCCCCGACGCCGACACCCCTGCGTCAGTGCCCCCCCTGCCGCGTGAAGCGGTGCTGCAGAAGCTGGAGGGTCTGGTGCGGGATCCCCTGCCCATGGTGGCGGCGGCCGCCGCCGCACTGAGCATCTCCGTGGATCCCGCCCGGGGCCCGCTGATGGCCCTGGCGCTGGCTGGTGTTGAGCGGCCCGCCTGGGTGCGCCAGACCGCCGAGCGGCTGGGCCCCATCTCCGGCGCGCTGAAGCTCTCCGACCTGCCGGAGCTGGAGAAGCGTGTGGTGCTCGCCACCAGC
>JAYKIG010000111.1:0-3092 GCA_035286045.1 Cyanobacteriota bacterium | reverse complement strand
TGGAGAAGGACGACCCGCCCTGGTTCACTCCCTCGAGGAAGAGATCGATCCACAGCCAGCTGGCCCTTTTTGAGATGTGCGGACACTTTCCCTTCTGACGGGCGTCATCCCCCCCTCTCCCGCGACGCGCTGGGCCCTCCTCCCACCAGCAGGGCCACCACGGGGAGCAGCCCCAGGCCCAGCCAGAAGGGGCTGCTCCGCCCCAGGCCCTCATAGGCCAGGCCTGCCAGGGGTGGTCCCAGGAAGCTTCCCAGGCTCTGCAGGCCCTGCAGGCTCCCCAGGGCGGCCCCCTGGCCCCCCTCATCCAGGCGGCGCGACACCAGCGAGCGCAGGCAGGGGGTGATCAGGCCGGTGCCCAGGGCCAGGCCCGCCACCGCCACAAAGGCCAGCGGGATGGCCTGGGTGGGTCGGGTGAGGGGAATCAGTAGACAGCTGATCCAGGAGAAGCCCACCCCCGCCAGGCTGAGCCTGGTTTCCCCGAATCGCTTCACCAGGGGCCCGATGAGTGCGCCCTGCACCACCATGGCCACCACCCCCACCACGAGAAAGGCCCCCGAAGCAAGCTGGGGACCCCAGCCGAAGGCTTCCTTGAAATAGAGCACCAGGATGCCCGTGAAGCTGTTGAAGGCAAAGAAAAACAGAAAGAACGCCAGGCACAGTCGCCCCACCCTGGGATGGCCCAACACCCGCACCAGCTGGTGCCAGGGTTGCAGCTCCTGCGGTGCTGGCATGGGCTTGCGGGCCTGGGGTGGGTGGGTTTCCGGCAGGAGGGTCAGCACCATCAGCAGGTTGAACACCGCAAAGCCCACGCCCATGACCAGGGGCAGTTGCAGCGACACCCCGGAGAGCAGGCCGCCCAGGGCCGGTCCGAGGATGAAGCTCAACCCGAAGGCCACTCCGATCAGCCCAAAGGCCTTGGCGCGCCGATCGGGGGGCGTGATGTCCGCCAGAACGGCGCTGGCGGTGGCCGCGGTGCCGCCGCTCACCCCATCGATGAGGCGCGCCACGAACAGCACGGCCAGGGGGATGCCGGCGGCGGTGGCGCCGGGCCACAGCTGCTGCCAGGGCAGGCTGAGGGCGAGGGCGAAGAGCCCCAGGCCCACCACGGAACCCGCCACGCACAGGGTGATCACCGGTTTGCGGCCAAACCGGTCGCTGAGGGCGCCGATCAGGGGCGTGAACGCGAACTGGGCCAGGGCATAGCTGCCCCCCAACAGGCCCAGCACCCTGCCGTCGTTGGTGAGGTTCGCCAGTAGGTAGGGCAGCAGGGGAAAGATCAGGGTCTCCCCCAACCTGTCGTTGAGCAGGGTGAGAAAGGCGCTGAAGAGGATGGTGCGGCGCGCGCGGATCAGGAGCGACCCCAGGAAAGGCTGATCAGCTTCCCATGGCAGCGCGGCGCCCCAGAGGTCTGGCGATAATGAAAGGCGTTGTGTTACGAGCCGGCTTGGGCCTTGCCGCCTCCGGGCTGTTGCTGGTGCTCTTTCTGGTGGCCCATCTGGCGGGCCTCGCCCTCGCCTGTTGGGATGGCCCCGCCTTCGAGCGTTACGCCACCGCCCTGCACCAGGCGCCCTGGCTGCCGATGGCGGAACTGGGACTTCTGATCCTGCTGCTGGCCCATCCCCTGCAGGCCCTGGTCCGGGCCCTGGCCAACCGGGCCGCCCGGGGCGCCGTTGCGGGCGCGCCCCGCAGTCGCCGGCAGGGGGGGACGGAACCCCTGGCCTCCCTCGCGGGCCGGCTCATGCCCTGGAGCGGCGGCCTGCTGCTGTTGTTCCTGGTGGTGCACCTGGCCCAGCTGCGCCTGCACCGTCCAGCCCCCGGAGGGGAACTGGCCGCCCTGGGGGCCGTGCTCCACCAACCCCTCTGGCTCGCCCTCTACGCCCTGGCGGGCCTGGCGGTGGCGCTCCACCTGGTCCATGGGCAGGAGAGTGCCCATCGGCGCCTGGGCCTGCTGGATCCCGGAAACGCCCGGCCGATCCGCGTGGGGGGGCGGGCGCTAGCCCTGCTGATCGGGGCCGGTTTCAGCCTGCTGCCCTTCACCCTCCTCCAACGGGGGATGCCATGACCAGGATGGCCCTGGATCCCCGGTTGCCCGAGGGGCCCCTCGCCACCGCCTGGCAGCGCACCCGGGATGGCCTGCCCCTGATCAGCCCGGCCAATCGGCGGCACCTGAAGATCCTGGTGGTGGGCAGCGGCCTGGCGGGATCGTCCGCCGCGGCCACCCTGGCGGAGCAGGGCTATCCGGTGACCCTCATCACCTATCACGACAGTCCCCGCCGCGCCCATTCGGTGGCGGCCCAGGGGGGCATCAATGCGGCGAAGAACTACGCCAACGATGGCGACAGCGTGGAGCGCCTCTTCCGCGACACCGTGAAGGGAGGAGATTTCCGGGCCCGGGAGGCGGGCTGCCACCGGCTGGCGGAGCTGAGCACAGCGATCATCGACCAGTGCGTGGCCCAGGGGGTGCCCTTCGCCCGGGAGTACGGCGGCACCCTGGCCACCCGCAGTTTCGGCGGCACCCTGGTGAGCCGCACCTTCTACGCCCGCGGCCAGACGGGTCAGCAGCTGCTCTACGGCGCTGTGCAGGCTCTGCTGCGCCAGGTGGCGGCGGGGCGGGTGACCCTGCTCCCCCGACGCGACATGCTGGAGCTGATCACGGTGGATGGGGTGGCCCGGGGGGTGGTGTGCCGCCACCTGATCACTGGAGAGCTGGAGGTGCACACGGCCCATGCGGTGCTGCTGGCGAGCGGTGGCTACTCGAATGTCTACTACCTCTCCACCAATGCGGTGAAGAGCAATGCCAGTGCCATCTGGCGGGCCCACCGCAAGGGTGCCTTCCTGGCCAATCCCTGCTTCACCCAGATCCACCCCACCTGCATTCCCAGCGGCGATGCCTATCAGAGCAAGCTCACGCTGATGAGCGAGAGCCTCCGCAATGATGGTCGGGTGTGGCTGCCCCTGGTGGCGGGAGATCTGCGTCCGCCGGCGGCCATTCCTGAGGCGGAACGCGATTACTTCCTGGAGCGCCAATACCCCACCTACGGCAACATGGTGCCCCGGGATGTGGCCTCCAGGCGGGCCCGGGAGCTCTGCCT
>JAYKIG010000110.1:0-33996 GCA_035286045.1 Cyanobacteriota bacterium | reverse complement strand
GCCTTACAAGCAGGATGTCGCTGGTTCGAACCCGGCATCGCGCATTTCCAAGAAACCTTCTGAGCACAAGCCATGAGCCCGTTCCTGGAGGGTGGGCACCATCGCCGTAGAGAGGCTGGTCCTGTTGCTATCAAATACAATAGAGGCACTGCTTAAGTCATTGAAGCCAATTCCGCCCTGGCGCTGGGCTTTCTGGGGACCATGGCCCCCTGGGAGTGAAGCATCACCACCTCCAATTCCAGAGGAGCAGATCAGGCCCATTGCTGAGCGCCTTGGCAAGCAGAGGCCATGGCTATCAGCAGAAGAGAATTGGCTCGCTGCAGAGCGAGCTTTCAGGCAGAAGCCCTGGCGCCCATGGGTGATTCGCTTTAGCGGGGAGAAAGAGCGAAGCGGCTGGGATTGGGCTGATTTGATTCTGAAGGTGTCAGTCCCAGTTTTGATCCTCGGCTTGGGTGCAGGGCTGAATAAATGCACTTCGGATCGCGAGGAGCGGCTTGCTCGTCAGCAGAGAGACAGCGCAGTTGCGACAACTTTTATAGCTGAAATGCAAAAGCTTGTTGTTGCAGACCGGCTTCAGCCAGGAAAGGAAATTAGCAGTGAAGTCCTTGTATTACCAAGAGAGATGGTAATCGCAGCATTGGCGCAACTCAGCTCAGATGAGGCCTACCACTGGAGAAACCATGTTCTTCGATTTGCCCGGGGCCTCACCCGGGTCAGGCTTGAAAAAGAAGAGATCAGGGAGGGGCTTCTACTCGTTGAAGCTGATTTGAGCAATCTAAATTTAATTGGTGCCAACCTCAGCAGGGCCAACCTCAGCAAGGCCAACCTGAGCACGGCAAACCTCAGTAGAGCAGACCTTAGGGTGGCCGATCTCAGCGAAGCGGATCTCAGCGGGGCCACCCTGTTCGGGGCTGACCTCAGCGGGGTTCGATGGGATGAAAAAACGCGGTGGCCAGCCCCCGACCATTTCAAGGATGCTAAAAACATCCCACCTGAATTAAAGAAGCAGCTTAGGCTACCCTGAGGTCGACTTGGCGCAGGCGATGCAACAAGTGATCGATTTTAGCAAGGATTTCACCCAACAGATCTGCAATCTCCAGATGGTCTCTGGAGTACACACCAATCCTATGGATCAATTCAAGATCAGGTGATCTTGTCAAGATGGCTGACGATCATTTCGACGTGATCATCCAGGATTTCGAGATCACGAAGCGCAACGATGAGCTGTGTGGCGTACTCGTGGTTTGGACCGCTGGGCCCGCTGCGGGTGGCAATCATCTCGGCGATGGTGTGCTCTGGAAGGGGACCGAGGAAATGGGGATTCTGGGATGAGGCAACCCAGGTGATTCCATCGGCGAAGGGTTGCGCGCCGGGTGCGGAAAGCAAGGCCAGGTGCTGGCGTGAGAAGCCTGCCTGTTCCCGCGTATCGATGTCCCGCAGGATGCCGTTGGACTGCGCGGGGTCGATCCGGAACGCGCACCCGCCGCAGTGTCCGTGAGGGTCGGGCACGAGCGTGACCACACAACCAGGGGCTTCAGGCACGCCCCGATGATCAGGAGACCCCTGCCAGAAGCGGCGCGACCAACCCTGGACGTAGGCGCGTCGGCGTTCTAGGTAGGAAAATGCAGGGCGGAAGATGAGAGATCCGTAAGCGAAGATCCACATGAACGAGGTCCATGGCTGTGCTTGGTGCAACCATGCCAAAAATGTGCAATTTATCGCCTTTCCTTGAACCTCGGCCTGGTGCACATCAGCCATCAGCTCGGTGGCTACGACGGCGTGAGTGTGGAGGCTGCTCAGTGGATGGCTGCCTTCCATCAGCTGGGCCTGCGGGTCACTCCGGCGGCGGGTCGGCTGCTGGGAACCTGCACCACCGGCCTCCCCCTCCCCTCCCTCTGGCGTCCGGAAGCCGCCGATGGCCGTCTGTTGCCCCCACCGCCCCTCACCCAGGCGGAGATTGAGGCGGTGATTCAGGCGGCGGGGGGGCCGGGCGGCTGGGTGGTGCTCGACAACATCGCCACCATGCCCACGGCGCCCGACGCCATCGTTCACCTGGTGGGCGCCCTGGAGGCGAGCCGGATGCGTCTGCTGGTGCGCCATCACGACCCCTCCTGGGAGGAGGCCAGCCGCCCGGCCGATTCGCGTTTTCCCCTCGATCCCCGGGGGGCGAGCCATGTGGCGATCAGTGCCCATCTGGCCCATGAACTGGAGCGGCGCCGGGGCATTCGGGCCCAGGTGATGCACAACCCCCTGCCCCTAGGGGCCCTGGCGGGGGGGGATCGCCTTCGCACCCGGCAGCAAGTGGGTCTCGCGCCGGACGAGCTGGTGCTGCTCCATCCCGTGACCCCCTACCCCCGCAAGAACGTGCCTGTGGCTGCCCGGTTTGCCGATGCCGTGGCGGCCCGCTGGTCGGGAAGGGTGGTGTACTGGCTCACCGGAGGAACCCATGATCCCCTGGAAGGGCAGGGACGCTATCGCTTTCTGGCGGGTCGTTGCGGCACCCAGGCCGATCTCTACGGAGCGGCCGATGCCGTGCTGCTTCCCTCCACCTGGGAGGGCTGGGGCAACCCGGTGGCGGAGGCCGCTGCCCTCGGCCTGCCGGTGGTGACCGGCCATTGGCCGGCCCTTGACGAGATGAGAGCCCTCGGGGTGCGCGACATCCCTGTGGAGGGGGCCGATGCGGTGGAGCGTCTCCTTGGCGAACTCCACGAGGGCCCCAGTCATCAGGTGAGCGCCCTGCGGGACGCCCTGGATGGCTCTCGGCTGGCCGGTGATCTGGCGAAACTCCTCGGCATGGCTTGAGCCACCCGCTCAGACTGAGGCCACCTCAGCTGCGGCCACCCCATGTGGACGTCCCTTGTTACGGCCCTGGTCGGCGGCGGCGCGCTACTGGCCGGTGATCTGGACCCCCGGCCCCTCAGCGCCCTGCCAGCTGATGTGCAGCCCCTGGTGAAGGCCCTGCAGAGCCGTGGTTTTCGCGTGCAGGTGGCCCTGCCCCCCCAGCCCGGCGCCTACGGGCAGTTCGAGCCCCGCAGCCGCACCCTCTGGATCTCCCCCCTGAGCCTGGAGCTGGGCATCGGCCGCCAGACCTTTCTTCATGAGGCTGTCCATGCGGTGCAGAGCTGCCCTACCGGGCTGGTGAGCCCCATCGGATGGATCCTTCCCCTCGATCCGGCGGTGGAACGGGGTATCAACGTGACCCTCTATCACGGCTATCCCACCAACAAGGCGGTGGAGCGGGAGGCCTTTGCCCTCCAGGGCCAGAGCGATGCGGTACCCCTGTTGCTGGAGGCGCTGCGCCGGCGCTGCCGCTGAAGGTGTTGCGCTGAGGCCCTTCCGGAATCAGCGCCAGTCCAGTGCCGGCACGTGCGGCACGATCGCCGGGGTGAGGCTGCGGTAGGCGCCGTAATCGGGGAAGAGCTCCTGCAGGCGCCGCTCCTCCCGATGGGCCTTGCCGCTGAGCACCAGGGCCAGGGCCACCAGCAGGGCCAGATGGAGCCCGCTCCCCAGGGCCACCGCCACCCCGAGGGAGCACACCAGCACGGCCTGGTACAGCGGATGGCGGCAGCGGCTGTAGACGCCCGTGGTGACCAGCGGCGCGTGGGCCATGGGCTCCGGCAGGGGGGTGAGGCTGGCCCCGAGGCCCCTCACGGCCTGGCCCGCGAGCACCAGCCCCAGGGTGAAGGTGCCCCAGCCCAGCACCCGCAGCAGCAGGGGCCAGGCCACCCCGACGGCTGCCGGCGCCGGGGTGGGCGGCAGCAGGTGGGCGGCGATCAGGGCCAGCTGGGCGATCAGCCACCACTCGCCGCGGCGGTTGTCGCCCAGCCCCTCCCAGCTGAAGCCCCATTGGCTGAGGCGTGCGCGGATGCTGTCCACAGGTTCGACCTCCCCAGCGTTTCCTTTCATTGTCGTGGGCCCTCCAGCCGGCGTTCGCCTCCCCGTTGCCACAGCCCCAGCCATTCCCCCTCCCGGCCCTCCACCGAGCCCTGGGCCGGTTCCCAGATCTGAGGTGTGAAGCCCGCCTGCTGGAACTGCTCCGCCAGGGCCAGCGGATCGCTGCCGTAGGGCGGCCCTCCAGGGCGGCTGTGGCACCAGAACAGGCCCAGCAGCCAGCCACCTGGCTCCAGCAGCAGGTGCATCTGGGCCAGATAGGCCGGACGTTGCTCCGGGGCGATGGCGCAGAAGCAGGTGTGCTCCACCACCCCTTCCAGGCTGGCGGTGCCCAGGCCGGCCCGGGCCAGGCCCGGGCCATCGAAGAGATCGGCCTGCAGCCAGCGCAGGTGGGGTCCGCCTGCCCCGTGGATCCGCTGCGCTTCGGCCAGCGCTTCCCGGCTCACATCCAGGCCGATGGCGTTGAACCCCAGTGCGGCCATCAGGGCCGCCTCATGGCCACGGCCGCAGCCGGGCACCAGCACCCGGGCGGGAGATCGGGGGACGCGGGGATCGTGGCGCAGGGCCTCCTCCAGGGGCGGTGCGGGTCGGCCCAGCTCCCAGCCATCGCTCCCCTCCCGGTAGCGCTGATCCCAGGGGGCGGCGACCCCGGTGTCAGCTTCCGCCGTGCCGTGGCTGTCAGCCATGGGGATCAGGCCCCGGTCAGGGCCTGGAGCTGATGCTCCAGCCGTTGGCGCAGGCGGGTCTGCACCAGGTGGCAGAGCTCCCCCACCAGTTCACCATCGGCGTGATAAATCAGGCGCACGCCGTCCCGTTCGCAGCGCACCAGACCAGCCCGCTGCAGCTGGCCCAGCTGGCGGCTGATGTGGGATTGGGAGAAGCCCGTGGCTTCGATCAAGGCGGCCACATCCTTGGGTTTCTGCTGGAGCAGGCAGAGCAGCTGGAGGCGGGCCGGTTCGCTCAGGAGGCGGAAAAACTGGCTGGTTTCCTCCAGCAGCTGGGGGCTGGGCAATGCATCCGGCACGAGTGAGCGCTTTATGGCGATAAGCGCATTATGCCTAAAGGGTGGCACTTGCAACCGGGCAAGGCTATGCGTGTATGCTCATAAAAGAACGTCCCTCACGGTTGTGGTCCTCTCCTCCACCCCTTCCCCCCTGCTGCGAGCTGCCGCCGGCGGCGGGGCCCTACTGGTGCGCCAGCTCTTCGATGCCGAAACCGGCACCTTCACCTATCTGCTCGCCGATGGGGTCAGCGGAGAGGGGGTGCTGATCGATCCGGTGTTTGAACAGCACGCCCGCGACCTCTCCCTGGTGCAGGAGCTGGGCCTCACCCTGGTGGCCTGCCTCGACACCCACGCCCATGCCGACCATGTGACCGGTAGCTGGTTGATGGCCCAGGCCACCGGCTGCGCCATTGGCCTGGCCGCCGCCGTCGGCGCGGAGAACGTGTCCCTCCTCTTGCGTCATGGCGATCGGGTGCCCTTCGGTGGCAGAGCCCTTGAGGTGCGCGCCACCCCCGGCCACACCGATGGCTGCCTCACTTACGTGCTTGACGACCACACCCTCGCCTTCACCGGTGATGCCCTGCTGGTGCGGGGCACCGGCCGCTGCGACTTCCAGCAGGGTGATGCCCGCACCCTCTACCGCTCCCTCACCGAGCAGATCCTCACCCTCCCTCCCACCTGCCTGCTCTATCCCGGCCACGACTACAGCGGTCGGGGCGTCACCTCCGTGGCGGAGGAGAGAGCCTTCAATGCCCGGGTGGGCCAGGGGGCCAGCGAGCTGGATTTCGTGGGCTTCATGGAGAACATGAAGCTTCCCCATCCCCACCGCATCGCCCAGGCCCTTCCGGGCAACATGCGCTCCGGTAAGCCGCGGGAGCAGGTCCATGGGGAGCTCCAGGAGCCCTGGGGGCCCGTTCGCCGCAGCTATGCCGGCCTGCCCGAGATCGGGGGCGAGTGGGTGGCTGATCACCTGAGCGAACTCACCCTCATCGATGTGCGCTCGGCTGAGGAGTTCACCGGCCCCGACGGCCACATCCCCGGCAGCCGCCTCCTGCCCCTGCCCGAGCTGGAGGCGCACCTGGCGGAGATCCCCACGGAGCGGCCGGTGGTGGTGGTGTGCCACGCCGGCAGCCGCTCGGCCCTCGCCACCCAGCAGCTCCTAAAGGCCGGCCACCAGCGGGTGGCCAACCTGCGGGGCGGTCTGCGGCTCTGGTGCGAAGCGGGCTACCCCCTGGAGGGGCGTGTTTCCGTCTGAGTGGCCAACCCTTCTTTTCTTTCGTCTTCTTCCCCATCCATGACCTCCCTTTCCAACCCACGCTGCAGCGCCGCTGATCTCGCCGCCCGGCTTGACCGCAAGGGGGTGAGCGTGATCGACGTGCGGGAACCCATGGAATACGCCGCCGGCCACATCCCCGGCAGCCGCAATGTGCCCCTGGCCCAGCTCTCCGGTGCCCTGCTGCCGGAAGGCCCCCTGGTGCTGGTGTGCCAGAGCGGCAATCGCAGCGCCCGGGGGGTTCAGACCCTCCTCCGGCAGGGCCATCCCCACCCCGTGAGCGACCTGGAGGGCGGACTGCCCAGCTGGCAGCAGGCGGGCTACCCGGTGCACCGCCTGGCCAACGCCCCCCTGCCCCTGATGCGGCAGGTGCAGATCGCCGCGGGGGGGTTGGTGCTGCTGGGCCTTGGCCTCAGCCAGGCCGTGGCGCCCGCCTGGATCCTGCTGAGCTGGTTCGTGGGGGCCGGCCTGGTGTTCGCGGGGATCACGGGCTTCTGCGGCATGGCCCGGCTGCTGGCGCTGATGCCGTGGAACCGGGTGCTGTCGTCAGCGGCGCTCCGCCAGCCGCTCCCGTAGCCGACCACTTCGGGCCTGGACCATGGCGAGCAGCCCCCGGTCCTCGCCGGTGAGGGGGTCATTGAAGGCGGCGGGCAGAACGCTGAACCGGGCCACCACCCGTAGCCAATCGAGGGGGGATGAGCTGAGGGAGGCCTGCTGACGCACGGTGGCCAGCCAGTGGCCGGGATGCCAGGCGCCCTCGGCGCTCACCCGGGGGGGGCGCTCCTGGGTCCAGCGGGCGCGGGCGATGGCCCGCCGGCAGTCGGGCCGCCCTGGATCGGTGAAGGCCAGCAGGGCGGAGCAGCCTGTGGCGTCGTAGGCGGCGGCGCAGCTGTGGCGCACGCAGCGCTCCCGTCGCAGGCGCGGCCCGGTGGCCGGGGGGAGCTGGCGGGCCAGGAGGGCGACGTCCAGCAGGTGGTGGAGTGTCATCCACTGATCCGAGGCGGCGTGCAGGCAGCTGTGCCGGAAGGCGTGCTCCAGCGACAGGGTGGGCACGGCTCTGCCGTTGAGGTTCACCGTCTGGCGGGCCTGCCAGAGTGCCTCAAACGGGGGCAGGGGTGCCCGCACCGTGTTGATGCCCCAGTGCAGATCCAGGCAGGGACTTCCTGGCCGTTCCAGGCTGAGTTCGTGGCCCGTCCAGCGGGCGTAGCGCCCCCAGAACGAATCGAGCCGGCGTGGAAACATCCCAGGGGGTCGGTGGAAGCCCAGCCCCTCCAGCAGGGCCACCACGGCGGGCAGATCCTCCGGAGCCACCAGCAGATCCAGATCCCCCCCACCCCGTCCCCTCGCCACACCGGTGGTCTGCACGGCCAGTGCCGGCCCCTTGAGCAGCAGGGCGCGCAGGCCCGCCTGCTCCAGGGCCGCCTGCGCCTCCAGGGCCAGGGCGATCAGGGCCAGGGACGCCCGCTGCTGGTGGCGGGCCTCCCGCACCAGCGGGTCCGCCAGGCTCGCCGGCAGGGAGAGGACGTCCGCATGGCGAGCCAGAGGAATGGCCAGCCGGTGGCGGCGCACCGCCTGCAGGAACCCCGGCGGATGGCCGATCTGCGGTGGGCCACCGGCGGGGGCACCCTGGGGATCCACCAGCCAGTGCAGGACCTGGAGGAGCAGGGGTCTGGAGGCCACCCAGCCGGCTGGGCGGGCCGCTCCGGCGTCGGTTCCCATCGCGGGGCGGTCTGCCGCAAGGCCCCTTCTTACCCTTGGTGCCACTGCTGCCCACCTGATCAGACCTGTGGCGACGCTGCCCCGGGATCCCGCCCTCCCTGCTCGCCCCATGCCGCGCCCTGCCATCCTCCCAGTCATTGTCACCCGTCTCCGCAATCTCTCGCTCCTAGGGCAGCTGGCGCGGGAGGCGGGCTGGCGGCATGTGCTGAGGCTCATTCTCTACACCCTCCTGAGCAGCCTGGTGGAGATCAGCGGCCTGGGTCTGGGGGTGTCGCTCCTGCTGCAGAGCGGCTCCTCCCCTGCCGCCCGGTTCCCGTTCCATCTCGAGCTCCCGCTCCCTCAGGCCCTGTTGACCCTCCTGGCACTGATGCTGCTGCGGGGCACCCTGCAGGCCCTGATCACCATCGGGCAGGAGGACCTGCGGTGTTCCTTCGCCGATCAGCTGCGCCAGGGACTGCTGAGCCAGGTGCTCCATGCCCCTTCCCTCAACCTTCAGCAGATGGGCAGAGGGGATCTGATCGGGCTCCTGATCGCCGACATCTCCAGCAGCGTGCTGGCCCTGGAGCAGGGCACCCGGGTCCTCCAGGCTCTCCTCTCGCTGCTGTTGCTTGCGGTCGGCGTGCTGGCGGTGGGTCGGGGAGCTGCCGCGCCCCTGCTGCTGGCGTTGGTGGCCACGGGCGTGGCCGCCCTGCTCCAGCGGTCTGGCAGCTGGAAGCTCGGGCGCCTGCGCACCCGGATCAATGCTGCCCTGCAGCGCACGGTCGGGGATGGCCTGCACGGAGTCAAGGCGGTGCGTGCCGCCGGCGGAGAAACCTGGTTGCTGCGGCGCTTCTCCCAGGAAGCCCTCCGCTACCGCCAGGTGCTGTTCCAGATCGTGCGGCGCCAGGCCACGTTCAATGCCCTCCGCGACACCCTCGTGGTGCTGGTGGTGGGGGTATGGCTGATTTGGGGTCGAGGGGACCTGCCGGCCACGGCGGTGGCCACCACCCTGCTGTTCGCCTATCGCAGTGGCACCGTTCTCAGCGCCGCCATCGGTGCCCAGCGTCATTGCCTGGGAGCCCTTCCCGGCTATGCCACCCTCTGTGAGCGGCGTTCCAGACTCACGCCACCGCCCGTGCCGTCGCCGTCGCGCACCACCTCCCCCGAGCGGCTCGGTTTGCTGAGGGATCCCGCCGTCTGGCAGGGGTTGTGCTGGACCGGGGCCGATGGGATGGCTGCCCCCCCCGGGGATTCCCCCACCCTGCATCTCCGACCGGGGGCCCTGATGGTGGTGGTGGGGCCCTCCGGCAGCGGCAAGACCACGCTCCTCGACCGCTTCTGCGGCCTGCTGGGGGAGGAGCGGAGTGCCTGGCAGCTCCAGACCCGGCAGGGGGATGTCCTGCTCGCCGGGCCGGCGGGAGCCGGCCAGCTGCGGCAGGTGCTGGCCTATGCGCCCCAGGTGGCCGTGCTCTTCGAGGCCAGCCTCCGCAACAACCTCACCCTCGATCAGCACGAGGGAAGCGGGATCATCGAAGCCTGGATGGAGCGCCTGGGCCTGGCCCACCTGCTGGAACGGAGCGGGGGCCTGGACGGCACCCTCCCCCTCATGATGGATCATTTCTCCGGCGGCGAGATCCATCGCCTCGGCCTGTTGCGGGCCTGGCTGCGGGATCGGCCCGTGGAGGTGCTGGATGAGCCCACGGCCTACCTCGATGCTGAAGCCTCGGAACGGGTCTGCACCATTCTCAAGGAGCGTGCCCGGCAGAGGCTGGTGCTGGTGAGCAGCCACGACCCCGCTCTGATCGCCATGGCCGATGGAGTGCTCCGCCTCACTGCGGCCGAGCGCCAGGAGGCGGAACGCCAGCATCAGGTGGGAGGATGACCCCCTGAATCCCCGTACCAGCTCGGGGCCGTCTCCCCCCGTGCCCACTTCAGCCAACGGCCCCTTCCCCAGACCATGGCTACGGCAGGCGCCGCTGGACCTGTTGGCCGGCCTTCTTCCCGACCAGGATCCAACCCTGTTTCTTCTTGCCTGTCTGGCACCGGCTCCCAGGGCGCTGGAGGCTTGGTCCACCTGGCGGGCCCGCCATGGCCCCGCGGAGGGGATGGGGGGCGCCCAGCGCAGCCTGCGCAGCCTGTCCGCCGTTCTGGCCTGCTCCCTGCTGGAGGCCGGCGCCAGTCTGGATCGGCACGATGCCACCTGGTTGCGGGCGGCCCAGCTGCACGAGCAGCGGCGCACGGAACGGTATCAGGAGATCGCCGCTGCCATTCTCGCCTCCCTCTCGGCCGCGGGGCTCCCTTTTCTGCTGGCCCGGGGGGCGGCCGTGGCGGAGGGGGTGCTGCCGAAGCCCTGGCTTCGCCACTGCCATGATCTCGACCTGCTGGTGCCGGAGTCCCATCTCGACAGGGCATCCGAAGTCCTCGTCCAGTCGGGATTAAGGGAAGAAGCCTCGGCTGATGCGGGGCGCGCCTTCCTTCACAGGCGACTCCTTCCGGTGCGGCTCCACCCAAAGCCCCTGCCTTCACCCTTTTTTGGGCCTTTGCTGGAGGATCTGCAGGTCCGCGCACGTCAGGCCACGATCCTTGGCACCTCCCTGCTGCTGCCCTCTGCGGATGATCTCTTGCTGCATGTGTGCTGCCATGCCGCCTGTCGCGGCGGGCGCACGTCTCTGCGCTGGGTGAGCGATGCCCACGCGATCGTGGTTCAGAGCGAGGAGATCGACTGGTCGCGTCTGCGCACCACCGCGGCGGACCATGGCCTTTCGGCCCAGCTGGCGGTGACGCTGGGCTATCTCGCCCATGACATCGGCACCCCCATCCCGTCCACGCTTCTGGAGGCCCTGGCCGCGGACGCTTCCCGGGCGGACGGGCTTGAGCGGGAGCTGCTCATTCACGCCGCCCGCCTCGGCGAAGGGGGCCATTTCGGGACGCTCTGGCAGGCCGTGGGCGCCCGCTCCAGGATCAGCCTGGCCCGCTGGTTGCTCGTTCCAGATGGCGCGTATCTGAAGCGCCTGGAGGCGTCTCCCTCACCATCTGGATCCCAGTTGTTATTGCGCCACTGGCACAGCCGGCTCACCGCGGCGCCATCGGCCCTCGCTCGGCTCGCTTTCCAGGGCTCACCATGAAAGTGCTGTACTGGACCCAGCGCTTTTGGCCCCATATCGGTGGCGTTGAAGTGCACGCCTCTCGCTTCCTGCCGGAGATGGTGAGGCGCGGCCATGAGTTTCGGGTGATCACCTCGCCGGGTGGGCGCGACCTTCCCCCGTTTCAGGAGGTGGAGGGCATCCCGGTGCATCGCTTCCGTTTCGAGGAAGCGTTCCAGAAGAAGGACCCGGGCTTGATGGCCCACCTACGGCGGGAGG
The DNA here is from genome assembly GCA_035286045.1 of Cyanobacteriota bacterium. GTDB lineage: Bacteria > Cyanobacteriota > Cyanobacteriia > PCC-6307 > Cyanobiaceae > Cyanobium. Next base: position 22,769 of record JAYKIG010000110.1, on the reverse strand, counting down.
TGGGAGCCCTGAAACAAAGCTTTCAGCCCGATCTGGTGCACCTGCACCTCACGGATCCCTCGGTGATCTTTCACCTGATGACCCGCCATCTCCATCCCTGCCCCACCCTGCTCTCGTTGCGGGTGAGCCTGGAGGGAGACCTGCAGCGGCCCGATTCTCTGATGGTCAGATCCCTCACCGCCGCCGACTGGATCACAGGCAACACGGTGAGCGTGCTGGGCACCGTGCACCAGCAGCTGCCGGACACCTTGGCCCGATCCTCCGTGATCCTGAATGCGCTGGATCCACCGGCCTCCGCGCCCCCCCCACTCCCCTGGGATCCACCTGTGCTGTTGCTGCTGGGCCGCCTCGTGCCCGAGAAGGGCTGTGATGTGGCTCTACGGGCTCTGCCCGCCATCGTGCCGCACCATCCCGGGTTGCAGGTCATCGTTGCTGGCGATGGCCCTTCCCGTCCCGAGCTCCAGGCCATCGCCCAGGAGCTCGGGCTGGGGGATCGGGTGCGGTTCCTGGGATGGGTGGATCCCCAGGCCGTGCCGGGGTTGATCAACACCGCCACCCTTGTGGTGGTGCCCTCCCGCTGGATGGAAGCCTTCGGCATTGTTGCCCTGCAAGCGGCCCAGCAGGCCCGCCCGGTGGTGGCTTCCCGGGTGGGGGGCCTGCCTGAGGTGGTGTTGCACGACGAAACCGGGCTGCTGGTGGAGCGGGAGGACCCCGAGGGCCTCGCCAGGGCCGTGTTGCGGCTGCTGGCGGATCCGGAGCTGACCCGTCGCCTGGGTGAGGAAGGCCGGCGTCGTGCGGCTGAGCAGTTCAGCTGGACGGCTCACCTTGACGACTTTTGTAAACTATATGGTCAATTGGCGGGGTAATACCTGTGGATTCGTCTCACTGCTACGAAGTTGCAACGGATTTGGTGGCGGCCCAGGTGATGGATGGAGAAGTAGTCGTGATCAATCTGGCCACAGGCTGTTATTACACGAGTAACCAGGCGGCAGGAGAGATCTGGCCCCTGCTGGAGCAGTGTCAAACCATGGACGCATTGCTGCGCCATCTCTGCAATGTTTATGATGTGAGCAGGGAAAAAGCAGAGACGGATCTGCGAGGACTTCTCGACCTCCTCGATGCTGAGGGAATCATCCGAGCCGCCACAACGGAGGCGGAGAGCCCCCAGCCCGAATCTCCTCCGGTGGCCGAGAAGCGTCCCTACGAGCCTCCGGCCTTTGAGGTGTTCCGCGACATGGAACAGCTGCTGGCCCTCGATCCGCCCATGCCCGATGCTGGCGAGATCCCCTGGGAGCTGAGCGACGTCGACCCTCTCCCCGCCCCGCATGCCACCTGAGCACCAGCTGGTCAGCTGTGTTGTTCCCACCTTCAACGCGGCCCGTTACCTGCCCCAGGCCCTGGCCAGCATCCTCGATCAGACCCACGGGGAGCTGGAGGTGGTCGTGGTGGATGACGGCTCGGAAGATGACACCCTGGCCATTGCAGGTGCCGCCGGCAGCAGGGTCCGGGTTGTCCAGCAGACCAGGCTCGGCCCCGCGGCGACCCGCAACCGGGGTGTGCAGGAGGCCCGGGGCGCCTTCCTTGCCTTCCTCGATCCGGATGATCTCTGGCAGTCCGACAAGCTGGAGCTCCAGTTGCGGTGTTTTGAGGCGGATCCCGCCCTCGACCTCTGTGTCAGCCATGCCCGACTGATCTGGGAGCCAGAGGCGGCCGAACAGGCCCAGCGCTTGCAGCACCTGCCGCGGGCGTCCGAGCCCGTGCCAGGGTTTGCCACCACCACCCTGCTCGCCCGCCGCCAGGTCTTCGAGACCGTGGGCCTGTTTGATCCGGATCTCTGGTTCGCCGATGCGGTGGACTGGTTTCTGCGGGCGGAGGCCGCTGGCCTGAAACGGCTGCTGCTTCCGGAGGCCCTCACCCTTCACCGGATGCATGGGCGCAATCTCAGCCAGCGGCGGGAGCAGGACAGCCGCCAGGAGTTTCTGCGGATCGTCAAACGCTGGGCGGATCGGCGGCGCACCCTGGGGCCCCCATCATCCGCCGAGGCCGGTCTCCCGGAGGAAGCGGCCGGCAACCGCTGGCCAGAGGAAGTGCCGCCTCACCCGCTCCCGGCCCGCCTCCCCCAGCCGCAGGCGCAGGGCCCCATCTCGCAATAGCCGGTCCAGGGCCGCCAGGGTCTCCCGCGGGTCGGAGCTGTCCACCCGAAGGCCGGTGACGCCATCGACGACTGCATCGGCCGTTCCCCCTACCCGACCTGCCACACAGGGCCGGGCGGCGACCGCCGCCTCCAGGAAGACGATCCCGAAGCCCTCCAACGGGCGGCCGGGCACCAGCCGGCTGGGCATCACGTACACCTCGCAGAGGTCGTAAAGGGCCTGCTTGCAGAGCTCGTCCACCCGTCCGAGGAAGGTCACCAGCGGAGCTACTCCCAGGCTGCGGGCAAGGGATTCCAGAGCCTCCCGTTCCGGACCCTCTCCCGCCACCAGATAGCGCAGGCCTGGAAAGGCGCGGGCCAGATCAGGCAGGCACCGGATCACCAGGTCGATTCCCTTGCTGCGTTCCAGCCGCGCCACGGTGAGCAGCACCCGTGCCCCGTCGAGCTGGAGGTCGGCCTTCAGGGCCGCCACCCAGGGACGGAGAGTCTCTGGGACGGGCCGGTCCGGCACCCCGGGGTTCAGCACCCGGATGTCAAGAGTTTCGCCGTAGCGCATTCGCAGCCGGGTCGCCGTGTCCCGACTGTTGGCGAGGAGGAAGCGTGCGGCCCGCACATCGCCCTGTCGCCACGGGTCCACGCTGGCATACAGCTCAGCGTCCGTGAGCTCCCCATCATGGGCAAAGATGGCGTAGGGAATGGCGGATTTCTGCAGCGCCTGGCACCAGTGATGGGCCATGACGCTCCAGACGCCGATAAAGACCAGGGCATCGGCTCCCGCCGCCTTCAGATGGGCCAGGGTGGCAGGCACAGCCTCCCCCCGCATGCGCAACAGGCGCTGCGAAGTGGTCAGGCCTGGAGCCCCCACGGCCTCCAGGATCTCCAGTCGGTAGCGATGGGGCCTGGGTGCCGTGCCCGCCGGCACAGTGGAGAGCACCGTCGCGGGGAGGGATGTGGCCAGCTCGTCCCAGAGTCCATGCAGGAAACCGGCGATTCCACCACTCATGGGGGGAAAATCTGTCGTCAGCAGGATGGCCTGGGGGGAGGTGTCGCTCATATCAAGGGCTCGAGGGGCACCCCATCCACCCGGATGATGTCCCGGTAGCGATGCAACACCGACTTCATCGCCCGCACCCGCTCGGCTACCGCCCGGGCAGGATCAGCACGGGACAAGCCCTGAGGATGGTCGAGATACAACCCCAGTGTTTCCTCCAGATGCAGCATCGGCGCCCGCTCAGCCAGACGCAGCCAGAACGCATAGTCGCCCGTGATGGCATAGGTTTCATCGAAGCCTCCGGCCCAGGCGTGCACCGAGCGGCGCCACATCGGATGGGGCCCGCAGCAGCAGCCGGCCAGAAGCACCCGTGGCTGGTAGGTGGGCTGGGCGAGCCTGCGGCCGCGGCTGGAGTTGTGCGCAAACGTTTCGCCGGGGCGGGTGGTGACCAAGGAATCCCCATACACGAGGCATACCTCGGGATGGGCATCGAGGGCAGCCGCCATCACCGCCAGCGCATCCTCGCGCAACCGATCGTCGCTGTTGAGATTGCAGAGGTAGCGCCCCTGGCTCACCTGGATGCCCGCGTTCCAGGCGGCATACAGCCCTGGCCGGGGGGAGGGCACGCCGCGGATCCGGGGATCGGTACGGTATGGAGCTGTCGCCTCCCAGTCGTTCCCGCCGGGACCGTGTATGACCAGGATCTCCATGGATTGGAGGGTCTGGGCCAGCAGTGACTCCAGACAACCGTGAAGGAGGTCTTCCCGGTTGCGGCTGGCCACCAGCACACTCACGGTGATACCGGCGTCCGAGCCCACCTCGATCCCCAAGGAGCTCGCCAAACGTTTGCGACCATTTTATGGCCAGGCTGATGGGCCCAGCCCCAGGTCGGTCAGGGTCCGAACCTTGTGAAAACCCCCGTCGTTCTCTTCCTCTTCAACCGTCCGGAGTGCACCCGCCAGGTGTTTGCGGCGATCCGCCAGGTGCGGCCGCGCCAGCTCCTTCTCGTGGCTGACGGCCCGCGGCCCAACCACTGCGAGGATGCCCTGCTCTGTGAGCAGGCCCGCGCCATCGTCAGCGCGCCGGACTGGCCCTGCGAGGTGCTGACGGATTTCGCCAGCACGAATCTCGGCTGTGGCCAGCGCATGGTGAGCGGCCTCGACTGGGTGTTCGCGCAGGTGGAGGAAGCGATCCTCCTGGAGGACGACTGCCTGCCGGATCTCTCCTTCTTTGCCTACTGCGAAGCGCTGCTGCACCACTACCGGGAGGATCCACGGGTGATGCACATCGGTGGGCACAACCGACTGATCGCGTGGATGCCCGACGCCAGCAGCTACCACGCAACCTTTCAATACGGCAGTGTCTGGGGCTGGGCCACCTGGAGGACGGCCTGGCAATGCTTTCGCCGGGATGCGCCCAACTGGCGCCGGCTGGCTCAGCAGCTCACAACCACGCAGGTGGGGTGGAATGGGGACACCCAGGCTGAATTCCTGCACCCCTTTCAGACCTTTTCCATGGAAAAACTGGCTGATGATTGGTGCATCATCTGGACCCTCTCCAAGATGCTGAAAGGGGGCCTCTCCCTTTTCCCGGCAAGGAATCTGATCAGCAATATCGGTTTCGGGCCGCAGGCAACGCACACCTCCATGAGCCATGCCCTGCTGTTTCAGAACACGCCCCGCTTTTCCCTGGAGTTTCCACTGCATCATCCCAGCCACCTTCAGCTGGATGCGCACTATGAAGCGCAGCATCTGCGCTGGATGCAATGCCGGCCATCCCCGGATCTGCTCCAACCCCTGCTGGATCATCTGCTGGCGCAGAACCGCTGTGTGCATGCGCTGGTGCTGATCGAGCAGGTCCTGCGCAGCTCGCTGCCAGCCCCGGAGTATGAGCAGCGCAAGGCCGCGGTGCTCCGTCAGTTGCGGGGGGGCTGAGGTCGCGGCTCATCCGGAGTGTCTGGAGGCCAGGCGCCCGTAAAGGGCGGCGTAGGCCTCCACCTGCCGATCCAGAGCGAAGCGCTCCCGGGCCCGCTGCTGGGCCGCATCTCCAAAGTTGCGGCATCGCGGCAGATCCTGCAGCAGCTCAAGGGCGGCGGCGGCCATCTCTCCGGCGTCGCCGGGTGTCACCAGCAGGCCGGTGACCCCATGCTCCACCACCTCCACCAGCCCGCCGGTCCTGCTGGCCACCACAGGACGCCGCATCCAGGCGGCCTCCAGGGCCGTCAGGCCGAATCCCTCCGACAGGGAGCTCACGAGCAGCAGGGAGGACGCTTCCATGACCTCCAGGCAACGTTCGCTGCGCTTCCACCCGAGGAAACGTACCGAGCGGGACACCCCCAGGTGCTCTGCCAGCTGCTCCAGCCGGGGGCGATCGTGACCGTCGCCGGCGATGGTGAACCGGGCCTCCGGCAGCGCCGCCCGGATCTCCGCGAAGGCCCGCAGGGCGATGTCGACCCCCTTGCCCGCCACCAGTCGGGCCACACAGAGGAGCTCCGGTGGGCTGATGCTGACGGGAGCGGCCTGGCGGGGCGGCGGTTCCATGCCATTGGGGATCACCAGGCTGCGACCTGCCGCTGCGGGCAACACCTCGAGCAGATCGGCCTGAACAGCCCGGGAACAGGCCACCAGGGCATCGGCCCGGCGCAGGGCGTGATCAAACACCGTTCCCGGCCGCAAGGGCCGGCACAGGCTCGGCTCGAGCTCCCCATGCAGCGTCACCACAGTGGGGACGGGAGCTGCGCTGCGGCTCTGCCAGTGAAACAGATCGATCGGCGACACCATGCACAGGTGCACCACATCCGGCCGGAAGGATCGCTTCTGATCGGCCAGCCAGCGCAGGCCTGCTGCCATGGCGGTGGGTGTGGGCCGGGCCACCGCTTCCCAGAAGGGGAACCGGCGCACCTGCACGCCATGGCGGAGGTCCTGATCCGGCAGATCCACGGTGTATTGAGTGGTGACCACCAGCACCTCATGCCCCAGCCCAACGAGTCCCCGGGCCAGGCGATCGATCACCGTGGGGCCACCGGATCCATAGGGGGGGAAGTGGGGACTGAAGAGCAGCAGCCTCATGGCCGCTGATCGTTCCCGGGCAGGGCCTGCGCCACCAGCTGGGGCAGTTGGGTGGGGGGCGCGGTGCCCTCAAGCCAGTGCACAGGCACGGCCCGCAGCAGATCGCTGAGCCGTCCGATGTCGCCGCTGTCCCAGGTGGGGTAAAGGGGCAGGCAGTTGGGCAGCATGCGGGTCATGGCCTCCACCCGGCGGGCCGGCACCAGTTTTGCCTCGGCCGGGGCGGGATCCCGGCGCGGCAGAACCACGGCGTGGATGGGGGAGGAGGCCAGAATCCGCTCGGGGAAGAGGTCGGAGGCCATCAGGATCGCCTTGTTCAGCGCATCGGTTTCCAACCGGTGGGCCTGGGGCCGGTGCTGGGGGAAGTGCTGCAGCATGTCGACGCTGGCGAGGATCGAGCGATAGAGGCGGTGACCGACGAACATGCCCGGTGCCACGGTCTCCAGACCGATCTTGTCGTCGGAGAGAAAACCAAAGCCTGCATCCAGGCAGGCCAGCGCCAGGGTGGATTTGCCGGCACCAGCGGGTCCACCGATCAGCAGACCCCTCCCATCCTTGCTGACGAGCCCCGCATGCAACACCGGCAGGCCGATGCGGCGCAGCCAGAACCGCAGGGGCCATTCCAGCGGGCGCGCCCGCTCGTGGAGATGGAAGCGGGAGCGATCCAGCACGCAGCCCACCAGGGCAGGTTGCTCCAGGTCGAGGACGTTGAGCCAGCCCTTGGCGATGTGACAGACGTAACGGCCACTCACGGAGGTGCCCGTGACCACGTCTTGCCGCAGTTGCTGCTCATTGAGACGATGGAAGAGCCCAAGGCGCGGATCGATACCCGTGTCCGGTGTCTCATCCCACAGGCAGATCTCAAGGGCCGGGGGGCCATCGCCAGCGTAGGGCTCGAAGGCGGTGCGGAAGATCCGGGCCAGTTCGGCGCCGAGGAAACGACCGACAACACGTCGTCCGGCGATCGAGAAGTCGTAGGTGGTGAGCTTGGCCGGGTAGGCCTCGCTGAGCTGGGCAAAGGTCTGCTGCAGACGCTGATGCACCTCAGCGCAGGACAGCCTTGTCTGAAGCAGCGTCATCTCAACCGGGGGGATCCGTGCATCATGGGCCCACCTGCAATGCTTTGCAGAGTCTGAAGATCGGTTGAGGCGGTCATGGTGCGATCCGGTCGTGGGGCGATCTACATGGCCTTGGGCCCGACCTTCATCGAGGAAGCCAGGATTTCCGCACAGAGCGTCAGGCGTTTCATGCCGGACCTGAGGCTCGTTCTCTTCACGGACCATCCGCCCTTGGAGCGAGGTGTTTTCGATGAAGTCATTCCCCTCGAAGAGGTTCATCCGAAGGTCCATATCAACAAGTTGATCGCCATGCTTCGTTCGCCGTTTGAGCAAACGATCCTCCTGGACACCGATACCTTTGTGTGCGCCCCCTTTGGCGAATTATTCGAGTTGCTCGATCATTTCGATGTCGCCATGTCCCACGACCGCCGTTATATCGACTGGTGTCCTGAAAATGTGGGCGTGCCCGTGGCCTTTCGTGAGTTCAATCAGGGGGTGATTGTTTACCGACAATCGGCCAGTCTCACCCGGACCGTAGAGGAATCTCTCCTGTGGGTGAACAGGCTGGCTGATATGAACGGATGGGTGCCGGGCGATCAGCCACCGCTTCGTATTGCCCTCTATGCGAGTGACCTGCGCATCGTTACGCTGACCAGCGAGTACAACTGTCGCTTCCATACCTTTGGTCAGGTCAACGGAGAGGTTGTCATCCTGCATGGCCGCATCCCGGGACAACCCTTCACGGAAAGGAATCTGTCGCGAATTGCAGCCTGCATCAACAAAAAGACAATCCCGCGGGTTTATGTTGCTGGCAGGGTCTACGCGCTTGAGCGTCCGTCTGTCTTGGGGAAGAGCTATTTCCGATCCTCACATATTGTCACCATGTTCAGGCCAACGCTTGGCTTCTGGCGAGCGACGTTACGGCATGGCCGGGAGTTCCTTCGCCGAAGGGGTCTCAGAGACGCTTCCGACTATCTGTTTTGCCGGATGCGGGGCGAGCGCCAGCCCTCTCAATAGCTGTAATCGGCCTCGAACAGGCTGGTGTCGTCGGAGGGCTCGCTGCCCGGGATGTAGGCGCCCCGGCTGGCGGCGCCGTTGGCTCGTGCCCGGGCCAGCAGGGCCGCCTGGCCCGCCCCCCGATCGCTGCCTCCCCAGTGCTGGAGGCAGGAGTGCTGCAACGCCCGGCCGAAGGAGAAGCCCAGGTGCCAGGGGGCAAAGCCCTGGGCCGCGGCCTCGTTGATGGCATTGAGGCAGCGGCTGGCGTCCTCCTCGCTGAGGCCGCCGGAGAGAAACAGGATCGCCGGCACCGCTGCCGGCACCGTGCGGTTCAAGGTGCGCACGGTGAACTCCCCAACCTCCTCCAGGCTGGGGCGTGTCGGGCAGGCCGCGCCGGCGGTGGTCATGGAGGGCTTGAGCAGACTGCCTTCCAGAAACACCCCGTTCACCGCCAGAGCCTCATACACCGTGCGCAGCACCCACTCCTGAACCGAGGCGGTGGTGGCGATGTCATGGTCGCCATCCATCAGGATCTCCGGCTCCACGATCGGCACCAGCCCCTGCTCCTGCACGGCGCGGGCATAGCGGGCCAAGCCCCAGGCGTTTTCCCGCACCGCCAGCTCGGAGGGGCACCCACCGGGGCTGATGCGCAGCACCGCCCGCCACTTGGCGAAACGAGCCCCGCGGGCGTAGTAGCGCGCCGCCCGGTCGGCCAGGCCCTTCAGACCCGTGCACCAGGTTTCCCCTTCCAGCCCTCCGGCCAGAGCCTCCACCCCCTGGTCCACCTTGATGCCAGGGATGATCCCCTGCTGGGCGAACAGCTCCACGATCGGTGCACCGCCCACCTCCTCGCTGCTGTCCTGGAAGAGGGTTTCCTCGTAGAGGATCACACCGCTGATGCTCTCGGCCAGGCCGGGAGCGGTGGCCAGCAGGCTGCGGTAAGCCCGGCGATGGTCTTCGGTGTTCTCCAGGCCGATGGCCGCGAACCGCTTCCCGATCGTGCCGGTGGATTCATCGGCCGCCAGCAGCCCCGTGCCAGGGGCCGCCAGGGCCGCCGCCGTGGCGGCCAGGTCGTCGCGATGGGCCTCAAGGGTCATGGCGGCGGTCCGCAGTGAGCCCTATCGCTAGGTCCACCCGGAGCCGGCGTCAACGGATTGCCGCAGAAGCGAGGAAGGGGTGCAGCCAGCCATGCGGCGAAACTCCCGCCCGATGCCGGATCAGGCTGCCCTTGCCAAGCTGAAGGGCAGTCGCCTTCCCCCCGTGATCCCTCCCCAGAAACAGATGACCGGGATGTTGGGCCACCCGGTGGCAGAAAACCCCATCGACCTGATGTTCGATTCGGTGTACGCGCACTACGGGCTGCACTGGCAGTTCTGGAAGAACGACATCGCCAATGAGGCGGATCTGGCGCTCGCCGTGAAGGCCCTCTGCCCCCTGGGCTATCGGGGTGTGGGCATCACCGTGCCCTACAAGGTGGCTGTGATTCCTTTGCTGGATGAGGTGGATGACGACGTGCGCGCCATCGGTGCGGCCAACTATCTCACCATCGAGGAGGGTCGGCTGATCGGCCACAACAATGATGGCAAGGGGGTGGTGAAGGCGATTGAGAAGGTCGTCCCCCTGGCCGGCCAGCGGGTGGTGATGCTCGGGGCCGGCGGGGCGGGCCGGGCGATGGCGGTGGAGATCGCCTGGGCCGGTGCGGCCCACGTCACCCTGGTGACCCGGCGCCAGGAGCAGGGTGAGGAGGTGGCCGCCACCGTGACGCGGGCCAGCGGTGTGCCGGCGGTGTGGCAGCCCTGGACGGGCGAGGTGGCTGTCCCTGCCGGCACCACCCTGCTGATGAACGCCACCCATCTCGGCTGTGCCCCCGAGCTGGAGCCCATCCCCCTGATCTGGGACACGGTGGAGCCGGGCTGCGTCGCCGTGGATGTGATCACCAACCCCCGCATCACCCCCTTCCTGGCCACGGCCCGGGATCGGGGCTGCCCGATCGTGGATGGGGTGGAGATGCTGGTGCAGCTGGCCATGCAGATCTTTGAACGCTGGACCGGCGTGGTGCCCGACGAGGCGGTGTTTCAGAAGGCGGTGGCGGAGGCCCTCGGGGAAATCCCGACCCCCTAGCCTCCCCCTGCCGGTTGCTCGCCGACTGCCATGACCCTCACCCGCCCCGGCCCCACCCGCCGCGGAGCCCTCACCGACGCCATGATTCGCGGTGCCCTCAGCGTCAAGCCCCTCTGGGCCGTGGCGAAACACCAGGCCCGGCGGATGATGATCCAGCGGGCCGAGCGCCACGGGATCCCCTGGACCGCCCGGGTGGCGGACTATGAACGGGTGGATTGGGCTCCGCACTGGCAGGCGGTCCACGACGGGTCGCTGGCCTATCCCGCCAACTATCAGGCCTCCTTCCACGGCTACGACGCGGGCCACCTCTGCTGGCAGGCGGCCTTTGAGTTCGAGGTGGCCTCCAACGCGGTGCACTCCAGCCTGTATCCGGAGGCGGGCCCGACCAGTGACCAGGCCCTGCGGGTGGGCTACCACCAGGCCCTGCAGGCCCGATTCCCCCAACCCCCTGGCACCATCCTGGATCTCCATTGCACGGTGGGCTTGAGCAGCTTCGCCCTGCAGGCCGCCTTTCCCCAGGCTGCCATCACGGGCCTGACGTTCTCCCCCTACTACCTGGCGGTGGCCCGCCATGAGGCGGAACGGCGCCAGGTAGGGATCCAGGCCTGGCGCCATGCCCTGCCCGAAGCCACCGGGTTGCCCGCCAGCAGCTTTGACCTGGTGTCCATCTTTCTGCTGCTGCATGAGATGCCCCAGCCCACCACCCGCCGCATCCTCCGGGAGGCGCGCCGGCTGGTGCGGCCCGGGGGGTGCCTGGCCGTGATGGACATGGACCCCGGCTGCCAGGCCTATCAGACGATGCCTGCGGCGGTGATGACCCTGCTCAAGAGCACGGAGCCCTTCATGGATGCCTACTTTGCCTTCGATCTGGAGGAGGAGCTGCGGTCGGCTGGATTCGACGCGGTGACCAGCGCTCCCTGCACACCCCGCCACCGCGCCGTGCTGGCCGAGGTGGCGGTCTGACTCCCATGCAGGCCCCCCCCCCACTGCTCCATCACCTGGCCCGGGTGCCCGGCATGGGGCAGGGCCGCCGCCGCCTGGTGGTGCTGCTCTCCCAGCTGGGCGACTTCGACAGCCTGGAATATGCCCAGGCCCTGGCCGCCGCTGTGCCACAGCTGCAAGAGGCGGGGATCGCTCTGCTGGCGATCGGCATCGGGGAGGAGGCCGGCGCGGATCGCTTCTGTGGGTTCACGGGGTTGCCACGGGAGCTGCTGCAGGTGGAGGCCACTCCGCGATTGCACCGGGCTCTCGGCCTCTACGAAGGGCTCCAGGCCCCCGGTGGCCCCTGGCCCTCCCTGCTCCTGATGTGCGCCGGGGTGGGCTCCCCAGGCACCTTGGCAGAAGTGTTGCGTGGCTACACGGGGGATCGCTCCGCCCCCCAGCGCCTGACCAGCCCGTTGTTTAACCTGGCGGGAGGCGAGGGGTTTCAGCGGCCCTTTGAGCTGGCCACCGTGCGTCTGCGGAACATGGTGGAGGTGCTCTCCCACTGGCGCACCTATGTGCCCCGGGACGACCACCTCACCCAGCGGGGCGGCACCTTTCTGCTGGAGCGGGATGACAGCCTGCTCCACTGCCATCGAGACAGGTGCATGCTGGGCTTTTCCGCCACCATGGCCAGGCCCCTGAGCTTCCTGGATCCCTATCTCCGCGCAGAGCAGCGCGGCTGATTTGCAGCGGTGGCGGTCCATACGGCGCCGGGTGGTCTCCATAGCTTGGGGGTAGTTGCTGGCACCGCCATGGCTCTGGAGAAATGGGAACCGATGAAGGGCATCGAGGAATTCTTTGATCGCTATGGGCGGCTGGTGGCCTGGCCCAGCAGTCGCCATTGGGGAGCCCTCGGCGACTGGCAGCCGCGGGTCGACATCCGGGAGACCGATGGCACCTACCTGATCCAGGCCGACATCCCCGGGGTGGAGAAGAACGACCTCAAGGTGACCCTGGAGCAGGGGGTGCTCACCCTGCAGGGGGAACGGCACCAGGAAAGCCGGGAGGATCGCGACCGCATGCATCGGGTGGAGCGGGTGTATGGCAGCTTCACCCGCAGCTTCACCCTCCCCGCCGATGCCGATGAGGCAGGCCTCAAGGCCTCGGCCAAGGAGGGCCAGCTCACCATCGAAATCCCCAAGAAAGCCGGAGCCGCCACGCCCCCTGCCGCCGTGCAGGTGCCGGTGGAATGACAGGGCGTAAAGGGCCGGAACACATGCGCTGCAGGCTTGCGCCACTTGCGCCGCAAGTCCCGTGAAAGCGCCATGGGGTCGGAAAGGCTGAAGAACGCGTTGGTCCAGAGCAGACACCATGGCGGAGCATCGGGCACCGAGCGGTGATGGAGTTCAGACCTACCTCAGGCGCATCGCAGCCATCCCTCTCCTCACTCCCGACGAGGAGGTGCACCTCGGGACGATCGTCCGGCGCTGGCAGCAGTCGCCTTCCCCCACCCCAACGGAGGTCCGCTCCGGACGGCGGGCCATGGATCGCATGGTGCAGGCCAACCTGCGGCTGGTGGTGTCGGTGTGCCGGCACCAGCTGCGGGAGCCGGCGGGAGTGGACCTGATGGACCTCATTCAAGCCGGCAACATTGGCCTGATCCGGGCGGTGGAGCTCTTTGATCCCAGCCGCGGCTATCGCTTCTCCACCTATGCCTACTGGTGGATCCGGCAGGCCGTGCGGCGTGGGCAGGCGGAGCAGGGCCAGATCCTGCGGGTGCCCCTCAGCCTGCGCAAGCTGGCCGGGGAGGTGCAGGCCCTGCGGCAGGCCAGCCCCGCCCTTCCCCTGGAGGAGCTGGCGGTTCAGCTCGGCACCGAACCCGCTCGCCTGATCCACGCCCTGGAAGCCAACCAGGCTGGCCGTGTGATGTCGCTGGATCAGCCCCTGGGCTCGGAGGAGGACGGCCAGCTTCACGACGTGCTCAGCGATGGCCGCGAGCCCCAGATGGAAGAGGACTACCGTTGGCTTGAGAACGGGCTGGCCCAGCTCAACGCCCAGGCGCGGCGGGTGTTGCGCCTGCGCTATGGCGGCGAAGATCTGCGTTCCCTCAGCCAGGTGGCCCAGTGCATGGGGCTGACCAAAAGCACGGTGCAGGGCCTGGAGCAACGGGCCCTGCGCCAGCTGCGGGCCTCCCTCCACCACCAGATGAAACAGGAGGTGAGATCCTCCCTACCCGCCTGAGGGTTGGTGCCACCAGCGCCAACCCTCCACGTTGATCAGCAGACCGATCCCCAGAAGAATCACCATCAGGGCCACCTGGTCGCTGCGGGAATCGGGCACCAGGATGTCGGCGATGAGGTGGGGCACGTTGGTGATCGTGTACACCACGCTCAGCCAGAAGTGCACCCGCCGCCACCCGCGCCAGTGCCCCGCCGTGGCCGGGTTGCTGGCGGTCCAGGTGATGAGCAGGATCGCCAGCAAAGGGATCAGGAAATAGATCAGCATCCCCCAGAACACCAGCGAGAGTCTGCTGGGATCCACATGGCTCTCGATCTCAGGGGAGAGGCCATGGAAGAGCGGCATCAGCCCCAGATCCACATGGAAGAGCATGGCCAGCAGATAGGTGAGCCAGAGCTGCCGTAACCGCAGGGCGTGGTCGATGGCGGGGGGGAAGGGGCTCATGGGTGGCTGGGGGCCTTCAGTTCGGCAGGGTCACGAACTCCTCCGCCACGGAGGGATGGAGCGCCATGGTGCGGTCGAAATCAGCCTTGGTGGCCCCCATCCCCAGGGGGATCGCCGCCATCTGGATGATCTCAGCGGCGTGCTCCCCCACCATGTGGCAGCCCAGCACGCAACCGCTGGAGCGCTCCACGATCAGCTTGAGCAGCACCTTCGGATCCCGGGCGGGCAGGGCCTGGCTCATGGGCCGGAAGCGGGCCCGGTGCACCACGATCGCATCCTTGCCCCGGCGCGCGATGGCCTCCTCCTCGCTGAGGCCCACACTGGCCAGCTCCGGCTGGCTGAACACCGCGCAGGCCACCAGGCCGTGATCCACCTGGCGCGGCCTGTGGCCAAACACCGTGTCTGCAAAGGCGCGCCCCTCATCGATGGCCACCGGGGTGAGGCAGATCCGATCGGTCACATCTCCCACGGCGTAGATGTGGGGCACGTTGGTGCGTTGATCCGGATCCACCGGAATCCGGTTGTTTTCCACGGCCACTCCCGCCGCCTCCAGATTGAGCCCCTGGAGGAACGGCCGCCGGCCCGTGGCCAGGAGCACCCCGCCGCAGGGGATGGTTTCGCCGCTCTGGGTGGTGACGGTGAGCTCGCCGGGAAGGCACTGGCCGCTGATCGCTGCAGGGGAGTGGGCCAGGCGGATGCAGATTCCAGCCGCTTCCATGTCAGCCCGCACTGCTTCGCTGGCTTCCCGGTCGAAGCCCCGCAGCAGATGGTCGCTTCGGACCAGCTGGGTGACCTGCACCCCGAGCCCGTTGAGGATGCAGGCGAATTCGCAGGCAATAAACCCTGCACCCACCACCACCACTTGTTCCGGTAACGACTCCAGCTCAAACATGTCGTCGCTCACCCAGCCCAGGTGGGCGCCAGGGATCTCGGGTTTGTGGGGCCGGCCGCCCACGGCGATCAGGATCCGCTCGCCTTCGAGTTGCCGCACGCTTCCATCGGCTCCGGTGACACCGATGCGGTTGGGACCCAGAAAGCCTCCCCAGCCCCGCACCAGCTCCACCCCGGCTTTCTCAAGAAACCCCAGGTGGAGCTGGTTGAGCCGATTCACCTCGGCACGCACGTTGGCGAGCAGACGGGAGGCGTCGAGGCGAACGTCGCCCACCTTCCAGCCGTAGCTCGGAGCATCGGCCAGCAGGTGGCGATAGGCCGAGCCGTATACCAGCAGTTTTTTCGGCACACAGCCCCGGATCACGCAGGTGCCCCCCACCCGATCACCCTCCACGATGGCCACCGAGGCCCCATGGGAGGCGGCCCGCTTGGCGGCGGCCAGGCCGCCGGAGCCGGCCCCGAGCACGATCAGATCAAAGCGTTCAGGCATCTGGGGGCGGGAAAGGGCTCTGGGCCGGCATGGGCCAGTCTCTCAAACCCTCCCGGGCCCATGGCCAGGGGAGTGCGCCGACGCCGCTGGTTTGCTGCGGCTGTCAAAGGCCAGCAGGAACCCGGCTGCGTCAAGAGGTTTTGCTGTCCCGATCCCCAAAGGGAATGGCCTGTTTCGGCAGGGGCTCCATCACGCGCTCCAGCTGCACCTGGTGGGGGTAGGGGATTTCGATGCCCTCGTCCTGGAAGGTTTGCCAGATCGCCTGCTGCACGAGGCTGGAAATCGAGAGGTTGTCGAGGGCGCTGGCGATCCAGAAGCGCACCACGAAATTTATCGCCGAATCGCCGTAGTTCAGCAGGAAGGCCTTCGGAGGGGGATGGGGAAGCACCCCGGCCACACCGGCGGCGGTCTGCTCCAGAAGAGCGATCACCTCTGCGGGCGCATGGTGGTAAGCGGCACCGATGGTCACCTGGCAGCGGCGGAGGGAGTCGGTGTGGGTGTAGGTGACGGTGGAGGAGGTGAAGAAGGTCTGGTTCGGGATCAGCAGCTCCGCATTGTCGCGATCGCGCCACAGGGTGGCGGCCCGGGGCCCCAGGCGGCGCACCTGGCAGGCTTCCCCATCCACGATCAGCACATCCCCGGGCCGCACCGACCCCTCCACCAACAACCACAGGCCACTGATGAAGTTGGACACCACCTCCTTGATCCCGAATCCCACCCCCACCGAGAGCCCCCCGGCCACGGCCACCAGGGCCGTGCGGTTGACCCCCAGCCGATCGAGGATCCACAGCATTCCTCCCGCCACAACGGCGTAGTGGAGCATCACGGCCATGGCCCGCCGGCTGCCGTCGCTGATGCCCAGAAAACGCTGGGCCATCCAGGCCACGCCCTGGGTGGGAGGCTCCATGGCCATGATGAGCACGTACAACACCAGCAGGGAGCGCAGCAGGGTGCCCAGGTTCACATTGCTGCCCACCCAGTCGCCAATGGGGATCAAGCCGAGCACGCTCGGGTTGTCCACCAGGCCCACCAGCAGCATGAGGCCAGTGAGCAGGTAGAGGGGACGCAGCAGGCGGACGCTGATCACCTGCAGGGTGTGGGCGTCGAGGCGGGAGGCGAGGAGCTGGGGCGCCCTTTCCAGGCCATACCAACCGCCGATCAGGCCGGTGAGAAGGCCAAGCAGGGCAAAGGGCTGACCGGTCAGGGCCAGAACGGTCGTCAGTCCGGCCAACAGCAGCAGTCCGAGTCCACGGCGTCCGGCCCGATGGCCGAGGGGGCCCTTCAGGGCTCCACGCTGGGCCAGGAGCTGCAGCACCGCCAGCACCAGGGGTATTGAGAGGAGTTGCAACAGCACGGCTCCCCGACTCAGGTAGCCCTGCCAGCCAAGGATCGTGTCGAGCAAGTCCTTCATGCCCCCCTCTTTCCGCTCTGAATGGCCCGCACCAGCCCATCGATGGCCCCATTGATGTCGAGATCGCCATAGAGGAAGCGGCTGAGCACCTGGCCCATGGCCATCCCGTTGTGATCGCCCTCCTGAAACAGGGTTCGCCCCGTGCTGTTGTCGCGCATCTGGTCCTGGGCAAGGATCAGGAGGCGCAAGGTTCCCTTGCGACTGGTCGGCAACCGCTGGTCCTCCAGCACCGGCAACACCTCCTCTCGCTGCAGGGCCAGGTTGCGCTGGGTGAGGGGCGTGAGCAGGAAGCGGGCCAGGCTTTCCGCCACCCGCTTCTGGGCCGGGCTCGAGTTACGGCCGAAGGCCAGCACCCGTTGCCTGCTCACGGGACTGGGGGAGCCTCCGGGCCCTCCGGGCAGGGTGGCGACGCCGAGATGGCGACCCAGTTCGTTTTTCAGGCGGGCCAGGTGGGTGCTGCGACAGCTGGTCCAGTCCAGCTGGCCCTTGCCCAGATCATGAATCAGCTGGCTCTGGGAGAGCTGGAAATTCACGTCCTGCACCTGATCCGCCTGACGCAACCAGTTCAGCCAGCGGCCCAGGGCCTGCCGCCGCGCTTCGGTGGGAGGTTCGCCGGCGAACAGTTCCTCCACGCTCTCCACCACCCCCAGGCTGCCGAAGGTCCAGGCCAGATTGAAGCCATCCAGGGGCAACCCCACCCGCAGGCCTTGGGCGGATTGTTCCAGCAGGGCCCCAATCGTGGGAGGCGACTGGGCCAGCCGGCGCCGGTCGTAACAGGCCAGCTGGGGCATCAGCAGCACCGGCACGCTGGTCAGTTCCCCGTCCGAGGTCTGAAACCGACGCGCCTCCGCCGGTTCCATGCGTTGGAGCAAGGTTGCCGGCATGCGCACCGTTCGGGTCAGGCCGGCCCGCAGGAGGTCGGTGGCGGTGGAGTTGCTGACAAACAGCAGATCGGGTCCTACGCCCGCCGCGGACCGGAAGCGGGTTTCCTCCAGGAGCTCTTCTTCCGGGAAGAGCTGGAGCTGCACCTGCGCATGGGGGTGCATCAGGCGAAATTCCCGCAGCGTGATGGCCAGACGGCCCTTGATTGCCTCTGAGAGCTCTCCATCGATGGTTTCGTCGCTGGTGATCCCCATCGCCATCACCACCGTGCCCCGCAGGGGCCGGTCCAGGCCCTGGTGGGGAAGCGGTTGCTCCCCGCAGCCGGTGAGTGCGCTGCCCATCAAGATGGCCAGAGCTCCCAGGCCAAAGCGGCCCAGGAGTCCGGGCACCACCCGCCGCAGGGGGGGGCATGGGGCCATGGCGCTCAGCCTTCGGGATAGAGCAGGGCGTTGAGCTCCTCTTCATCCACGTCGTAAACCCGGGCCAGGGTGGTTTCGATGGCGCTGGTCACCACGTCCGGCAGGAAGCGCATGGCGTTGAAGGCGTCCTCGGCGATGTCATCGGTCAGCAGCTTCTCGCCGCCCAGCTTTTCATCGTTGATCACGGCCATCACCCAGCTCTGGTAAGCGGTGACGAGATCGGCGAATTCGAGCTCCGGGTCGTTCAGATCCAGGGCCATGGGAGGGCGTCTCCACGGACGTTGCCTCTTCAGTCTGCCCAAGGAAGGGCCCTGCGGCAGGCTGGGGGGTGTGGCCTGCTCTGCCTTGCCCGATTCTCCCTGCCCCCCGGCCCCCGCTCCGGCCCCTGCCGCCCCGCCGCCCGCCTGGCAGGCCCAGCTGTTCGAGTTCGCCATTTCGGAGCTGGTGCGTCAGCACCGGGAGAGTTTTGCCCCGCTCTGGACGGTGGAGAGCTGGGCAAAACTTCTGATCTGGCTCGCCCTCAGCTGCGGTTGCGCCACCGATCAGAGCTCCCTGGAGGGTTTCGCCGCAGGACTGGGACCCGCCCTCAGCGGCCGGATGCGGCGCCTGTTCTTCGCGCGGGAGCTCGAGGATCTCAACCTGCGGCTGATGGCCGACCCGGCCGAGGCTCAGGTGCTGGCGCTGTCGTTTGATGCCCAGGCCGATCGGCCTGATGCCCTTCAGGTGGTGGAGGGCTTGCAACGGGTTGGCCTAGCCCAGCATGTGGCCCCAATGGATCGGTGGCAACACCAGGAGGCCCTGATCGTTCTGCCCTGGAAGCAGGAAGAGCTGCCATGTCCTTGATCGGAGCGTTTCACGACAGCGGCTATCTGGCCCTCGCCGATGCGGTGATGGGCTTCTTTGATCGCCGCGGGGATCTGCAACGGCCCGGGGTGGCCTTCGGGGGCGCCCCGGATGGTCAGCCCGACAAGGTGTCAACGGACATCAGCCTGGTGTGGTTGGACCGGTCGGATGCGGAAGCCCACGGACTGGCGGACGCCATCCTGCGGGGAGTGTCCGTGGGGCTGAAGCGCTGGCTGGCGGAGCGGCCCCTGTTTCTGGAGTGCTGCCCGGAGCGCTCCCTCTTCGTCTGTCCTTTGTTCAATCTGCAGCGCTATGCCCCAGGGGAGGGGTTTTACCGCTGGCACTGCGACTGGAGCCTGGAGCAGGAGGCCACCGAACCCCATCGCCGGGTTCTGGCCTGGATTCTCTACTGTAATTCCCTCCCCGATGGGGGCACGGAGTTTCACTGGCAGGAGCAGCATGTGGAGGCTGAGAAGGGCAAACTGCTGATCTTTCCAGCGGGTTTGTCCCACATCCACCGGGGCCGGGTGAGCCAGGAGCACGGCAAGACCATCGCCACCGGCTGGATCAATGCGGGCACCCTGGAGGGATATCGGGAGCGGTTGCAGCGGTAGGGGGGCCCGTTCAGGTGAAGAAGTTCCACGACCGGCCACCGGCAGGGATGACCGGAGCCCCAGGGGTGGCCATGATCCGGACAGTTGATGCCATCCGCTTGCTCCAGGCCCTCAAGCCTCATCGGAACGATGGGGCCTTCTCCTCTCCTCTGATGCGGCGCCTGAGAGTGCTGCCCCTGCTCGCCACCCTGGGACTGGCCGGCTCCGTTCTCGCCCCAGCCGCCCGGGCGGAAACCGTGGTGGAGCGGGCCGCCCGCACGGGCGTGATCACCATCGGCACCCGCACCAATCTCATCCCCTACGCCTATGTGGATGACAAGCAGCAGCTGGTGGGCGTGTCGGTGGATGTGGCAGAACGCATCGCCAGGGAGGTGTCGAACTACCTCCAGAAGCCCGTGCGGCTGGAGTACCGCCCCGTGGACAACAAGGATGCGCTGTACAAGCTGGTCAGCAGGGGCGAGGTGGACTTTGCATGCGGCATCCCCTTCACCTGGCAGCAGGAGATGGTGGTGGATTACAGCGTGCCCTTCAGCCTCTCGGGCATCCGGTTGCTCACCAAGGGTGGGGTGAAGGCGTCCCCCGAAGCCCTGGCGGGCAAGCGCATCGGCGTGATCCCCGGATCCCTTGGGGAGGCCACGATCCGCACGCTGCAACCGACCGCCGTGCGCGTGCCCCAGAAGGATCTGGAAACGGGCGTGGCGGCCGTGATCGGTGGGCGCCTCGATGGCATGGCCGGCGATTCCATCCTGCTGGCGGGAGCCCTTTCCCCCTACGCCAAATCCTTCAAAGACACCCAGGTGTATGAGCTGGTGCCGCGGGAGGCCTATGGGCGCTACGCGGTGGGTTGCATCGTGCCGGAGAACAATTCCACCTTCCGCAACCTGGCCAACGTGGCCATTGTGGGACTGCTCCAGGGCTATCTGGATGACGACCCGGTTGCGGTGGCCTCCGTGAACCGCTGGTTCGGCCCCCAGGGCATCGTGCAGCTGCCCAGCGAGATGGTGCGCGCCTATTTCGAAGCGGTGCTGCTCACCCATGAGCGGCTGGCCCCTGGCACCGCCTCTCCTTCCTCTGCTGCCCCTGCCGCGCCTGCGGCTCCCGCCCGTCCCTGATCACAAGCCCCATGCCCGAGTCCCGTTCCGCCGGCCTGCTCGCCTTCCTGCTGGCCCTCCCCTCCCTGGCCCTGGTGGCCCCGGCGGCCAGCGAAGCCGCTGCCGCTCCCGCGCCGCCGCCCCACCCACCGGAGGCGTCTGCCACTCCGGCCGAAGCCATGGAGGCCCGCCTGAGCAGGCTCTCGGCAGCGATCCGCGAGCGATCCGCCCCGTTGGATGCCTCGGAGCGTGGTGCGCTGGAGGGCGAACCCTGGGTGGCGGCCGGCGCCTGGGGCAACGGCCACGGCCGGGGCTGGGGGAACCGCGGCTGGCCCAACCGGGTGTATGGCAACACCTATTACGGCCGGCCTGTGTGGGCCAACTACCGGCCGGCCTGGGGCAACTTCCGCAACGGTCCCAGCTTTCTCAACTGGTGACCACGGACGCTGCTGGTCTGGCCACCGCTGCAGGCCCCCTGGAACTGCTGGTGGTTCAGGCCACGCCCTACTGCAACCTCGACTGCGACTACTGCTATCTGCCCGATCGAGGGGATCGCCGGCGCCTGGATCCGGCCTTGCTCGATCCCATCCTCGACACCGTGTTGACCAGCCCCTTCGTGGCTGGGGATTTCACATTGCTGTGGCATGCGGGTGAGCCGCTGATGGTGCCGCCCGCCTTCTACGACGAAGCCAGCGCTCGCATCGCTGCCGCCCTGGAGCGCCACGGCCGGAGGGACCTGCTGATCCCCCAGGCAATCCAGACCAACGCCACCGTGATCGATGACCGCTGGTGCGACTGCTTCGTGCGCAACCGGATGCAAGTGGGGGTGAGCCTGGATGGGCCGGTGGCGCTCCATGACGCCCACCGCCGCACCCGCACGGGTCTGGGGAGCCATGCCGCCACCATGCGGGGCATCGCCCAGCTCCAGCGCCATGGCCTGCCCTTTCAGGTGATCACGGTGCTCACCGCCGCTTCCCTCGAGGATCCCGATGGGCTGTTTCACTTCTTCCTGGAGCACGGCATCGGCGATGTGGGGTTCAACATGGAGGAGACCGAAGGCGCCAACCGCCTCTCCAGCCTGGATGGCCCCGGTCTGGAAGATCGCTGGCGTGACTTTCTGGAGCGGTTCTGGGACCTGTGCGCCAGCCATCCCGGCGCCCTGAGAGTGCGGGAGTTTGAAACGCTCTGCGGCCAGGTGGTGGGCGACAGCCGCATGGACCACACCGACATGAACCGGCCCTTTGTGATCCTGAGCGTGGATGTGGAGGGTCGCTTCTCCACCTTTGATCCGGAGCTGCTGGGAGTGCGCACCGAGCGCTACGGCGACTTCGTGCTGGGCCAGGTGGGGCGCGACAGTCTGGAGTCGGTGCTCACCAACCCCGCTTATCAGCGCATCGCTGGCGAGATGGCCGCCGGCGTGGAGGAATGCCGCCGCAGCTGCGCGCACTTCGCCCTCTGCGGCGGTGGGGCGGGCAGCAACAAGTACTGGGAGAAGGGCACCCTGGCCGCGAGCGAAACCCAGGCCTGCCGCTGGCGGGTGAAGCTGATGGCGGATGTGGTGCTCTCGGGGCTGGAGCGCTCCCTTGGGCTGGAGCAGGTCACGGCGCAACAGGCCCTGCTCCATGGCGGGTGAGCCGCTGCAGCTGGCGGGTTTCCAGGGCCAGCACCCGGCGGGCGAAATCGGGATCGCGCTCCAGGGTGGCATCGAAGGAATCCACCGGCACAGCCAGCACCCTGGTGCCCGCCGTGTCGGCCACGATTGTGCTTTCTGCCGTGCTGTGGGTGAGCACTTCCAGCTCGTCCAGCACCTGGCCGGGGCGCATCTGCTCCACGTCCATCCCCTCACCCCAGATGCCCTGCCTGTTCACCGTTGCGCCGCCCTCGATGAGCAGCAGCAGTTCCCGGCAGGTGTCGCCGGCTTCGGTGATCAGGTCTCCAGCGTTGTAGCGGCGGATCTCGGCCTGATCGGCCAGGGCATCGAGGGTGTCGGCCCAGGTGCGGCGGAAGAAATCGCTGGTGGCGAGCACCACACGCTTCTCCAGCTCCGGCAGGTCGGAGAGCTTCAGCGCGCCGGAGATGGGGCCCAGCCGCTCGGCGGTCTGGCGCACCCAGGCGGGCCGCTCAACACCAGCCAGCGCC
>JAYKIG010000109.1:0-5363 GCA_035286045.1 Cyanobacteriota bacterium | reverse complement strand
CCCTTCGGCTACGGGGCCGCCGCGGCCGGCTTCACCGCCCTGGCCCTGTTGCTGCTCCACATGCTCCTGGCCCAGCGCCTGGAACGGCAGCAGCGGCGCCAGTTGGTGGGCCAGGTGAGCACCATGGTGCTGCTGGGTGAGGTAGCCCTGGAGCGCTACAACCCAGCCGAACTCTCCGAGGTGCTGGGAACCCGGGTGGCCCTGGGGCCTCGTCCCCCCCTGGCGGATCCCAACGCCCCCCCTGCAGATGGCACCCTGCGGCGCCAGGCCGAGGCCCTGCGCGCCGATCTCTGCAGCAAACTCACGGCCTGTCCGGTGGTGTGGGCGGTGGGCCAGCGGCGCGGGGTGTGGGTGCAGCTCAATTCCCCCCTGGAAACCGCCTGGGTGTTCGCGCCCATTCCTGCCCTGCGGGGCTGGCCCCCCGATCCCCAGTTGCTCACCCTGGCCGTCGCCCTGGGGGGACTCACCACCCTGTTGCTCTACCTGAGCCTGGAGGTGCAGCGGCCCCTGCGCCAGCTGGATGGGGCCCTGGGGGAGGTGGGTCTGGATCAGCAGCCGGAGCCGCTGGCGGCCCGGGGAACGGGGGCGGTGCGCCACCTCACCAGCCATTTCAACGCCATGGTGTTGCGGCTGCAGGAGGCCAGCCAGGAGCGGGCCACCATGCTCGGCGGCATCGCCCATGATCTGCGCAGCCCCCTTACCCGCCTGCGGCTGCGGCTGGCGAATCAGGAGTCCTGGTCGGCGGAGGAGCGGCGCCGGGCGGAAGGCGATCTGGCCGCCCTGGAGCGGATCACGGAGCAGTTCCTGCTTTTTGTGCGCAGCGATGCCCAGGAACCACCGGTGCGGTTGCCCCTGCAGGAGCTGGTGGCGGAAGCGGCCAACGCGGTGAACGCCGTGGAGCTCGACCTCGAGCCCATGGAGCGCCGGGTGCGCCCCGTCGCCCTCTCCCGGGCGGTGGCCAACCTGTTGCTTAATGCGGAGCACTACGGCCAGCCCCCCCTGAAGCTCGTGCTCCGCGCCCTGCCCCAGGAGGGCTTTGCCATCGAGGTGTGGGATCGGGGCCAGGGTCTGTCCCTGGCGGAGTGGGAGCGGGCCCGGCAACCGTTCCAACGCCTCGATAGGGCCAGGGGTGGGGTGGGCCACAGCGGGCTGGGGCTGGCGATCGCCGAGCGGGTGGCCCGGGCCCATGGGGGGGAGCTCAACTGCCATCGATCCAGCGACGGTGAAACGCCGGGGTTTGTGGTCACCCTGACAGGGGCCTCCCTCCAGTCGCATCCGGTCACATCCTGAGCCGTCCGGGTTGCGATTCAGTGATGGGGGCTGCGCAGGATGAAGGGGTCGTCAAGCGATTGGCCATGCCATTCCCCACCCCATCCCCCAGGTCGCTGGCCGGCCTTCCCGCCCTGGTCCTGCTCCTGGCTCTGGCCGCCCCTGGCTCCCTGGCCCAGCCCGTGGGTCCGAATCTCCAGGAGCCGCGGCTCACGCCGGGGCAACGCCAGAAGGTGTTTCCCGAGCAGCGGCGCCTGGCCCTCGAAGACCACCGCGCCCGCCTGGCCATCCTGCGACGGGGAGAACGTTGCATCGAAAGGGCAGCCAACGGGGAAGTGCTGCGCAGCTGCCTGCGGGAGGAGCGGGAGGCCATGCGGCAGCAGAGGAGCCAGCACATAGAGCGGCTCAGGGCGCTCTATGCGAGAAATGGCCTGCCCACCCCCCGCTGGATGATGCGCAGGGGTAGCCCTCAGCGCCCCGGGGGGGAGTGGGGTGGGCCTGAGGTCTGAAGCCTGGAGAGCCGTTCCTGCAGCAGGGGTGGCGCGGCCGCCGGCCATCGGGCCGAGGTGCGATGGAGGGCGGCCACGCTGGTGTTGTGCTTCTGCAGGGCGCGGCAATAGGCCTCCACCGCTCCCCGGAGGTTGCCCAACACCTGCAGAAGCGTGGTGGCATCGGAGGTACCGGCTGCAAAACCCCTGGTGGCCACGGGGACGGAGGCTCTGGCTCTCTCCACCTGGGCCCGGGATGCCTCCACCACGATCCGGCTGTTGAGATAGGCCGCATAACTCGTCTCCACCTCCGCCGTCACCGCCAGCCGATCGAGGGCCGCCTGCTGGAGGGCCTGCTCCTGTTGGTTGCGCTGGGATCGGGCCCTGGCCGCCAGGAGGCCCCCATCAAAGAGCGTCCAGCCCACGTTCACACCCACGGCCGCTTCCGACTGCAGCCCGGGGGTGTCGGTGTTTCCCTGCGCCGATCCCGAGCCTTCCAGCGAAAGGGTGGGTCGGTAGCCGGCGCGGGTGGCGCGGACCGTCCAGGAGAGGGCCCGGGCGTTCGCCAGGCTCCGCTGGATCTCCTCCCGGAACTGCAGGGCCTGGGCGATGGTCTCCCGACGGCTGAGGACCCATTCGCCGCCCATCGCCAGGGGATCGCTGGGCATCACCAGATCGCCGGGGGGAAGGCTGAGGCTCCTGGCCAGGTTGGAGGCTGCCACGATCACCTGTTCATGGGTGTCGATGCGGAGAATCATCAGGCTCAGCTCCTGGCCAGTGAGCTGATCCACATCGGGGGTGGCGTCCCCCCGGCGGCCCTGGGCCTTGGCCAGATTCCGCCAGCTTTCCACCAGGGTGCTCAGCCGCCGGTATTCGCTCTCCAGCTCCAGCAGGGTCTGCAGATCGATGTACTGCTGCTGGATGCTGAGCACCAGCGAGCGGGCCTGCACATCAAAGAGAAATCGGTCCGATTCCAGGCTGGCGGCATTGGCCCGGGCGCGAGGGCGTCGGCTGGGATCGAAGAAGGTCCACTCCAGCGTCAGCTCGGGGGAGGAGATCGAGAGGGTGTTGGCCTGTTGCTGCTGCACGCCCACCAGGCCGGGGTCGTTGTTCCCTGCCTTGAGGCTGGGAAACCACTCCCGGCGGATCGCCACCCCATCCCAGGCCGTGGATTCGATCAGGGCATAGGCCTGGGCCAGGGAAGGGTTCCGGGCCAGGCCCAGAGCCAGGGCCTCCTGGAGGGTCACCCGGCTGGAGGAGCGTTCCAGATGATCGCGGTAGGTGTACAACCGCCGCTCCAGACCTCTCAGGGTCTCGGCGGGACCTTCGGCGCCAGGCTCCTGCCGAGGAGGGTTGGCCAGGGCGGACGGCCCCCCCATCAGGAGGGCCGCCAGCAGGGCCCAGACGCGCCTGCGGTCCTCAGTCTTCATCCAGAGCAGCCACCCCGGGCAACACCTTCCCTTCCAGCAACTCCAGGCTGGCGCCGCCACCGGTGGAAATGTGGCTCATCTTCTCGGCCACGCCCACCTTCTCCACGGCCGCCACGGAATCCCCGCCGCCAATGATGGTGATCGTGCCCTTGGCGCTCAGATCGGCCAGGGTGTGGGCGATGGCGTTCGTGCCAGCAGCGAATTTGTCGAACTCGAACACCCCCATGGGCCCGTTCCAGATCACGGTCTGGCAATCGGCCAGGGCGTCCTGGAACACCTTCACGGAGTCGGGGCCGATGTCCAGGCCCATCCAACCGTCAGGGATGGCCTCGATCTTGGCGATCTGGCTGTTGGCATCCGGGGAGAAGTTGTCAGCCAGCACCACATCGGTGGGCAGCAGCATCTGCACCCCCTTGGCGGCCGCCTTGGCCTCCAGCTCCCTGGCCAGTTCGAGCTTGTCTTCCTCCACCAGGCTCTTGCCCACCGAGAGACCACGCGCCTTGTAGAAGGTGAAGATCATGCCGCCGCCGATCAGGATCTTGTCGCACTTGTCGATCAAGGCCTCCAGCACGCCGATCTTGCTGCTCACCTTGGAACCGCCCACAATGGCCGCCAGGGGGCGCTTGGGGGCATCGATGGCGCCCTGCAGGTAGGCCAGCTCCTTCTCCATCAGGTGGCCGGCCACGTTGGGGCTGAGGAACTTCGTTACCCCTTCGGTGGAGGCATGGGCCCGGTGGGCTGCTCCGAAGGCGTCATTCACGTACACCTCGGCCAGCGAGGCCAGCTTCTCGGCAAAACCAGGTTCGTTCTTCTCTTCCTCGGCAAAGAAGCGCACGTTCTCCAGCAGCACCACGCCCCCCTCCTCCAGGGCCGCCACCTTGGCTTCGGCATCGGGGCCGATGCAGCTCTCGGTCTTCACCACGGGCACGCCCAGCAGATCGCTCAGGCGGGCAGCCACCTGGGTGAGGCGCATGCCCTCGTTCACCTGACCCTTGGGCCGGCCGAAGTGGGCCGCCAGGATCACCTTGGCGCCGTTGTCGCGCAGGTGGGCGATGGTGGGCAGGGCGGCCCGGATCCGGGTGTCGTCTGTGATGGCGCCGGCGTCATCCAGGGGAACGTTGAAGTCCACCCGCACCAGCACGCGCTTGCCGCGAAGATCTGCAGCGCCGAGACTGGCGAGGGAACGCTTGGCCATGGGGGTCGGGTGGAGTGGGGAAAGCGGGGGGAGATTAACCCCTCAGGCCCCGATCGTCCCAGAATCCGCCGGATTCGGGTTGACGGTTGGCCCAGCAGCGGGTGGTGGCGCTAGACAGGAGAGGCGTCCTGCAGACCATGTTCGACACCGTTCTGTTCCCCATCGACAACAGCCGTCAGACGATGGAAACCGCTGCGGTGGCCCTTCAGCTGGCCCAGCAGCACGGCAGCAGGGTGGTGCTGCTCTCGGTGGTGGAGGCGGAGGAGGGGGTCATGCATGATCCAGCCGCGGTCACCCGGTTGCTGGAGCAGGCCCGGGCCAGTTTCGAGCATGCGGGGCTGGCCTGCGAGGTGGTGGAGCGGGAAGGCAAGCCCGCCTTCGTCATCGGCGATGTGGCCGATGAGGTGAATGCCGACCTGATCATCATGGGCACCCGGGGCATCAGCCTCGAGGAGGATCAGCACAGCACCGCGGCCCGGGTGATCCAGCTGGCCCCCTGCCCGGTGATGGTGGTGCCCTGATGCCCGCGCTGAGCGTCAACGCCCCGGCGATTCAGTGGTATCCGGGCCACATCGCCCGGGCGGAGAAGGCGCTCAAGGACGCCCTCGGCAAGGTGGATCTGGTGATTGAGGTGCGCGACGCCCGCATCCCGTTGGCCACGGGCCACCCCCGCCTGCAGCGCTGGATCAGCGGCAAGCAGCACCTGCTGGTGCTCAACCGGCGCGACATGGTGAACGCCGAAGCCCAGCAGACCTGGGACGTGCTATTCCGGGCCCAGGGCCAGGCGCCCTGGTGGTGCGATGCCAAGGCCGGCACGGGGGTGAAGCAGCTGCAACAGGCCGCCATTCGCGCCGGGGAGCTCCTCAATGCCCGCCGCGCTGGCCGCGGAATGAAACCTCGGCCCGTCCGGGCGCTGATGCTGGGCTTCCCCAATGTGGGCAAGTCGGCCCTGATCAACCGGCTGGTGCGCCAGAAGGTGGT
>JAYKIG010000108.1:0-18494 GCA_035286045.1 Cyanobacteriota bacterium | reverse complement strand
GATCCAGCGCATCTGCGCCCTGGTGCATGCCCAAGGAGGCCAGGTGTATCTGGATGGCGCCAACCTCAATGCCCAGGTGGGTCTTTGCAAGCCAGGCCTCTATGGGGCGGATGTGTGCCACCTCAACCTGCATAAAACCTTCTGCATCCCCCATGGGGGCGGGGGGCCGGGGGTGGGACCGATCGGCGTGGCGGCCCATCTGGTGCCGTTTCTGCCCGGCCATCCCCTCGCTGCGGTGGGCGGGGGTGGCCGGGGCGCCGATGGCGACGCCATCGGGCCGGTGTCAGCAGCTCCCTGGGGAAGTGCGGGGATCCTGCCGATCAGCTGGATGTACATCCGGATGATGGGGGGGCAGGGTCTGCGGGAGGCCACCCTGGTTGCCCTCCTCTCGGCCAACGTGATAGCAGAACGGCTTGATGCCCACTTCCCCGTTCTCTACCGGGGCGCCAACGGCCGAGTGGCCCACGAATGCATTCTTGATCTCCGACCTCTCAAGCGTTCAGCAGGGCTGGAGGTGGATGATCTGGCGAAGCGGCTGATGGATTACGGATTCCACGCCCCAACAGTGAGCTGGCCCGTAGCCGGCACCGTGATGGTGGAACCCACGGAAAGTGAAGGGTTGACGGAAATCAACCGGTTCTGTGAGGCCATGGTGGCCATCCGCCAGGAGGCAGCGGCCATCGAAGCCGGAGAAGCCGATCCCCTCAACAATCCCCTCAAGCACGCTCCCCACACCCTGCTGACCCTTACAGCAGACCAATGGGATCGTCCCTACAGCCGGGAGCAGGCGGCCTTCCCCGCAGGCCTCCAGCAGGCCAGCAACAAGATCTGGCCCGCCGTGGCCCGGATCGACAACGCTTTCGGGGATCGCAATCTGGTGTGCACCTGCCCGAGCGTGGCCGAGCTGGCAGTTCAGAAAGTGGCCTCCTAAGGCGACCACTGACTACCCAGGCCCTTGGGTATGGGGCATCATTTCGCACAAGTTCTCGGCTCCGACGGCCTCCGCTGGCGCTGAGTTTGACCCTTTCCTTTCCAGGTCCCCTATGGACGGCAGCGGCGAAACGCCAACCGGATCAAGCCAGAGAGTTGAGGGCACCAATGTGGTTCGGGTGCCGTTCGGGGTGCGCCGGGCACGACGGGTCCGTCCGGATCGCCCTTCCCATTGGGCCACCCTTGTTCTTCCCCTTCAAGCCGGGGGTGGCGGCGTTCCCCCCACTCCCCCACAGGCGGCCTGAGCGCCCTGCGAATCAGGGTGAAGCCAGATTCCTGAACCGGGTGAACTGGGGCTCAAAGAGGAGCTTGCAGGTGCCCACTGGGCCATTCCGATGCTTCGTGATGATCACTTCGGTGATGCCACGATCAGGTGTTTCCGGGTTGTAGTACTCGTCCCGGTAGATCATCATCACCAGGTCGGCATCCTGTTCAATCGAGCCCGATTCCCGCAGGTCGCTCAGCATCGGCCTCTTGTTGGTGCGTGATTCCACCCCCCGACTGAGCTGGGAGAGGGCCATCACCGGCACATTCAGCTCCCTGGCCATGCCCTTGAGGCTCCGGGTGATGCGGGAGAGCTCCTGCACCCGATTATCAGAGCCGCTGCCCTCCATGAGCTGGAGATAATCGATCACCACCAGCCCCAGCTCCTTGCCGGTTTCGGCCATCAGGCGACGACAGAGGGAGCGCATCTCCAGCACACCCGCATTGGGCTTGTCGTCGATGTAGAGCGGCAGGCGGCTGAGATTGCTGATGCCCTGGCCCAGCAGGGGCCATTCCTCCTGGTGCAAACGGCCCGTGCGCAGGCGGCCGCTTTCGATGCCCACCTCCATGGACAGCAGTCGGTAGGTGAGCTGCTCCTTGCTCATCTCCAGGCTGAAGACGCACACCGGCAGGTTGTGGAGCTGGGCCACGTTGCGGGCGATGTTGAGCACGATGGAGGTTTTGCCCATGGCCGGCCGGCCCGCCACGATCAACAGATCGCTGCGCTGCAGACCCTGGGTCATGGCGTCCAGGTCGTAGAAATTCACTGGCAGACCCGCCAGCGCCGTTCCCAGAGAGCGGGTTTCAATCTCCTCGAAGGTGCGGGTGAGAATCTCGGCGGTGGGCGTCAGCCCCTGGCTCGGCTTCTCCTGGCTGATGGCAAAGATCTTCTGTTCCGCTTCATCGAGCACCTGCTCCATGGGCTTGCTCTGATCGAATCCCAGCTGGATCACCTCATTGCCCGAGCGGATCAGACGGCGGCGCAGGTATTTGTCCATCACCAGGCGGGCCACCTGATCGATCGAGGCGGTGGAGAGGGTGCGATCCACCAGCTCCATCAGCCGAGCCGATCCCCCCACCTTCTCCAGCTGGCCCGTATCCGCCAGCCAGGCGGCCATGGCGGTGAGGTCCGTGGGCTTCCCCTGGCTGTGGAGCATCAGGGCGGTGCGGTAGATCTCCCGGTGCGCCCCCAGGTAAAACGCCTCCGGTTGCAGTACATCCGCCACCCGACCAATGGCATCCGGGTCCAGCAGAATGCCTCCCAGCACCGCTTCCTCCGCCTCGAGATTCTGGGGCGGGACGGATTCGGGGAGGGCGTCAAAATCGCCCGCTCTGGCTCCCCCAGGCTCCCGTGGGGTCACATTCCGCCTCCCCCCCCCTTCTCCGGGCACGGGGGCTGGGGTCAGGGGCACACTCACCATCGCATCGCTCCAGGGGGCCAGGACCAACGGGGGGTCCATCATCCCCTGGGAAAGAGGGTTCGTCAGGGGCCGGGCGCCAGCCTGTCCTGGGTCCCTGATGGGGACGGAAGCCGGAAAAGCACGGGATACTGGAGGAATGCTGTGAGGGTGGGTTCGAGGTGCAATACCTGCAGCAGCATTCCCTTGGCTTCTGGGGACTCACCTTTTTCGTCATCATCCTGGCCCGCTACGTGCTGCTGGCAGGCCTGACCCACTGGTGGCTCTATCGGCACCGGTCCGGGCAACCGTCAGCCAGTTCCATCCGGGGCGACATCCGACTCTCGGTCCATTCCTCGGGTGTCTTCGCCCTGGCTGCAACCGCCGGGCTCCACCTCCAAAGCATGGGACTCACCCGCCTCTACACCCAGCCTGGAGATCACGGCTGGTGGTATCTGGGGGCGAGTTACCTGCTTGTGCTGATCCTTCAGGATGGATTTTTCTATGGCTGCCATCGCCTCAGCCATCACCCCGCGCTCTTCTCCTGGATGCACAGGGGACACCATCGCTCCAGCCAACCCACCCCCTGGACCTCCTTTGCCTTCGATTCCCCCGAAGCCCTTCTTCAGGCCCTCTTTCTGCTGCTGGTGGTGATGGTGGTGCCGGTGCACCCGATCACCCTGGTGGCCGTGTTCTCCACGATGACGGTCTGGGCGATCGTGAATCACCTGGGGCTGGACCATCTCCCGGGGTACTTTCCCCACCACTGGCTCGGCCGCTGGGTGATTGGTCCGGCCCACCATTCCATCCACCACCGCCGAAGCGATCGCCACTTCGGGCTCTACTTCACCTTCTGGGACCGGCTGCTGGCGACCGAAGACCCCCTTTATGCCAGCAAACTGAGACCGAGCACCGACGGTCCGTCCGCCTAGCCTCAGGCCATGGTGATTGCCTCTCCTCGAACGGCTACGACCCCCACCGAAACCTTCGAGCTGATCGTGGTGGGAGGGGGCCATGCGGGCTGCGAAGCCGCCCTTGCGGCCGCCCGGCTAGGCATCCACACGGCCCTGTTCACCCTCAACCTGGATCGGATCGCCTGGCAACCATGCAATCCGGCCGTGGGCGGACCGGCGAAGAGCCAGCTGGTGCATGAGGTGGATGCCCTCGGCGGGGTGATCGGCCGGCTCGCCGATGCCACGGCCCTGCAGAAACGGGTGCTCAATGCCAGCCGGGGGCCAGCGGTGTGGGCCTTGCGCGCCCAGACCGACAAACGGCTTTATGCCCGCCAGATGCTGCAGCTGCTGCAGCACACCCCCCACCTGGCCCTGCGGGAAGCCATGGTGACCGGACTCGAAGTAGAGGGGGAACCCGGGGATGGGGGGAGGATCACAGGGGTGCGCACCTACTTCGGCAGCGTGTATGGAGCCCAGGCCGTGATCCTCACCACCGGTACCTTCCTGGGGGGGCAAATCTGGGTGGGGCACCAATCGATGGCGGCGGGGCGAGCCGGGGAGCAGGCCGCGGTGGGACTCACCGAGGCCCTGAGAGCTCTTGGCTTTGCCACCGATCGCCTCAAGACTGGCACCCCGGCCCGGGTGGATCGCCGGAGCGTGGCCCTCGACCTGCTGGAGGAGCAACCCAGCGATGCCCACGACCGCTTCTTCTCCTTCGATCCGTCCGCCTGGGTGAGCGGGGAGACGATGAGCTGCCACATCACCCGCACCACGGCCGCCACCCACCAGCTCATCCGAGACAACCTGCACCTCACACCGATCTACGGCGGCGTGATCGACAGCAAGGGCCCCCGCTACTGCCCCTCGATCGAAGACAAGATCGTGCGCTTCGCTGACAAGGAGAGCCATCAGATCTTCCTCGAGCCCGAGGGCCGCGACACTCCTGAGCTCTATGTGCAGGGCTTCTCCACGGGACTGCCGGAGGCCCTGCAGCTCGAGCTCCTGCGCACCCTGCCAGGGCTGGAGCAGTGCGTGATGCTCCGGCCCGCCTACGCCGTCGACTACGACGTGTTGCCCGCCACCCAACTGCTCCCCACCCTGGAGACCAGGCGGATCGGTGGTCTGTTCAGCGCCGGACAGCTCAACGGCACGACGGGCTACGAGGAGGCAGCGGCCCAGGGACTGGTGGCGGGGGTCAACGCGGCCCGGCGCCTGCGGGGGCAGGAACCGGTGGTCTTTCCCCGGGAAGGGAGCTACATCGGCACCCTGGTCGACGACCTGGTGAGCAAGGACCTGAAGGAGCCCTACCGGGTGCTCACCAGTCGGAGCGAATACCGTCTTGTGCTCCGGGGCGACAATGCGGACCGCCGCCTCACGCCCCTCGGACGGGAGCTGGGGCTGATTGACGACCGACGCTGGCAGATCTATAGCGCCAAGCAGGAGGCGATCGCAGAAGAGAAGCGACGGTTGGAGACAGTGCGCCTCAAGGCCAGCGATCCGCTGGCGGACCTGGTGGCGGAGGAGACCGGAGCGGCCATCAAAGGCTCGATCACCCTGGCGGAGCTGCTGCGGCGCCCAGGATTCCACAGCGTAAATCTCCTGCGCCATGGCCTGGCCGATCCCGCCCTGCCCCGGGAGGTGCATGAAGGGGCGGAGATCGACCTGAAATACAGCGGCTACCTGGCCCGCCAGCAGCAACAGATCACCCAGATGCAACGCCAAGCCAATCGCGCTCTGCCGCCGGAGATCGACTATGGCGCCATCACCACCCTTTCGGCGGAAGCTCGGGAGAAACTGACCCTGATCCGGCCAGCCACCCTGGGCCAGGCCAGCCGGGTGCCCGGGGTGAGCCCAGCCGACATCACGGCCCTGCTGCTGTGGCTGGAACTGCAGCGGCGCCGTCTCGACCAGCCATGCCCGCGGGAGACCGAAAAGACGGGTAAGGTATCGACTCTTCAAGGCTGACTCTCCCTTGCGCCCATCGCGCCCGACGAGAGGTCTGCCCACCTCCCGGTCCTATTGGGAGCTCAAGGCCGACCAGATGATGAACCGGGTCTTCGCTCCTGAGGACCCCATTGATCTTGACCCCCTCTCACCCCACCGGCCCCTGCCCCCTGGAGCAACCCAGAGCCCGCGGGTGCAGCCCAGCGCGAACCGGGAAGCCTCAGGGCAGGATCAAAAAGCCAGAGACCCCTCCCACCTCACCGTTCTCCTGCTCGCCGCCCTCGGGGGGATGGGCCTGGTGGGCGCCCTGAGCGCGGTGCTGCTGGTGCAGCAGTGGGCCGGTCTGCAGAGGTCCCTCAGCCAAGAGCGAAGCCTGCTGCTGGTGGAGCGCCTGCGGGTCCTCGGTCCGGCCACCGCCCCCATCCAGGGCCCATCAGAACCCGCCACCCCCCCAGCCCCGGTGCTGGTTCCCCCCCTGGCCCTGGGCACCGAGCTGCCGCCACCGCCGCCAGAAGAAGCCTGGATGGAACAGCTGCCCCAACTCCCCGTATCAAGAGGCCTCGTCATGCCCACCCCTCCGGCCACCGGCGGACCAGCCTCCCCCTCCCCGAACCGTCCCGGCAAGGCGGCCAAAGCGGTGCAACCCTTCAGTGATCCCCTGCCCCAGCTGGTGGGTCTGGTGGGGGCACCTGGCCAGGCAGGATCCGCCATTTTCCAGATCGGCGACACCTCCACCAACGTCAATGTGGGGGAGCCCATCGGCAGCAGCGGCTGGAGGCTGAAGGCAGCAGATGGGGAGAGTGCCCTGATCGAGCGGGGCACGGAGGTGCGCCGGATCGCCATCGTGGCTGGGGGTTGAGGCCATGCCGTCCCCCATCTCTGGCGCCAACACCGCCGCAACAACAGGTCTGCAGAGCCTTCTCCCCTCCCCCCATCCCATCTGGCAAGCGCCCCTGGCAGAGGTGATCGATGGGCGAGCGGGGGCCAATCTCACCGGGGCCTGGAAGCTGATGCTTCTCGGGGATGGCAGCCCCACTCGCCATCTGCAACTGCTCACGGGAAACCCCCTCACCATCGCCCTGATCGGGATGGAACCTGAAGGGCATGGCCCCCCCGGTCCCGGGCTGCCGGCGGAGGTGGCCGAGCTGGACCCCCCCCTGCTGCGACGCCAGGTGTGGCTCAACTGCGGCGGGGAGAGCCTGGGCTGGGCCGAGAGCTGGTGGAACCAGGAGCAGGCGGAGGCCTGCCTGCGCAACCGTCGTCAGCCGATCTGGAGCAGCCTGACGGAAGGTCGGACCGAACTCTTCCGGGAGGTGGATGGTCTTGCTCTCGTCGAGGCGGACTGGCTGGAGGAGCGTTTTAGCCGTCCGGGGCCTTACTGGAGCCGCCACTATCGATTTTTCCGCCAGGGACGGGAACTGACCGTGATCCGGGAGGTTTTTTCTCCCGCCCTGGAGCGCTGGCTGGGCCCGGCCACCCTGAAGCAAATCTGAAGATTTTCACAAAACAGCCCCAAGTCCTCACAAAGACGGCTTGACGAATTGACGTTTTCCGTGCTGCGGCAAACATGGGAACACCTTCCGGTCCCCTGCGACCTCCCGTCATGTCCGTACCACGCTCAGCTCCCGAATGGCTGACCCTTACGGAGATCGGCCGCGTCTACGGCATCTCCGCCGTGCATGCCGGCAAGCTCCTGCAATCGGCCGGCCTGCGCCAGCACGATGGACGCCCCAGCCCGGAGGCCCTCCGTTCCGGTCTGGCCCACCGCCGCCACAGCAGCCCCTCCGGGCCCACCCTCTGGAACGGGGAGGGGTGTGCCCCCCACCTCGAACAGCAAGGCCTCCAGCCCCGGGGGCAGCGTCAGCTTGTGGATCTCTGGGCCGAGTTGCTCTGTGCGCTCCAGCAGGGATCAGCCGCCGTGGCGATCTCCCCGGACGACATGGCGGAGGAGATGCCGGCGGATCTGGTGGCCCCCGTGAACCTCAAGCTGCGGGAGCAGGGGTGCGCCTTTCAGGTGCGCAGGGGCCTCAAGAGGAAGCCCCATGGACCGTCTGGCCTGCCTTCTCCAGCATCTGACGCAGCCGGTTCTCATCGGCGTGGCTGAGGTTTGTGCGCAGCAGTCGGGCGTGGGGGGCATGGGCCTGGAGCCGTTCGATCACCCGATCGGGGGCTGATTCCCTCAGCAGCACGCAGAGGGCCGCATCTCCGGAGGCCAGGCTCTCCCCCACGTCCCGCAGGAAACCGTCGTTGATGCCCAGATCGGCCAGGGCGCCGGAGGCCGCTCCCACCCCAGCTCCCACCGCCGCTCCCAGGAGGGGGTTCATGAACAGCAGCCCCACCAGCACCCCCCAGAACCCCCCGCTGGCCGCGCCGGCAACGGGGAGGTTGATGGCCTGATGCAGATGGACGTGACCCTGGGGATCGCGCTCCACCACCACCGCGTCTTCAAGAGAGAGCAGCTGCTCCTTCTGCATATCCACCAGGGTCCGGCGCACCTCTTCAGCTTCGCTGACAGTAGGAAAGCCAACAACGACAAGGCTGCTCATGGCATCTGGGGGGTGCAAGGGCGGGTACGGATGGATCCGACCCTGAAGGAACTTAGGCCCGCAACGGGTGGGCGGCCGTCTCAGCGCCGGCGGGTGGAACGGGGGAGCGGTCGCCCTGGAGGGACCACGGGTGCGGGGTCGGCCAGGGGATTGGCGGGCCTGGAGGGAGATGGGTCTTCCCGGCGCCAGCGGGGCACACTGAAAGTCTCCTCTTCCGGCCAAACCTGGTTCGTTGGCGCTTCCTCGGCAGGCTGAGGCCCGGCGGCTTGAACGGGGGGAGTACCAAGACGGGGCGAGGGACGGCCCCGACGGGAAATGGCGTCCAAGGGCGGCCGGGAATGGGGTCGCTCGGTCTCCTGCCAGGGTTCCCTCCAGTCCTCCCGATCATCGAGGAGCCAGTCCAGACGTCCTTCCACCCAGCGGCCCAACCCATCGCGTCCGAAGCGAGCTCCCGGACCAGACCGCTCCCCCCCACGGGCGCCGGGCCGGCTCCCCGGACGGGTGCCCGAGACCCCATCCACCAGCTCACGCCCCCGGCTCACCCAGGTTTCCAAACGGTCCTCCAAGCCTTTCCGACTGGAGCGCAGGTCACCTCGCATGTCTCCACCCCGCGCATCTGCGCGCGTGTCGGAGCGATTCTCCCCCCGGGGCTCGCGCCAGAACTCTCGGCCAGAAGGGCGCTCCGGAGGCAGGCGCCCGTCGTCATCCACCCAATCCATCCCATCACTTTAGCGAGGACGTTGGCGCAACCAACGCTCCCGAGCCAGGCCCAGCAGGGCGATGGAACAACCGCCCCACTCCAGGGCCCAGAGAAAGGTGGCCATCACGCCCTCGCGACAGCCGGACCCTAGGGGGTCGCCCCCCCCTCCGCCGATCCAGCCTCCACAAACGCCAGCAGACAGGAGGCATCCCAACGCCCCCCGTGGAACCGT
The DNA here is from genome assembly GCA_035286045.1 of Cyanobacteriota bacterium. GTDB lineage: Bacteria > Cyanobacteriota > Cyanobacteriia > PCC-6307 > Cyanobiaceae > Cyanobium. Next base: position 9,468 of record JAYKIG010000108.1, on the reverse strand, counting down.
TCGCAGCAGTGGCGGCAAGCCAGCCCCTGGCGACGACGGCGGTAGGGAAAGCTCAGGCCGCACCGGGGGCACGTGGCCAGCCAACGGGCTGGCTGCACCGGCACGGGGTAGCGATGGCGCACACTCACCTCGAAGCCGGGGCGGCGGCCATTAATCAGGGCCATCCGCGCCCGGAAATGGGGTCCGTGGGCCTCCCGCACCTCCAGCACCCGGTCGACCCAGGCGTGGATCATCTCGTGGCAGAGGGTGCTGAGGGTGGCCGTGCGGGGCAGGGGCTCCAGCAGGGGGCGGGACAGAAGGATCTCGCAGCGGGGCTGGACCTCCGGGCCATACCAGCGGCGATAGAGACCGGCAGTGCGGGTGAGGCGGCCATCGCTCCAGCGCAGGGTCATCAGGGGCCGACCCTCCCGGGCCAGGGATCCATCAAAGTGCTCGCGGTTGAGCTGGTGAAACAGGGGGAGGAGCGGTTCGAGGGGCAACGGCCAACAAAAGGGGGCAACCCGGCGGGATGGCGGGCCCAGTCTGCCGGGATTTCCCCGGGACGCGACATCTTCGGGCAGACTCAGGCCGCTCACCATCATGCGCACATCCATGGACTGGGAACTGGCCCGCGGCATCGGCAGCAAGGCTCTGCTCGCCGGCGCCGGCGCCCTGCTGCTCTTTTGGACGATCTCCGCGGTGAAGCTGGTGCTCAGCGCCAGGGGCATCAATCCCTTGATCAAGCAGTTCTTCACCCAGGTGGCCTCCGGCCAGGTGGATGGGGCCTACCTCCTCACCACCAAGAACTACCGCTCCCACGTGAACCGGCAGCAATTCATCCGCTTCCTGGCGGGCCTGCAGCTCAACAAATACCGTAACCTCCGCTCCGGCCGCCCGAGGTTGCAGGACGAGCAGGTGATCCTGACGGTGAAGCTCAAATCCGATGACAAGGAGGAGCTTCCCCTGGATTTCACCTTCGTGAAGGTGGATGAGGCCTGGCGGGTGGACCGCATCCAGAAAGTGTCCGCCAGCTGACGCTTCCGTGCAGCCCACTCCAGGCCAGCGGCAGCGTGCCGAGGAACTTCGTCAGTTGCTCCACAGGGCGGCCCATGCCTACTACGTATTGGATGCTCCCTTCATGGAGGATCCGGTCTACGACCGGCTCTACCGGGAACTGCTGGAGCTGGAGCAAGCTCACCCCGTGCTGCAGACCGTGGACAGCCCCAGCCGGCGGGTGGGTGGGGCACCGGCGGAGAGCTTCCCCACGGTGGAGCACCGGATCCCCTTGCAAAGCCTCGACAATGCCTTTTCCATTGAAGAGCTGGAGAGGTGGTATGCCCGGCTTCTTCGGGAGCTGGATCGGCTGCCACCGCCCGGCGCGCCCCTGCCTGCCCTGGCGATGGTGGGGGAACTGAAGATCGATGGCAATGCCCTGGCCCTGAGCTACGAAGACGGGCTGCTGGTGCGGGCCGCCACCCGGGGGGATGGGGAAAGGGGGGAGGAGATCACCGCCAACGTGCGCACCATCTTGAGCGTGCCCCTTCGATTGGATCTGGAAGCGCCACCGCCCTGGCTGGAGGTGCGCGGGGAGGCCCTGATCAGCGACACCACCTTTTCGGCCATCAACGCCGAGCGCCAGGCCCGCGGGGAAGCACTGTTCGCCAACCCACGCAATGCCTGCGCCGGCACCCTGCGGCAGCTGGACCCGAAGGTGGTGGCCGCCCGCCGGCTCGATTTCTTCGCCTACACCCTCCATCTGCCAGAGGGCCAGCCCGGTGCCCCTGGAAGTCAGTGGGACGCCTTGCAATGGCTCAGGCAGGCCGGCTTCCGGGTGAATCCCCACTGTGAACGCTGCCCCGACCTGGCAGCCGTGGAAGCCTTCTTCCTGAAATGGGACACGGCCCGCCGTTTCCTCGACTACGCCACCGACGGGGTGGTGGTGAAGCTGGACGACCTGCGACTTCAGGCTGATGCGGGCTTCACCCAGAAAGCTCCCCGCTGGGCCATCGCCCTGAAATATGCCGCCGAGGAAGCCCCCAGCAGGTTGCTGCGGCTGGTGGCCCAGGTGGGCCGCACCGGCAAGGTGACCCCCGTGGCGGAATTCGAACCCGTGCCCCTCGCCGGCACCAGCGTGAGCCGGGCCACCCTGCACAACGCCGACCGGCTGCGGGAGCTGGAGCTCCACAGTGGCGACACGATCGTGGTGCGCAAGGCCGGGGAGATCATTCCCGAGGTGGTGCGGGTGCTGCCCGAACTCCGGCCCAAGGGGGCCCGTCTGCTCTCCCTGCCCAGCCGTTGCCCGGAATGCGGCTCGGAGCTGGTGCGGGAGGAAGGGGAGGCCGACACCCGTTGCGTGAACAGCAGCTGCCCGGCGATCCTGCGCGCCTCCCTGCGCCACTGGGTGAGCAAGGGGGCCATGGATGTGGAGGGGCTGGGCAGCAAGCTGATCGCCCAGCTGGTGGATCGGGGCCTGGTGGGCTCCATCGCCGACCTCTACCGCCTTGATGAGGCCCTGCTGGCCAGCCTGGAGCGGATGGGGGACAAGTCGGCGGCCAACCTGGTGGAGGCCCTGGCCAGCTCCAAGGGCCAACCCTGGCCGAGGCAGCTCTACGGCCTCGGCATCCACCATGTGGGTGAGGTGAATGCCAAGGCCCTGGCGCGGGCCTTCCCCGATGTGGCGGCCCTGCGACGGGCCGTGGAGGAGCAGCCGGCAGAGATCGCGGCGGTGTACGGGGTGGGGCCCGAGATCACCCAGTCGTTGCAACAGTGGTTTGCCACCCCGGCGAACCGGGCGCTGCTGGATGAACTGCAGGCCACGGGGTTCTCCCTGGCCTCCGAAGCGAGCGGGTCCCCTGGGCAGGAGCAGGGAAACGGTGCCCCCCTGGCCGGGCAGACCTTCGTGCTCACAGGCACCTTGCCCAGCCTCAGCCGTCGCCAGGCCCAGAACCTGATCGAAGCGGCAGGCGGCAAGGTGAGCAGCGCGGTGAGCAGCAAAACCACCTATGTGGTGGCGGGGGACGAGGCCGGCAGCAAGCTCAGCAAGGCCGAAAGCCTGGGAGTGGCGGTGCTGAATGAAGAGGGACTGCGGGAGCTGTTAGGGGGCCAGTGAGCAGGGGCAGCTCTGGATATCCTGCGCACTTTCCCTTCCCAGCACAGAAAAATGGGGTAACTTTCAATCGATCGAATAAGCACACAGTGCTTTCCAATCGGAAGACCTTGCCGTCGGAGCCCATACTTGATTGAAGACATCACCCTGAGTGCCACTCTCCCCTTCTCCACGGGGTTTGGCCCATCCCGCCCGATCCCTCTGGAGGGTCCAGCCCAGGTTTCCACCGTTCCCCCCCCCGGGCCAGAACAGGGCCACGTCGCTCCTCTCCAATTGCCGACGGACTTGCGCAGCGTTCTGGCCCGTCACCAGGTGTTGGTTCCGCTGCTGCGCCAAGTCGTCATCGCCCACGCCGTCGCCGACATCGCCTTGAGCGAGGAGGAGCAGCAGCAGGCCCAGAAGACCTGGCTTCAGAAGCAAGGCATTCAGTCCCATGACCAGCTGCAGAGCCATCTGGCGCTCCATGGCATGACGGAAGACGACGCCCGCTGGCAGGCGGAGCTGCCCACGCGGATCCACCACCACTGCCACGAGCAGTTTCTCCACCGGGCCGAGCAACGGTTTCTCAGCCGCAAGCAACAGCTCGACACGGTGATCTACAGCCTGCTGCGCGTCAGCAGCGAACCGCTGGCCAACGAGCTCTACCTGCGCATCGCCGAGGGGGAGGCAGACTTTGCCGAGCTGGCCGCCAGCTACGCCGAGGGGATGGAACAGGCCACCAGGGGGGTGGTGGGGCCTGTGCCCCTGCTGCAAGCCCACCCGATCCTGGCCAACGTGCTGCGCACAAGCCAGCCTGGCGAACTCCGCCCCCCCCTGCAGATCGAGCCCTGGTGGCTGGTGGTACGGCTGGAATCACTCCAGTCTGCCAGCTTCGATGAGGCCATGCAGAGCCGCATGACCCATGAATTGTTCGAAGAGTGGGTGCAGGAAGAGGTGAAGCAACGGATCACCGGCTCCTCCCCTTCCCTTCCTGCCTGACCCCGATGACGAGCACATCCACACAACAACGTCAGGCCTGGCTGGACCAGGCCCCCTTCTCCGGCCTGTCCCCGGCAGGGCGGAGCAAGCTGGAGGCTGCGGTGAAGGTGCTGCCCTTTGCCGAGGGGCAGGCCTTGAGCAGCGATGGGGCGATCGGCGCCCAGATTCTTATCCTCCTGGAGGGTGAGGCCCGGCTCCTGGGGCGACGCGGCGGTCGTCCCTTCACCCTCCAGAAGCTTGGGGTGGGGGAGATTGTGGGGCTGGCTTCCCTGCTGCGGGCTGGGGCCTGTGAACAGGTGAGTGCGGCCACGGACGTGCGAGCCGCTGCCATCCCCGATGCCCTGGTGATGGAGCTGCTTGCCAAGGAAAAGGCCTTCCGCACCTGGTGCACCAGCCACCTTTGGCCGGCGGAGCTCCACGCCCTCCTGGTGTGCCTGGAAGAGCAGACCGCCGTGACGGAGGCCTTTGACCCCAACCGCTGGCGCCAGCGCCTCTTCCAACTGGCGGAGGAGGCCCGGCTCGTGCCACCAGATCGTCAGATCTGGGGTCAACTCAAGGAGGGGGAAGCCCTGCTCCTGGCAAGTGCAAACGTACCGGGGAGGCCGATCGGCAGCCGGCTCGAGCCTCGAAAGGCCCTCCCCAAGCCCCTTCCCCCCCTGTCCCTGCGGCTGGTCGCCCTGCCCCAGAACGCGACAGCGGGATTACCGGAGGAACGCCCCGCAGAGGCGCCACCCGCGGCCACCGTCCTGGCTGAGGGGACCGAAGCGGGCGCCCTGCCCGAGCCCACCAGCCTGGATCTGGGCCAGCCCAGCACCCATCGGGGCTTCACGCTGGTGCGGGCCAGGGGGCCGGTGGGCGAAACCACCGCCTGCCTGCAGATGCTGGCCAAGCAGCTGAAGCTGCCCTTCCGCAGGGATGCGGTGGAGAAAATTCTGAGGGAGAAGGTGGCGCAGGGGCAGCGGCCCAACCTCCAGCTCTGCGGACAGATTGCCGCCATGCTCGGCCTGATCGTGAGCGGGGCCCGGGTGAAGCCGGAGGCGGCCACACGGCTGATCACCCCGGCCCTTGTGCCCTGGAAGGATGGCTTTGCCATTCTGGTGAGCAGCAGCGCCCGGGGCTGGACCCTGGCCTCCCCGAAGGATGGCTGGGTGCGGCTGAGGCCCGCCCAGATCAAGGCCACCTATCCGGAGGGGTTGGAGCTGTTGCTGCTGGAGCGGAGCACGGCCACCCCGGAGCAACGGTTCGGACCCGGCTGGTTCTGGCCGGCCCTGAAGCGCTATCGGGGGATGCTGCTGCAGGTGCTGCTCGCCTCCTTCGTGGTGCAGCTGTTCAGCCTCGCCAATCCCCTGCTGATCCAGGTGATCATCGACAAGGTGATCGCCCAGCGCAGCCTCGACACCCTGCAGATTCTGGGGATGGCGCTGGTGGTGGTGACCCTGATGGAAGGGGTGATCGGCTCCCTGCGCACCTTCCTCTTCACCGACACCACCAATCGCATCGATCTGCGGCTGGGCGCGGAAGTGATCGACCATCTGCTGCGGTTACCCCTCAACTACTTCGATCGGCGGCCCGTGGGAGAACTCGGCACCCGCATCGCCGAGCTGGAGAAGATCCGCAACTTCCTCACCGGCCAGGCCCTGATGACCGTTCTGGATGCGGCCTTCTCAGTGATTTACATCATTGTGATGGTGGTCTACAGCTGGGTGCTCACCCTGATCGCCCTGGGGGTGCTTCCGATCCAGATCGCCATCACCCTGCTGGGGGCCCCCCTGTTCCGTCGCCAATATCGCCAGGCCGCTGAGGAGAATGCCCGCACCCAGAGCCATCTGGTGGAGGTGATCAGCGGCATCCAGACCGTGAAGGCCCAGAACGTGGAGATGGTGAGCCGCTGGAAATGGCAGGACTTCTACGCCAAGTACATCTCCCGCACCTTCGACAAGACCATCACAGGCACCTTCCTCAATGAAAGCAGCCAGGTGCTGCAAAAGCTCTCCCAGCTGTTGGTGCTCTGGGTGGGAGCCACCATGGTGCTGAACAGCGAGCTCACCCTGGGCCAGCTGATCGCCTTCCGCATCATCAGCGGCTACGTCACCCAGCCCCTGTTGAGGTTGTCATCCATCTGGCAGAGCATCCAGGAGTTGCGGGTGTCGTTTGAGAGGCTTGCCGATGTGGTGGATACGCCGGAGGAATCGAACGCGGCAGACAAGGCGAACATTCCCCTTCCAGCGATTGAGGGGAAGGTGGTGTTCGAGGACGTGAGCTTCTCCTTTGTGCCGGGGGGAGCGGAGGTGCTGAGCTCGATCAACATGAGCGTGGAACCGGGCACCTTCGTGGGGGTGGTGGGGCAGAGCGGGAGCGGCAAGAGCACCCTGATGAAGCTCCTGCCCCGGCTCTATGAGCCCAGCAGGGGCCGCATCCTGGTCGACCAGTTCGACATCTCGAAGGTGGAGCTCTACTCCCTGCGCCGGCAGATCGGCATCGTGCCCCAGGAGCCCCTGCTGTTCTCCGGCACGATCAGCGACAACATCGCCCTCACCAATCCAGACGCCAGCAGTGATGACATCGTGGCCGCAGCCCGCACGGCGGCAGCCCATGATTTCATCATGGAACTGCCGGCGGGCTACAGCACGCCGGTGGGCGAACGGGGAGCCTCCCTCTCAGGGGGACAGCGGCAACGGATCGCCATCGCCCGCACCCTGTTGGCTAAACCCCGGTTGATGGTGATGGATGAAGCCACGAGCGCGCTCGACTACGAAGCCGAGCGCCAGGTGTGCGACAACCTGCGGGAAGCCATGAAGCAGTGCACGGTGTTCTTCATCACCCACCGCCTGAGCACCATCCGCCGGGCCGACCGGATCGTGATGTTGCACCAGGGGGCCCTGGTGGAATCCGGCACCCACGATGAATTGATGGCCCTCCGGGGTCGCTACTACGCCCTTTACCGCCAGCAGGAGGTCAGCTGATGCTTTCCCCACCCGATTGGCGCCCCCCCGAGGACGAAGAGAAGCGCGAGCGGATGTTCGGCATCGGCGAGAGCGAAGAAGTGGTGCTGCAGCAATCGCGGTTCTGGGCCCGAAGCATCACCTGGACCCTGATGGGCGTGACCGGTTTCGCCCTGACTTGGCTTGCTCTCGCGAAAACAGAAGAGATCGTCACCGCGCCTGGAAAACTGGAGCCCCTAGGGGTGGTGAAGGAAATCCGCATGCCCGTGGGCGGCGTGGTGGATGACATCCTGGTGAAGGAAGGGGAGGAGGTGAAGAAGGGCCAGGTGTTGCTCAAGCTCGACACCGAAGCCACGAAAGACCGCCAGCAGAGTCTGCTCAGCAGCATCGCCTACAAGGAGCAGCAGCTGGGTCTGAAGGTGGAGGAGCTGCGGCGCTATCTGGATGTGAACGACACGGAGCAGCGCATGCTCGAGCGCAGCCTGGCCCTGGAGCAGGAGGTGCTGGACCGGCTGGAGGTGCTTAACCAGCAGGGGGCAGTGCAGGAGCTCCAATACCTCACCCAACGCAACAAGGTGCAGGAGGTGGACAGCAAACTGGAGGAGGCGCGGGTGGAACGGCTCCGCCAACAGGCGATCCTGGGGCAGGGCATCCGCCAGCTGCAGACGGAGATGGCGGATCTGCGCAGCAAACTGATCGAGCTCGGCGTGAACATCCGCTATCAGGCCCTCACCTCGCCGGTGGATGGGGTGGTGTTCGAGCTCAAACCGAAGGCGAAGGGTTTTGTGGGCCAATCCAGCGAGCCGGTGCTGAAGGTGGTGCCGAACGACAGGCTGGAAGCTCGGGTGGAAGTTCCCAGTACAGACATCGGGTTTGTGAGCGTGAACCGGCCGGTAGACATCAGCATTGATTCCTTCCCCTCCACCGACTTCGGCGTGATCAAGGGCCGGGTGCGCAAGGTCGCCTCCGATTCCCTGCCCCCCGACCAGCTGAAGACCTTCTACCGGGTGCCAGTGGACATCGCCCTCGACTCCCAGTCGCTGAAGCTCAAAGATGGCACCACCTTGCCGTTGCAGGTAGGCATGTCGATCACGGCTAACGTGAAGTTGCGGAAGGTGACCTACCTGCAACTTCTGCTGAGTGATTTCAAGAACAAAGCCGATGCCCTCCGAAGGATCTGAGTTGACCACCCCAGAGACAGGTTTGGAGCCAGGGGTCCCGCCGGCTGTGGCCCGCTGGGTGAAGACAGAGTGCGGGCGTGCCAAATATCTGGAGCTCGCCAGCCGGCCTGGACCCTGGGCCCAGCTGCGGCTCTGGTGGTTTGTGGGGATAGCGGCGTTGCGGGACCTATCCCTACCGCCTCGCGACAGCGGGGGCTGAGAGGGTAGATCAGCGGTCCCCTTCCCCCTGCAGGGCAGAGCGGGCCACCCGGTTCACCAGCCACACCACCGCCAGGGTGGCCCCCAGCCCGAGCAGGCGCACGGCCCAGGTGAGGGGATCGGCCTGGCCGCTGAGCACCTCCTGAAAACGAGCCACATCGCCCGCCAGAGCGCCGAGGCCGCAGAACAGGATCGTGCCCGGCACGATGCCGACCAACCCGATGGTGTAATCCCGCAGGCTCACCTCGCTGAGGCCATAGGCCAGGTTGAGCAGGCTGAAGGGGAAGGCGGGCGACAAGCGGGTGAGCAGCACCAGCCGCAGGCCCTCCCGACTCACGGCCTGCTCCACGGCGCGGAGCTTGGGGGCGGCCTCCAGGCGGCGCAGGGCCCAGCCCCGCAGCCAGGTGCGCCCGAGCAGAAATACCACCAGGGCCCCCAGAGACGCCCCCACAAACACCACCAGACTGCCCAGCCAGGTGCCGTAGAGGGCCCCCGCCAGCATCGACGCCCACATCCCCGGCAGCAACAAGGTGACCCAGAGGGCATAGAGGGGGATAAAGAGCAGAGCCCCCAGAGGACTGCGCAGCAAGGGCAGGGCAGCATCCAACCAGGAGGAGGGATCCAACCGGGGGAAATAGAACATATAGGTGAACACTAAGATGGATCGAGATCGGATGCTTTTCAGTCGAGATCTGGATCATTCCTCTATCGGTTCTCTGCTGCTTCAGACCTCTCCATGGTTTTCGTCCCAGGAAGCGCCACCATCAATGGCCTGAGCCTGAGCCTCACGGAGCTGGGTTACGCCCTGCAGTTCGGGTCATCCGCTCCGATTCCGATCACCTTCTCTGGCCAATTCGCCTCCCCCTCCAACCCAGGTGGCACCTGGAGCCCCATCGCTGCTGCTGCCCTTGCCTCGGGCTACGACCTCTATTGGAAAAATGGCACCTCAGGCCAATTTGCCCGCTGGACCCTTGATTCCGCTGGCGCCCTCTCCTCTTCAGCGTTCCTCTCCCTAGCTGAAGTCTTTGCCGCTGAATCCAGCCTTAACGCCGATCTCACTGCCGATGGCTCCATTGGCCTTCCC
>JAYKIG010000107.1:0-5705 GCA_035286045.1 Cyanobacteriota bacterium | reverse complement strand
GATCGGCGTAGGTGTCGCCCTGGGGCGCATGGAGCACGTAGTGCACCCCCTCCATGGAGGCGGCAATGCGCATGGCACCGACGTGGGGGGGGCCTTCGTAGGTCCAGAGAGTGAGTTCCATGAAATCAGGAGAAAGAGAGGGCGCCGCGGCGGCGCAGGGGGCGGGCGAAGAGTTCGGCCAGCTCACCGGCCTGATCGCAGCCGTGGATGGGGCTGAACACCAGCTCGATCGACCACTTGGTAGCCAGGCCCTCGGCTTCGAGGGGATTGGCCAGGCCCAGGCCGCACACCACCAGGTCGGGCCGTTCGGCCCGCACCCGCTCCAGCTGGCGCTCCACATCCTGGCCTTCGCTGAGCTGGGTGCCGGCGGGAAGCAGGGCCTGCTCGGCGGCCATCAGCTGGCGATCCAGGTAGGGCACCCCCACCTCCACCAGCTCCATGCCGCATTCGCGGGAGAGGAACCGGGCGAGGGGGATCTCCATCTGGGAATCGGGCATCAGGAAGAGCTTCTTGCCCGCCAGCACCTCCCGATGGGGCTCGATCGCCCGCCGGCCCCGCTCCACCAGGGGATCGAGCACGCTGGCCACCCGCTGGGGATCGCAGCCGAAGGCCATCGCTGCCGTCTCCATCCACTGGCGGCTGCCCTCCACTCCGAAGGGATAGGGCGTCTCGAGCAGCTGGCCGCCGCGATGGGCCAGGGCCCGGGCGGTGGCGCTCAGAAAGGGTTGGGCGAGCAGAAGGCGGGTGCCCTTGCCGATGGGGGGCAGATCTGTGGAACGGCGGGGGGGGAGGCTGCGCACCTTCGGGATCCCCATCCGCTCGAAGAGGGTGGTGAAGCGGTCTTCGACCGCATCGGCCAGGGTGCCCACGATCAGAAGCTGCTCCTCGTCGCTCTCGGGCAGGAGGGGCAGGAGGGCCATCAGGGCCTGGTCTTCCCCCTGGGTGAAGGTGGTTTCGATGCCGCTGCCGGAGTAGTTGAGCACCCGCACGCGGCCGGCCATCTGCTGGGTGAGGCGCTCGGCGGCGCGGGCCAGATCCAGCTTGATCACCTCAGAGGGGCAGGAGCCCACCAGGAAGAGGGTGCGGATCTCGGGGCGCCGCTCCAGCAGCTCCCGCACCAGGCGATCAAGCTCATCGTTGGCATCGGCCAGGCCCGCCAGATCCCGCTCACCGAGGATCGCGGTGCCAAAGCGGGGCTCGGCAAAGATCATCACGCCGGCAGCGCTCTGGATCAGGTGGGCGCAGGTGCGGGAGCCCACCACCAGGAAGAAGGCATCGGGCATGCGGCGGTGCAGCCACACGATCGAGGTGAGCCCACAGAACACCTCCCGCTGGCCACTCTCTTTGAGCACCTCGGGAAGTGCGGGGGTGGCGACGGGGCTCCCGGCGGGAGTGACGACCATGGAAGGGGGCTGGGGCAGACCCCTCACTGTTAGCCAGCTCTGCCCGCGGATGGGGGTGCTCGTCACATCTTTTGGGATGGGAAGCGCAGAGGATCCTGGACCAGGGTCATGGGAAACCGTCTCCCGGAAATACCGATCAATGCGGTCATGGCCGCTGCTGAAAGCGGTGCGCAGGTGCTTGGCGAGGGCTTCTGAAACGAAGCGGCTCACCGCACCTCAACAGTCTCCTGATGCAGACGCTTGGTTGTTGCAGGGCAGTGTTGGGCTTGGGTGGGTGGATGAGAGCCTCAGCGAAGCGCTGTTGATCCTCAGCCGACACGCTTGGTCGCGTTGCCCCGTTGCCCCGTTGCCACGACGCCATGAGGCGCAGGCCCAGGGCTGCGGCGACGAGGGCCGCGCGCGAGATCCCCGGACGCCACCGCGCTAAGGCTGATGGGATTGCCTTGCTGCAGAAAGGACACGCCTGAACACTGGCGATCCATAAAGTTGTTGGTCGCAGATTCTGAGAGTCTTCTCAGCAACCGTGCCGTAAGGATCATCGCGGATTGCTGAAATCAGTGGTACCCAATCAGGCAACCTGCCTCGCGCAAGAATATCCTGGATAGCTGCGGTTGTGAACTGTTCGTGGGTAAGATTCCGATGTTTCATGTCTCTAGTCCTGGTAATTTTCTGGGGAATGTGGCCTTCCCGGCTGCACGATCATCTCGCCACCTATCAATTCTCATACCGGCCTGCTGATCAGATGGTGAGGGATCTGACTTGAGCTCATCTACACAAGCACTCAAAAGCCTATCTGAGAGTTGACCGCTGATGGCAGCCACATGGCTCCATTGATGAAAGGGCGGCTGAACACCTTTGTATTCCGCTAGCTCAACCTCATCAAGATCGAAGGGTGGTGGGTCAGCCAGTTGCATCAGCAGTTGTGTGCGGACTGCCCATGGATCACCGTTTTTCTGCGGATAGAGCTGATCCATGCGCCACAATGACTCAACGGCTGCATCCATCCCCAAGTGAGAAGCTAGCGCGGCTAGATCGAGATAATCTCTTGTGGCGTTCCTCTCAAGGGTGAGAAACGCCTTGATGCGAAGTACTTCAGGCAAAGTGGGCAAGGTGACTTCGTAATCAGCAAGGCGCATGACCGTGGTTTCAAGAGGCTGTGAGCGCCGTAACTGTCTGATGCCTGTCTCGACACCATCGAGAGAACCAAGAATCAAGACTGGACGTTTGAGCCGGGATGTTTCCCATCCGGCGACGGACTCAAGTTGTGAAAGAACATGGTCGAACCGTTCCCGTAAATCAGGCAGCACATGATCGTGATCGTATGAGAAGCGGTGCGCCGCATAAAGAGCAGAGGCGGTTCCACCAACCAACACTGCTTCTGGAAGAACGCTTTGCAAGCGGCACAGCGAGGTGAGTACCTCATCCCAGGCCTGTTCCTGTCCGTCGCGCTCTCCGTCTGTGTCACTCATGTTCTAATCATGCCCGTCTTGGTGGGTCCGCAGGGCTAAATCGCCAGAGCACGACAACCAATGCTAATTCTGGCAGCTTGAAGGCCTGAAGGGGCGTCTGAAGAGGACGCCATGACGATGAACGTCAATCCCTCCCCCCAGCTCGAAGCAATGGTGAAAGCCAAGCTGCAGCAGTTGCGCTCCGAACTTCAGGAAGGTCTGAGCAGTGGCGAGCCCACTCCATGGAACGCTGACGCGATCAAGCGGGAGGGCCGCAAGAAACGAGCATCAGGCCGCGCTGCCGCCCCAGACGCATAGGCCGTGGCGGTGATCGTTCTCCAGCCAGGGGCAACCCGCTTGGGATGATGGCCCCATGACCCAGGCCACCCTCCCCCCTCCCCCGGAGCCCACCCCCGAGCTGTTGCAGCGGGCCGCCAGCGTGCGGCGGGGCGCCATGGCCCTGGCCCGCTGCAGCGATGGCGAACGGCAAGCGGCGGTGAACGCCATGGCCGAGGCCCTGGATCGCGCCAGCGAGATGATCCTGCTGGCCAACCAGGCCGATCTGGCGGCGGCCGCCGCCGAAGGGCTGGCGCCCGCTCTGGTGGCCCGCCTCAAGCTGGATGAGGCGAAACTGGCCGGTGCCATCGAGGGGGTGCGGCAGGTGGCCGCCCTTCCCGATCCCCTGGGCCGCCGCCAGCTGCACACCGAGCTGGATGAGGGCCTGGTGCTGGAGCGGATCACCGTGCCCCTGGGGGTGCTGGGGGTGATCTTCGAGGCGCGGCCCGATGCGGTGATGCAGATCGCGTCGCTGGCGATCCGCTCCGGCAACGGTGCCCTGCTCAAGGGCGGGCGGGAGGCGGCCCGCAGCTGCCAGGCGATTCTCGAGGCCTTGCAGGAGGGGCTGGCGGGCAGCGCCGTGGATCCAGGCTGCCTGGAGCTGCTCACCAGCCGCCAGGAGAGCCTGGCCATGCTGCGGCTGGATGGGCTGGTGGATCTGATCATCCCCCGGGGCTCCAACGCCCTGGTGCGCTACATCCAGGACCACACCCGCATTCCGGTGCTCGGCCACGCCGATGGCCTCTGCCATTTGTATGTGGACACGGCAGCCGAGGTGGAGCAGGCGGTGCGGCTGGCGGTGGACAGCAAGGCCCAGTACCCGGCGGCCTGCAACGCCATCGAAACCCTGCTGGTGCACCAGGCCATTGCCCCCCGCTTTCTGCCTCCGGCCATCGCAGCCCTGCAGGCGGCGGGGGTGGAGCTGCGGGGCGATCCCCGGGCCTGCGCCCTCGGCGTGCCCCAGCCCGCCAGCGAGGCCGACTGGGACACGGAGTATTCCGATCTGGTGCTGAGCGTGAAGGTGGTGACGGATCTGGAGGAGGCGCTGGAGCACATCGCCCGCCATGGCTCCCGCCACACCGAGGCCATCTGCACCACCGATGCCGCCACGGCGGAGCGGTTTCTGGCCAGCGTCGACAGCGCCGGGGTGTACTGGAACGCCTCCACCCGCTTCGCCGATGGCCACCGCTATGGCTTCGGGGCGGAGGTGGGCATCAGCACCCAAACGCTGCCTCCCCGGGGGCCGGTGGGGCTGGAGGGTCTGGTGACCTACCGCTACCTGCTGCGGGGCCAGGGCCAGATCGCGGCGGACTATGCCAGCGGCGCCCGCAGCTTCAGCCACCGCCCCCTGGAACCATGAATGAGCCACCCCCCCTGGTGCTGGTGCATGGGTTGTGGGACACGCCCGCCCTGTTCAACAGCCTGGGGCGGGCCATCGGCCAGCGGCGCGAGGTGTTCATCCCCCACCTGCCCCACGGCCTGGGAGTGGTGCCCCTGGAGGAGCTGGGGGCCTCCCTTGGGCAGGCCATCGAGGCGCGTTTCGGGGCCGAGGCGTCCATCGATGTGATGGGGTTTTCGATGGGGGGGCTGATCAGCCGGGCCTGGATCCAGCTGCTCGGCGGCGGGCAGCGGGTGCGGCGCTTCACCAGCGTGGCCAGCCCCCAGCGGGGCACGGTCACCGCCCTCCCCTGGCCGGGCCGCTGGCTGGCGAGCGTGGGCGACATGAAGGTGGGGAGTCCCCTGCTGAGGCGGCTCAATGCTAATCCTGAGGCGTTGGTGGGCATCGACTGCTGCTCGCTCTACTGCCTCGCCGATCTGATGGTGTTGCCGGGGTGGACCGCTGTGCTGCCCGTGGGGCGCCGCGAGGTGCTCCGCCCCCTGACGCTGCAACACCACGAACTGATGGCCCATCCGGCCTCGGTGGCGCAGGTGGCCAAAGAGTTGCTGCGTGCCTGAAAGGCCCGGGTACAGCTGCGGCGCCGTCCGGTCGCGGAGGCGGCAACGGCCCCAGGGCGGAATCGGTAGGGTTGCCCTCGCTGACGGGAGGAGCGTGGCGCAACCAGGGCAAGGGACCAGGCCGGCGGAGGGGGAGGAACGGAGTCCAGCCCCGCGGCCCGGCGGGGAGCGCGACGGAGCGGTGGCGGGCGCATCGGAGGCTTTGATCGCCCCTCAGGCATCCTCGGGCGGCTGGAGTGAACTCACCGCCATCAACACGGCCAAAGTGTTGACGATCCTGTTGTTGCTGGGGCTCGCGGCCGTGCTTGGCGTGCGCGACATGCGCCAAGTGGTGTATTTGAGCCTGCACATCAGCTATTGCCTCTGGTGGCTGGTGGAGCAGTGGTGTTTTCCGGAGCGGGGGCGGCAACTGTTCACCGATCGGGTGGGGCCGCTGCGGTTCCTGTTCGCCCTGTTGTTCATCGGCGTGCTTTACAGCCTGCCCGGGTTGTTGGCCTTTCTCAATCCGGAGCCAATTTCCTATGGCACGGTGGCCTTGGGCCTGGGTTTGTTCAGCTTCGGC
>JAYKIG010000106.1:0-10619 GCA_035286045.1 Cyanobacteriota bacterium | reverse complement strand
TGGGGTTCCGCGATGGCCTCTTCGACGCCAGCGTCACCCTCCACAAACTGTTTGACACCGATCTGGTGCTGATCAGCCCCCGCACCATGAGTTCCATTGCCATGGCCGGTTTTCCCAGGCGGCGTCTGGTGCAGGCCATGGCTGATCCGGAGGTGGCGGGCACCACGCCCGTGCATTGGAACCTCCTGCTCTGGCGAAACCCGGAAACGCGCAGCACCCGCTCGATCCTCACCCTGGGCTTCGAGCCCGATGATTCGCTTTTCCTGCTTCCGGATCTGGCGGACAAGGCCAGGCTCCTCACCCAGCGGGGCCGCATTCTCTTTGATGAACGCTCGCGCCCCGAGTACGGGCCCATCGCCCGCTGGCTCAAGGAGGGCCGCACCGTGGAAACGGAAGTGGCGGGCAAACGGGTGCGGGTGGCGGGTCTGGTGACCCTGGGCCCCTCCTTCGGGGCAGACGGCAACATGCTCACCAGCAGCGAAACCTATCTGCAACTCATGCCCACCACTCCGCCGGGCAGCATCGAGCTGGGGCTCATCCGACTGAAGCCCGGCGCCGATCCCGCCGCCGTCGCCAGCCGCCTTCGTCAGATGCTGCCGCCGGATGTCACCGTTTACAGCAAGGAGGGTTTTCAGGAGTTTGAAAAAAACTACTGGCGTAGCAGCACCGCCATCGGCTTCATCTTCACCCTCGGAGCGGCCATGGGTTTTGTGGTGGGATGCGTGATCGTTTATCAGATTCTTTATTCCGACGTCAGTGATCATCTGCCGGAATATGCCACCCTGATGGCCATGGGCTATCCCCTCCCCACCCTCCTCGGGGTGGTGGCCCGTGAGGGGCTTCTCCTCTCAGTCCTGGGCTTTGTGCCCGCCTGGCTCACCGGCCAGGGCCTCTACGTGATGGTGCGGCGGGGCACCAATCTGCCCGTCTTCATGACGGGCGACCGGTCCCTTGTGGTGCTGGCGATGATCCTGGCCATGTGCATGGCATCCGCCCTTCTGGCCATGCGGAAGCTGGCGGATGCGGATCCCGCCGAGATTTTCTAGCGCCATGCTCACCCCGGTTTCCCATCCCACAGTGGAGGTGCAGGGCCTGAACCATTGGTATGGCCGGGCCTCCATGCGTCGTCAGGTGCTCCAGGGGGTGGATCTGGTGATTCAGCCTGGAGAGGTGGTGTTGCTCACGGGCCCGTCCGGATGTGGCAAAACCACCCTGCTCACCCTGGTCGGGGCCCTGCGCCAGGTGATGGAGGGCTCGGTGCGGGTGCTGGGCCAGGAGCTGCATGGCTGCGGCAGGGGGGAGCGCCAACGGCTCCGCCGGAACATCGGCATGATCTTCCAGGGCCACAATCTTCTCCGCTGCCTCACGGCTGAGCAGAACGTACAGATGGGTTCCGATCTCCTGCCCGGACTGTCCTACCGGGCCCGGCGGGATCGGGCCCGGGAGTGGTTGCGGGCCGTGGGTCTGGAGGATCACATGGGCAAGCTCCCCCATGACCTTTCAGGCGGGCAGAAGCAGAGGGTGGCCATCGCCCGCGCCCTGGCGGCCCAGCCCCGCCTGCTGCTGGCCGATGAACCCACGGCCGCCCTCGACCGGCAGAGCGGCCGGGATGTGGTGAATCTGCTCCAGGGTCTGGCCCGGGAGCAGGGCTGTGCGGTGTTGATGGTGACCCACGACCCCCGCATCCTGGATGTGGCCGATCGCCTGGTGCAGATGGAGGATGGCAGGCTCTGGAGTGGGGAGCCCGCGCTTGCGGTTGGCTAGGGTGGTTGATTCCCAGTTCTACACACCTCGCGCATGGCCAAACGCCGCAATCTCAAGAAGGAAAAGCAGGAGCGCAACCGCGCCTACGCCCGCAAGTTCAAGAAGCGCAAGCTGCGGAATGATGGCCGGGGCGAAGGGGCTGGCAACGGCGTGACGGGCACGGCCAGCAACGGCGGCGCCGCCGACTGATCCGCTTGTCCCTGGTGTTCCCTCGGGAGCTTCTGGCAGGGGGGATCCAGGGGATCCCCCCTTTTCCATGTCGGCCTCGCCATGTTTCTCAGCGTCGTCATTCCCACCTACAACCGCCTGCCGATCCTCCAGAAGTGCCTGCGGGCCCTGGAGGAGCAGGTGCTGGAGGCCCCCGTGGATGGCTACGAGGTGGTGGTGGTGGATGACGGCTCCAGGGACGACACCGTGCCCTGGCTCCAGGCCCACGGCCACCTCCTTCCCCATGTCCGTCTGTTCTGCCAGGAGCACGGCGGGCCGGCCCAGGGCCGCAACCGGGGGGTGGAGGAGGCCAGCGGGGATGTGATTGTTTTTATCGACAGCGACCTGGTGGTGACGCCCACCTTTCTCCTCAGCCACGCCCGTGCGCTCCAGAGGGCATGGACGAACCGGGGGGATCGCCTCTGCTTCACCTATGGAGCCGTGATCAACACGGCCAATTTCGACCAGCCCACCAGCGAGCCCCACAAGCTCACCGATCTCTCCTGGGCCTATTTCGCCACGGGAAACGTGGCGATCGATCGTCTGGTGTTGGAGAAGGCGGGGCTCTTTGACACCGCCTTCCATCTCTATGGCTGGGAAGACCTGGAGCTGGGGGAGCGCCTCCGCCGGCTGGGCGTCACCCTGGTGCGGGCTCCGGACGCCGTGGGGTACCACTGGCACCCAGCCCTCAGTCTGGAGCAGATTCCCGATCTGATGCGGGTGGAGCGGGAGCGGGCCCGGATGGCCCTGGTGTTCTACCGCAAGCACCCCACCGCCCGAGTGCGCACCATCATTCAGTTCACCTGGTTCCACCGCCTGCTCTGGGAGATCCTCACCCTGGGGGGTGCGCTCAACGAACGCAGCCTGCAGCCCCTGCTGGCCTGGTTGTTGCGTCACGGCCAGGCCCGCTGGGCGATGGAACTGCTGCGTCTGCCCCTGAACCGTCTGGGCGTGCGCGCGCTCTTTGCCGAAGCCCGCAGGCAAGGGCTCCGCTGACCATTTGGTAGGTTGGCTCGGTCAACCCATTCCGCACACCTGCACGTTTCGGGTGATGGCAGCCTAACGGCCCATCCCTGGCAGGTGGAGGCCAACCCGAAACCCCAACCCATGGCTGTCGTCACGCTCGCCGAGATGATGGAAGCTGGTGCCCACTTCGGCCACCAGACCCGTCGCTGGAACCCCAAGATGTCGCGCTACATCTATTGCGCGCGCAATGGGGTCCACATCATTGACCTGGTGCAGACCGCGGTCTGCATGAACAACGCCTACAAGTGGGTGCGCAGTGCCTCCCGCAGTGGCAAACGCTTCCTTTTCGTGGGCACCAAGAAACAGGCTTCCGAGGTGATCGCCCAGGAAGCCAGCCGTTGCGGTGCGGCCTATGTCAACCAGCGCTGGCTGGGCGGCATGCTCACCAACTGGAGCACCATGCGCGCTCGGATCGATCGGCTCAAGGATCTGGAGCGCATGGAGTCTTCCGGGGCCATTGCCATGCGCCCGAAGAAGGAAGCCGCCGTGCTGCGCCGCGAACTCGACCGCCTTCAGAAATACCTGGGCGGCCTGAAGAACATGCGGCGGCTGCCCGATGTGGTGGTGCTGGTGGACCAGCGCCGGGAAACCAATGCTGTTCTGGAGTGCCGCAAGCTCGACATTCCCCTGGTGTCCATGTTGGACACCAATTGCGACCCCGATCTCTGCGACGTGCCCATCCCCTGCAACGACGATGCGGTGCGCTCCGTCCAACTGGTGCTCGGCCGCCTGGCGGATGCCATCAACGAGGGACGCAGTGGTTCCCAGGATCGGGGGGAGGAGGAGGGCTAGGTCCCTGCCCCCTTCCCTTCAGACCTTCTCTTTTCTCCCCTGTCTTTCTCCCCACGTTCCTTCCAATGGCTGAGATCAGCGCCAAGCTCGTCAAAGACCTGCGCGACAAGACCGGCGCCGGCATGATGGATTGCAAGAAGGCCCTGCAGGAATCCTCCGGCGACCTCACCAAGGCCGTGGAGTGGCTTCGCCAGAAGGGAATTGCCAGCGCAGAGAAAAAGGCGGGTCGCACCGCGGCAGAGGGCGTTGTGGGGAGCTACATCCACACCGGTGGCCGGGTGGGGGTGCTGGTGGAAGTGAATTGCGAGACGGATTTCGTCGCCCGGGGCGAGCTCTTCCAGGAGCTCGTTCGCAACGTGGCTATGCAGATCGCCGCCTGCCCCAATGTGGAGTACGTCAGCACCGAGGAGATCCCCCCTGAGGTGGTGGAGCGGGAGAAATCGATCGAAATGGGCCGCGATGATCTGGAGGGCAAAAAAGAGGAGATGAAGGTGAAGATCGTCGAGGGACGCATCGGCAAGCGACTCAAGGAGCTGGCCCTCCTCGACCAGCCCTACATCCGTGATGGGTCCATCACCCTGGGAGAACTGGTGAAGCAGACCTCCGGCAAAACGGGAGAGAACATCCGGGTGCGGCGCTTCACCCGCTACACCCTTGGCGAAGGCATTGAGGTGCAGGAATCCGACTTTGCCGCCGAGGTGGCCGCCATGGGGAAGGCGGTTTGAGGTGAGCGAGTCCGCCGGCCCAGACCCCCAGTCCCTGGGGGCCATCAAGGCCAGGCTTGATCAAGAGATTCCCCAGCTTTACCGCGACCTGGCCCTCTACCTACAGGTGCTGCGGGATGTGCTTCCCGTCAGCCTGGACCAGGCCTGCTCCCATCTGGCCACCCAGGTGAACCCCCAGGGATACAACCAGCTCCACCCCGCGGAGCGCGCCCATCTGCACAGCCGCCTCAAGGGCCTGACCGAGCGCTGCAGCAGCTTCCTCACGGTGGAGCAACTTCTCAACCTGGCCACCCAGATGGCCCGTGAACGCCAGAGGCTGGCCCTGAGGGATCAGGACCGCCCTTTCCATGCCTCCCCTGGGCAGGATGGATCCTCTGCCGCCATGGGGGAGCCGGCATCGGAGCCCTTGCCCCTGGGATCGATCCAGCTGCAGTTGCGTCCTCCCCTCGGAGAAGAGCTCTTTCCCTCCTCGCGGGGGTTTCTGGCTCCGCAGGCGGACCCCCAGGAGGAGGGCCTGTCCTTCCCCTTCCCCGGCCTCCATCTCGACGCCGAGGTGCCCTGGTCTTCAGGCCAGCTGCCCCGGGATCCTGCTGCGTTGCTCCATTGCCTGGAAGCCTGGGACGTTGCCCTGAGCCGTCGGCTGCGCAACCTTTCTCACAGTGTGAATCTTGAGATGGCACGAACTGGCCTGATGGTGGCGGCCGTGCCCGTTCCCCTGCTGGACGCGGTGCTCATGGGGCAGATCGAGCCCCAGGGGGCCCCGGCCAACCTGCTGAGGCTTCCCATCGCTCCCCAGGGGGCTGCCCTCTTTCCTCACGCTCCCATGGGGGTGCTTCTGCGCATGGTGGATCTGGAGCTCGAGCAGCCGCGCCTGCGGACCTGTCGCCGTCGTTTGCTCCACCACCGGCAGGAGATCCACAAAATAGCCGAGACTGCCTACCGCCTGCAGCGCCGTCTCCAGGCCCATCATGCACAACGCCTGTGGCGTCACGACAGCCAGTTGAACCCCCCCACGCACCAGGCCTGAGAGCGTGGTGTGATCTGCTCCATAGGGCCGCCCAATTGGAGGCAGACCGGGGTTTCGGCGACCTTCAGGGCCGTCATGACACCTTCAGCGGCTTTGTCCTGCGCTCCATGGCGGCCCTTCCGGAGGGTGTTCAGGAGTCCGATCTGCCCCATCTGACCTCCTGGCGGGAGGGGTTCGGCGGCTACAGCGATCTGGGCCTGGCCCGGCGCCAGCAGCTGGTCGCCCAACTCCGCCAGGGCTTGCACCAGCTTCTCTCCCGATCCAGGCCCCCTCTGCCCGTGGCCCCCCCTCGCCTGAGGCTCTCCTCCGAATCCCCTGGGGCGCCCTCCGCTGTGCCGGGCGCCCGCCCATCCCAGCCCCCCCGCCCGCTGGAGCTCACCACCCCCCTGGCGGAGGTGCCTGGCATCGGTTCCCGTCAGGCCACTCGCCTGGCGGCCTTGGGACTGTTCCAGGTGGTGGATCTCGTTCAGCACTACCCGCGCGACTATCTCAACTACGCCAATCTGGTGCGCATCAGTGCCCTCGTGCCGGGAAGCACGGCCACCGTGGTGGCCACCGTGCGCCGTTGCCATACGGCCACCAGTTCCAGGAATCCCAATCTGTCCTTCCTGGAGCTGCACCTGCAGGATGTCACGGGTCGGCTGAAGGTGAGCCGTTTTTTTGCTGGGCGCCGCTTCGCCAGTCCCGGTTGGCTCAAGAGCCAGCAGCGGCTCTATCCGCCAGGGAGCACCGTGGCCGTGAGTGGTCTGGTGAAAGAGGGACCCTGGGGGATGGGGTTCACCGATCCCCTGATTGAAGTGCTGGAGAGCCCTTCCAGCCCGGTGCGCTCGCAGCAGATTGGCCGCCTGGTGCCCGTGTATGCCCTCACCGAGGGGCTCTCGGCCGACACCCTCAGGCAGGCGATCGCCAAGGTGCTTCCCCATGTGCGCCATTGGCCCGATCCCCTCGGCTGCCAGCGGGTCCGGGAGCAGCTGAACCTGCTCAGCCGCGGCGAAGCGCTTGAGCAGATCCATCTCCCTCAGGATGAGGAGCGGCTGCAACAGGCCCGGCGCCGGTTGGTGTTTGATGAATTCCTCCTGTTACAGCTGGCCCTGGGATTGCGCCGGCAGCGCCTCAAACGCCAGGAGGCTCCCCCCCTCTTCTTCGCCAGTGGGGCTGAGGAGGGTTTGCTGGCTCGTCTCCTTTCCCTGCTCCCCTTTCCCCTCACAGGGGCCCAGCAGAGGGTGTTGGCGGAGATTCACCAGGATCTGGCCCGCCCCCAGCCCATGGCCCGCCTGCTGCAGGGGGATGTGGGCAGCGGCAAGACCGTGGTGGCTCTGGCAGCCCTGCTGACCGCCATCGAAGCCGGCTGCCAGGGCGCCCTGATGGCCCCTACCGAAGTGCTGGCCGAGCAGCATCACCGCAAGCTCTCCCCCTGGCTCGCCCAGCTCCACATCACCTCAGACCTGCTCACGGGCTCCACTCCGGCCAGGCGCCGTCGGGAGATGCTTCAGGATCTGGCCAATGGCCAGTTGCAGCTCCTGGTGGGCACCCATGCCCTTCTGGAGGATCCGGTGCAATTTCTTCGCCTGGGCCTGGTGGTGGTGGACGAACAGCATCGCTTCGGCGTGCGGCAGCGCAATCGCCTGCTCGCCAAGGGCTTGCAGCCCCACCTGCTCACCATGACCGCCACCCCGATCCCCCGCACCCTTGCCCTTTCGGTGCATGGGGATCTGGATGTGAGCCAGATCGATGAGTTGCCACCGGGGCGCACCCCGGTGCAGACCCGCCTGCTGCGCTCTGAGCAGCGCCCCGAAGCCTGGGCGTTGATTCGGGAGCAGGTGGCCCTGGGCCAGCGGGCCTATGTGGTGCTGCCCCTGGTGGAGGAGAGCGAGAAGCTGGATCTTCGTTCGGCGGTGGACGTGCATCGCCACCTGGCGGAGGAGGTGTTCCCCGATCTCTCCGTCGGGCTCCTCCATGGCCGACTGGCCAGTGAGGACAAACAACGGGCCCTCCAGGCCTTTGCCGCAGGCACCACCCAGGTGTTGGTGAGCACCACGGTGGTGGAGGTGGGGGTGGATGTGGCCGAGGCGAGCGTGATGGTGATCGAGCATGCCGATCGTTTTGGCCTCGCCCAGCTGCACCAACTGCGGGGTCGGGTGGGCCGGGGTGCCGCCGTGTCCCACTGTCTGCTGATCAACGACAGCAAGAACCCCATGGCCCGCCAACGGCTGGAGGTGCTCGTTCGCAGCACCGATGGCTTTGAGATCGCGGAGATGGATCTGCGCTTGCGGGGGCCCGGGCAGGTGCTGGGCACCCGTCAGTCGGGGTTGCCAGATCTGGCCCTGGCGTCTCTCAGCGAGGATGGGGAGGTGTTGGAGGATGCGCGGCGGGTGGCCCAGCAGCTGCTGGCCCAGGACCCCGAGCTGGAGGGGCTGCCCCTTCTCCGCCAGGCCCTCGAAACCCAGCGCCAGCGCCTGCTGGAATCGGCCCAGCTCAACTGAGCCCCTCACTCGGTGGGCTGGTGCCTGACGCCCCCGGGCCCTAGGGTCCCACCCACCGAAGCCCTGTGGTCCTGAGGTCATGGCCCTTCGCCCTTGGAGCCCCATCCCGATCGTGGAGGCGGGGGAGCCCCTGGTGCCCCTTCCTCGTCCGTTGCATCGCCTCGAACCCCACCCCTACGCCTCCCTGGGGGCCCCCTATGGAGCGGACGCCTGTCCCTTCCGATTGCGCCAGGGGGTGGTGGAGCGGCTGCTTGTGGCGCAGAGCCTGCTGCAACAGCAGGAACCCTCCTGGCGCCTGGCCATCTTTGATGCCTGGCGACCCGTGGCGGTTCAGCGATTCATGGTGGCCCATGCCACGGCCGAGGCCTGCCGCGAGCGGGGCCTGGATCCGCAGGGCGCTGGGCCCGCCTGGGAGGCGGTGCGCCAGGAGGTGGGTTGTTTCTGGGCACCTCCCAGCGAGGATCTCGCCACCCCGCCCCCCCACAGCACGGGTGCCGCGGTGGATCTCACCCTTGCGGAAGGAGAGGGCGAGCCTCTCGACATGGGCGGAGTCATCGATGCGATCGGCCCCGTCTCCTTCCCCCATCACCACGCTGCGGCCGCTGCCGCCAACCCCCTGGGCCCTGAGGCCCGCTGGCACCACCGGCGTCTCCTGTTGGCCGCCGTGATGGAGGCGGCAGGCTTCGCCCAACACCCCCAGGAATGGTGGCATTTCAGCTACGGCGATCAGCTGTGGGCCTGGCGGAAGGGCCAGGCCCAGGCCATTTATGGCCGAACTGGGGATTGAGCTGCCCCCGATGGCCCCTCCGTCAGGTTCAGTTCCAGCGTCAGGGCGCTCACCTGGGCAGGAGTGAGAAGGCCCTTGCGCTGGCATTCCCTCAGGGTGTCGAGGGTCATGGCTGCCTGGAGCTGCCGCAGACGTTGCTGCACCGCTTCCGGCTGATCCTCCCAGGGAAGCAGGTTGCTGCGGAATGTGGTGCGAATCATCTCCACCTTGCAGGCCTCGGGATCCGGGTCGTAAAGCTTCGGTCCACTCCGTCCCTGGAGCCCCCAGAGCTGGGTGCCTGCGATCACAAACCCCAGCACCGCGGCGCTCAGCAGGGGCTGATTGAGCCAGGATCGTCTGTTCACAGCCCCCGGGGTCCCATGGCCGTCCCATCTTGGCGGGCGATCCGGCCCGCGCTTCCATACAGTCACCTGGAGCACACCTGCGCCTAGGCGCCCATGGATGGCCTTTTTTCTTCTGGAGATCGGCACTGAGGAGCTCCCTGCCGACTTTGCCCGCCTTGCCCTCCCCCAGCTGAACGACCAGGTGCAGCGGGATCTGCTGTCGGCGCGCCTGACACCTGACTCCGTGATGGTCACCAGCACTCCGCGCCGGTTGGCCGTGCTTGTGGAGGGCTTGCCTGCCAAGCAGGAGGATGAGGAGCAGGAGCACAAGGGGCCCCCAGCCCCAATGGCGTTCCGCGATGGGGTGGCGACAGATGCCGCCACGGGTTTCGCCAAGCGCTGTGGCGTGTCGGTGGAGCAGCTGGAGGTGCGCAATACGGTCAAGGGCCCCTTTGTCTACGCCCGCACGCTTCAGAGGGGACGGTCCAGCCTGGATGTGTTGGCGGAGCTGATCCCGTTGTGGATCTGGGGTCTACAGGGGCGTCGATTCATGCGTTGGGGCCAGGGGGAAAGCCGCTTCAGCAGGCCGGTGCGCTGGCTGGTGGCCCTGCTGGACCAGGACGTCATTCCCCTTGTTCTTCCTGACTGCGACCCACCGATTCAGAGCGGGCGCTTCAGCCGGGGCCATCGCCTCAACTCGCAACCTGTGGAGATCTCCTCCGCTGAGGCCTACACCCGTTGTCTGGCTGCGGTGGGTGTGCAGGTGGATCGCACAGCCCGGGCGATTCAGATCCGCAACCAGTTGGAAGCGGGGGCCTGCCGCGCTGGCGCCCGGCTCGATCTGCCGGAAGCGCTTTTTGAGGAGCTGGTGGATCTGGTGGAGGATCCCCGTGTGATCGAGGGAACCATTGAAACCACCTTCCTGAGCCTGCCCCCGGAAGTGCTCAGCACCGTGATGCGTGCCCATCAGCGCTATGTGCCACTGCTGCTCCCCGAGGGCTCGACCGACCCCCTGGCCCTGAAGGCGGAGGGAGCCCTGTTGCCACGTTTTCTCTGCGTGACCAATGGGCACGCGGAGGCGGAGGCCACGGTGAAAAGGGGCAATGAGCGGGTGTTACGGGCCCGTCTTGCGGATGCGGCTTTCTTTCTCAAGGCGGATCATGCGGTGCCCAGCATCGATCGCCGGCAGGCTCTGAGCCGCGTCACCTTTGCCGAGGGGTTAGGCACCCTTCGCGATCGAACCGAACGGCTGGAGTGGTGCACGGATGTGTTGCTCGGCGAGCTGCAGCTGGAGCCCGAGGTGGCCCAGGTCGCCCGTCGGGCAGCCCATCTCTGCAAGCACGATCTGGTGAGCCAGATGGTGGGGGAGTTCCCTGAACTGCAGGGGATCATGGGTGCCAAATACCTCCTGGCGGAAGGAGAAGGCCGGGAGGTGGCCCTGGCTGTCTGGGAGCACTACCTTCCGCGGGGAGCGGGCGATTCCCT
>JAYKIG010000105.1:0-16699 GCA_035286045.1 Cyanobacteriota bacterium | reverse complement strand
ACATCGCCCCGCCGCTGCACCGACAGCTTCTCGGGTTGATCAGTGGCTACGGCCTTGCCGTTCACGAACAGAAACTGCCGCTTCTGGCCCTCGGGGTTTGTGACCACCACGGTGCCGCTGTTGTTGGCCCTGCGGATCACGCTGGCCTGGCAGCTGGCGGCCTTACTGCTACTGCCAGACCTGCAGACCACCTCCGCCGAGGCGTGAAAGGGAGTGCCGGGAATCAGGGCATCCTGGGAAGCCGGTACAGGAGCGAGGGGAGTGCCACTGATCCCCACACGAAGGCTGTAGCTGCTCGATTCCATGCGGCGTGCAGCTGGACGCATCAGATACACCCTCACTGTGACGTCTCCATCGCTGGGCAGGAGGCCACGGAAGCTGTTGCCTGCGCTGCTGCCGATGAACAGCGCGCTATCTGAACCCGCCGCCATCACGTTGAAGTAGTTCTGCGTGTTGGAGCCCTTCAGGTCCACCGTCAGCGTCTGACCCGCGCCGGCTCTCAGTTTGTAGTCGATGGTCTGGTCGCCCTTGAGCTGGCCACTGATCAGGGTGGAATCGGCGCCGGCCCGAAAGCCCACCCTTCGACTCTCAATCGCAGGCTGGGCCACGACGCCAAGCCCACCCGGGAGGCTGATGGCCAGGAGCCCAGAGGCAACGAAGGCGAAGGGAGCCCGCATCGGAGCCTCGGGATTCTGGCCTGGAAAACCTACCGCCCCCTCGGCCGTGCGGAGAAGCGCTGGCCGGCCTCCATGACTCGGTGAGCGGGGAGTGCCGGAGACGTTGATCACCAGCGACTGGTTGATCACCGAAACGCACAGTGCCCTGGGCATTAAGCATCGCCACTACGGCCTCAGCCCTGCTGCCCGCCAGGCCGCCCAGCTGCTGCAGACCCCTGAGCTCGTTCTGCAGGCTGGCGATGCCTCCATCTGGCCTTTGCGCCTGATTCTTGCCGCCGCCTGGGAGGCTGTCGCGCCGGCTCCAGGGTGGTCTGGAGGTGAGCGCACCTATCCTCTTGCCATGGACCTGTCCCGTATCACCCACAACCCAGAGCAATGCGGCGGCAAGCCGTGCATCCGCGGCATCCGGATCCGTGTGCGTGACATCCTTGAGCTCTATGCAGCTGGCATGAGCAGCCAGGACATTCAGGCTGACTATCCCGACCTGGAGCCGGAGGACCTCCGAGCCGCGCTGGATTATGCAGCCCGTGCTCTGGACCATCCGGTCCTGGTGGGATGAAGATCTGGCTGGATGCCCAGTTGCCACCAGCGCTCGCCCGATGGATTCAAGAGCAACCCTCAGACATCCAGGCAGTGGCAGTCTTGAAACAGGTATTGAGCACGACCCTGCCACAGGCATTGGAGCTCCTGCGGCAAGGAGAACCCTGCGTAGAGATCCGACCACGTCAAACAGGCAGCACCTGATCCGATGCGCAGCCTCAGGTCCTCTCACAACAGTGCGCTGAACCACTGCGGCCGCCTGCTGCAGGGTGCGCTTGGCCTCCGGCGTGAAATGAATGGACGTTGCTCCAGGTAGCAGCCAGAAGCCCTGGCTGCTACCTGGGCGCGCCATCACGCGTCGTAGTACATCGAGAACTCATGGGGATGGGGCCGCTGCCGCAGCTGCTGCACCTCCTCATATTTCAGGGCGATCCAGTTGTTGATGAAGTCTTCCGTGAACACCCCACCGGCCAGCAGATAGTCCTTGTCGGCATCGAGGGCCTCCAGGGCCCCATTGAGGGAGGCGGGCACCGTGGAGATCCGGGCCAGCTCCTCGGCCGAGAGCTCGAACAGATCCACATCCGTGCCATCGCCCGGATCGATCTGGTGCTTGATGCCATCCAGACCCGCCATCAGCATGGCGGCAAAGGCGAGATAGGGATTCGCCAGGGCATCGCCGGAGCGGAACTCCAGACGCTTGGCCTTCGGATTCGGCCCCGTGAGGGGGATGCGCACCGCCGCGGAGCGGTTGCCCTGGGAGTACACCAGGTTCACCGGCGCCTCAAACCCTGGCACCAGGCGCTTGTAGCTGTTGGTGGTGGGGTTCGTGAAGGCCAGGAAGCTGGGGGCATGCTTCAGCAGGCCGCCGATATACCAGCGGGCCGTCTGCGACAGGTTGGCATAGGTGCCCTCCCCGAAGAACAGGGGCTGGCCATCCTTCCAGAGGCTCTGGTGCACATGCATGCCGCTGCCGTTGTCGGCAAACACCGGCTTGGGCATGAAGGTGGCCGTTTTGCCATATTTCTTGGCCACGTTGCGCACCACATATTTGTAGATCATCACGTTGTCGGCCGCGCTGATCAGCTCGGCAAACTTGATGCCCAGCTCGTGCTGGGCGGTGGCCACCTCGTGGTGCTGCTTCTCGATGGGCACCCCCAGACTCCCCATCAGCAGCAGCATTTCCGAGCGGATGTCCTGCAGGGTGTCGTTGGGGGCCACAGGGAAATAGCCCTCCTTCAGCAGCACCTTGTACCCCAGGTTGCCGCCTTCTTCGATCCGATCGGTGTTCCAGGCGGCCTCGATCGAATCCACCTGGTAGAAGCTGCCGCCGTTGCTGCTCTTGTAACGAACGTCGTCAAAGATGAAGAATTCCGGCTCCGGCCCGAAGAAGGCCGTATCCGCCAGGCCCGTGGAGGCCAGATAATTCAGGGCCTTCTGCGCCAGCGCCCGCGGGCAGCGGCTGTAGGGCTCACCGCTGCGGGGCTCCTGAATCGAACAGATCAGGCTCAGGGTCTTGTGGCTGTAGAAGGGATCGATCCAGGCCGTGTTCGGATCGGGCACCATCGCCATGTCCGATTCGTTGATCGCCTTCCAGCCCCGGATGGAGGAGCCATCAAAGGCCACGCCCTCGGTGAAGGCACTCTCGTCAATCAGGTCCTGGCAGACGGTGAGGTGTTGCCACTTGCCATGCAGATCCACGAACTTGAGATCGATCAGCTCGATTCCCTCATCCTTGATGCGGCGGAGAACATCCTGAGCGGTCTGGGTCATAGAAAAGGAAACAGTGAGAAGAGCCGCCCGGTGGCAGCGTGGTCGCCAGGGAACGGGGTCATCCCTGAAGACAGGCGCCGAAACGGTACGGACCGATACGTTTCCATCCTGTATCGGTTCACACCATTCCCTGCGGCGGCCTGCGTAACCGTTTCTGTCAACTTGGCCAGAATCCACCCCCAGACAGGCATCTGGCTGGAAAGTGAGTGCTACCTTCCGCTCCAGTGCGTCGATCCCCCCATGCGCGATGCCATCGGTCAGCTGATCAGCCGTTACGACCAGCTCGGGCGCTACCTCGATCGGGATGCGGCCGATCGCCTCAATGCCTATTTCAGTGAATCGGCCCTGCGCCTGGCCGCCGTGGAACGGATCAACCGGGAGGCGGCTTCGATCGTGCGGGAGGCCTCCCAGCGCCTCTGGCTGGAGGATCCAGAGCTGATCCTGCCCGGGGGCAACGCCTACACCACCCGTCGCCTGGCCGCCTGCCTGCGCGACATGGACTATTTCCTGCGCTACGCCAGCTACGCCCTCATCGCCGGCGACGTCACCATGCTCGATGAGCGGGTGCTCAACGGCCTGGACGACACCTATAAAAGCCTGGGCGTGCCCACCGGCCCCACCGTGCGCAGCATCGCCCTCCTGGGTGAGGTGCTCTGCGAGCAACTCCTCGAGGAAGGCCGCGCCGATCTGGCCACCCTCCAGGCCGTGGTGGGCGCTCCCTTCAACCACCTCTGCCGCGGGCTGGCCGCCAGCAACGTGCGGGCCCGCTGACGACCTCTCACCCCCTAACCTCGACCCACTTCATTCCTCCCTTTCGGATCTTGGCTCCACTCCCCATCCTGCCCCCCATCAACAGCACCCACAGGATTCAGCTGGAGCCCATCGCCACGCCGAGCCGTCTGCTTCTCGGCCCGGGCCCATCCAACGCCCATCCCACCGTGCTGGCCGCCCTGGCCCGCACCCCCATCGGCCACCTGGATCCCCTCTATATCCAGCTGATGGGGGAGGTGCAGGAGCTGCTGCGCTACGCCTGGCAAACCGATAACCGCCTCACCCTGCCCATGAGCGGCACCGGCAGCGCGGCCATGGAGGCCACCATCGCCAACGTGGTGGAACCCGGCGACAAGGTGCTGGTGGCCGTGATGGGCTATTTCGGCCTGCGCCAGGCCGATATGGCCGGCCGCTACGGCGCCGAGGTGGTCACCATCGAGCGGCCCTGGGGAGAAGCCTTCAGCCTCGAGGAACTCGAGCAGGCCCTCATCACCCACAGGCCCGCCCTGCTCACCATGGTGCATGCCGAAACCTCCACGGGCGTGTGCCAACCCATGGAGGGCATCGGCGACCTCTGCCGCAAATACGATTGCCTCCTCCTGCTCGATACGGTCACCTCCCTCGGCGGGGTGCCCCTCTTCCTGGATGAGTGGAAGGTGGATCTGGCCTACAGCTGCAGCCAGAAGGGCCTGAGCTGCCCCCCTGGCCTCGGCCCCTTTTCCATGGGCCTCCGGGCGGAAGCCAAGCTCAATCAGCGCAAGGGCAAGGTGCCCAACTGGTATCTGGATGTGTCGCTCCTCAACCAGTACTGGGGCTCCGATCGGGTGTATCACCACACTGCCCCGGTGAACATGAACTTCGGCATGCGTGAAGCCCTCCGCCTCCTCTCGGAAGAAGGCCTGGAGCAGGCCTGGAGCCGTCACCGCTCTTCGGCCGAGCGCCTCTGGCAGGGCCTCGAACGGCTGGGCCTCGAACTCCACGTTCCAGAGCAGCTCCGCCTGGCCACCCTCACCACCGTGCGCATCCCCGAAGGGGTCGACGGCAAGGCCTTCTGCCGCTACCTGCTCGACACCCACGGCATCGAGGTGGGCGGCGGCCTCGGTTCCCTCGCCGGCAAGGTGTGGCGCATCGGCCTGATGGGCTACAACAGCACCCCAGAAAACGTCGACATCCTCCTCAACCTCCTGGAGACGGAGCTGCCCCGTTTTCAGAACACGGCCCCGGCTGTCGCCGCCGCTGCCTGAACCAACCGCGCAGCTGCTCCTCCGCTTCCCGCCCCATCAGCCCGGAAACCACCTTCAGGTGGTGATGGGCGCTGGGATCGGTGGCCAGGTTCAGACACCCCCCCAACGCTCCCCGTTTCGGATCCCCCGCCGCAAACACCACCGTGCCCATGCGCGCCTGGATCAGGGCGCCGGCACACATGGGGCAGGGTTCCAGGGTCACCAGCAGGGTGCAATCGGGGAACCGCCAGGTGTCCAGCGCCGCCGCGGCCTGCCCCAGGGCCACCAGCTCCGCATGCCCCAGGGGATCCTGCCCGTGGTGCCGCCGATTGATGCCCCAGCCCACGGCCCGCCCCCTCCCATCGAGCACCACCGCTGCCACGGGCACTTCCCCCAGGGCGCCAACCCGGTCCGCCCGGCGCAGCAACCGCTCCATCCACAGCCGATGGCTCTCCATGGTCTCCATGGTCTCCTGTCGCCCGCCGCAATAGAACCAGCCCTGGCAGCGGCAGAATGGGGCCCCTTCCACCATCGCTGAACTGCCCTTGGAGCCCCTGGCGCCGCCCTCCACCCCAGCGTCCCTGGCTCCCTTTGCCGACCCCCTGAGCCCGGACCCCCTTCTGGAGGAGGTGTTGCAGCAGGCCGCCAGCCTGCTCGCTCGCTGGCTGGGCCGGGCCGCTTCCCAGACCCCCCTGCCCGGATTGAGCGTGCTTCCGGCGGTGGAACCGGAGGCCCAGGGCCTCCCCCCCGACCAGCTGCTGGCAGATCTGCAGGTGGTGATGGATGGGGCCTACCAGCCGGGCCATCCCGGTGCCCTGGCCCACCTGGATCCTCCCCCTCTCACGGCCTCCATCGTGGCGGAGCTGATCGCCGCGGGTCTCAACAACAATCTTCTGGCCGACGAGCTCTCCCCCAGCCTGCGGCGCCTGGAGCAGAGCCTCTGCGGCCTGCTGGCCCAACGCCTGGGCCTGCCACCAGGGGCCGGTGGGGTGCCCGCCAGCGGGGGCACCCTCAGCAATCTCATGGCCCTGGTGACCGCCCGCCAGCACCGGTGCCCCCAGGCGGGCCAGGAGGGCGTGGTGATCTGCAGCGCCGATGCCCATGTGTCGCTCGACAAGGCCGTGCGGGTGATGGGCCTCCCGCCGGAAGCCCTCCATCGCCTTCCCGTCGACTCCGAAGGCCGCATGCCGCCCGAGGCCCTGGATCACCACCTCACGGATCTGGCCCAGCGGGGGGTGCCGGTGATCGCAGTCGTGGCCACGGCGGGCACCACCGTGCGGGGGGCCATCGATCCCCTGGAGGCCATGGCCTCCCTCTGCCGGCGGCATGGCCACTGGCTGCATGTGGATGGGGCCATCGGGGCCGTGTTCGCCCTGGTGCCTCCCACCCGGGCCCTGCTGGCCGGCATCGGCCGGGCCGATTCCATCACCCTCAATCCCCAGAAGGTGATCGGCATCACGAAAACCTCCTCCCTCCTGCTGGTGGCCCATCCCTTCTCTCTTCAGGCGGCGTTTCACACGGGATTGCCCTACATGGAACCCAGCTGGGGCGGGGGCCATGGCGGAGAGGAGGGGCTGCAGGGCTCCCGGCCTGCCGAAATCCTCAAGCTCTGGCTGGGTCTGCGCCAGCTGGGCTGGCAGGGGGTGGAGAGCCTTCTGGCCGGGGCGCTCCAGCGCCGGCGCCAGCTCCAGGCCCTCCTGGCCCGGGAGTCGGGCCTGCTGCTCCAGAGCGGTTCCCTCCATCTGCTCACCTTTCGGCTGGAAGGGGCCGATCCAGCCATCAGCGAGCAATGGAGCCAGGCCACCCGCCAGGCCCTCCTGGAGCAGCGCCTGATGCTCTCCCGCCCCCTCTACCAGGGCCATCACCATCTCAAGGCCGTGCTCGGCAATCCCCACACCCGCCCGTCCCACCTTGAGCAGCTCGCCCAGGTGGTGCGCCAGAGTCTGCCCACCGTGTCCTCCCGATGAGCTCCCCCTCCCCCCGCCCCCGCTGGGTGGCCCTGGTCACCGGGGCGGTTTCGATCCTGATCGGCCTCCTCTATCTGTTGATGGTGATCCTCCTGGACCGTTCCGGTCCGCTGCGTCCTCCCCCACCCGAGGCCTTCGGGAGCCTGGCCCCGGCTGCGGCGGCAGCTGCAACCCCTGCTGGAGCGGCTCCACCACCCGCTGCAACGCCAGCTCCAGGAACTGCCGCAGGGCCCCTTCCCGCCGGTTGAGTTCGAACTGCTTCTGCAGCACCTCCTGCACGCCTCCATCGCCCCAGTCCTGGTTCTGCTGGAAGTAGGTGATGAAGCTCTGGCCCGCCACCCGGGTGAGCCAGGCCGCGCTCACCGCCTGAATCGCCCGGCTCACCAGCAGAACGGGCAATTGCAGCGTCATGGCACTGGTGAGCAGGCCCACACCCCCCTTCACCAACCCCAGAGCCGCCAGGGTGCGACCCACCGAAAGGGCCAGATCCTGGGCGGAGGCCCGGCTCAGCTCCACCCCATACACCTTGCCGATCTCCATCACCATCTGGGCATTCACGGCCGCGGTCCCCAGCAGGTCCACCCCCGGCAGGGGCGTCACCATCAGCACGCCGGCGCCGATCCACATGGTGCGATCCACGATCCGCTCAGCGTCCTGGCGCCGTTGCCGATCCAGCAGCTGCCGGCTGGCCTCCCCCAGCTCCCGGCACTGCAACAGCAGATTGTCGGCAATGAGTTCCTCCCCTTCCGCGTGGAGCACCTCCGCCATGCGCCGCACCAGCGCCTCCACCTCCGGGGCCGGTTGGTAGGGGCGCCCTCCCGGCATCGGCACGCTCTGGGGGGCGGAGCTCACCGGCACCACATCCTCCCTGAGCAGCCGACCGGAGCACCGGCGCCGCAGCAGGGTCAGCAGGCGCTGCTCCTCCTGCTCCCCGCGCAGGTCGCACTTGTTCAGCACCAGCAGGAGCCGCTTGCCCACGCTGGCCAGTGTTTCAAACACCTCCCATTCCGCCGCCCGCAGATCCCCATCCACCACCAGCAGCAGCAGATCGGCCCGGGCGGCCTGGCGGCGGGCCGTCTCCTCCCGTTCCAGCCCCGCCTCTCCCGCTTCCAGGATGCCGGGCGTGTCCTCCAGAATCACAGCCCGGCTCAGGCCCTGCAGGCGGAGCCGATAGCGGGTGGCGGTGCGGGTGGAGCCCATCGGGGCTCCCACCGAGCCCACCAGCTCCTGCAGCAGGGCCCGGATCAGGGACGTTTTTCCTGTGGAGCCCGTGCCAAACACGGCGATCACCACATCGCCCCGCTCCAGTTCCGCCTGCATGCGCTCCCGCTCCTGTTGCAGGGCCTCGCGCTCCACCGCATCGCGCACCTGCTCGAGGGTCTGGTCGATGGCCTCGAGATTGCGGGCCGCCGCCTCCCGCCGATTGCTGGCCGGCTCCGCCGGCAGCCCCCTGCGCTGGGGTCCCGAACGGCCCATGGCCTGGAGCCAGGGCCATCCCAGCTGTACCAGGGCCAGCACCACCGCGGCCACCACCACCAGAAGCAGCGGGCCCACCAGCCATCCCGGCAGCCAGTAGCTCAGTTGCCAGAGCAGTTGGTTGACGCCCTGCAGCACCACGCCCACCAGTAGCAGCACCACCAGGGCCACCCCGATCCAGAGCCAGAGGCGGAAGCGAGGCATCAGGCCATCACTGGGAGGGGGACGTGGAGCGGATGATCTCGCCCCAGAGCGACGCGGCCAGGGCGCTGGTGGCCTGGCTGGGGGTGTTGTCGTCGTTCCCCAGCCAGACGCCCATTACCCACTTCCTCGAAGGGTCGAAGCCCACGAACATCAGATCCCGCCCCTCGTTGGTGGTGCCGGTCTTGCCGCCGATCCCCGCGTGCACGAAGGCGGCCGTGCCCGTGCCGCCGCTCACCACGCCCCGCAGCATCGCCTGCAGGGTGCGGGCCGTGGCCTGGCTCATCACCCGGCGCGACAGCGACGGGGCGGCCTTTGCGGAGGTGCCGCGGCAGAGGCTTCCCTCCTTGCTGGCGGCGCAGTGTTCCCCATCGGTGAGCTTGCGGATCGTGCTCGGAGATTGCCAGATCCCATCGTTGGCCACCGCCAGATAGGCCGAGGTGAGCTCCAGCAGGGTCACCTCACTCTGGCCGAGCACCAGCCCGGGCACGGGCTGGAGGGGGCTGGTGATGCCCAGATCCCGGGCTTTCTGCACCACCGCCTCCAACCCCACCTGCCGGCCCAGCCGCAGGGCCGCCGTGTTGCTGCTGATGGCCAGAGCCTGCCGCAGGCTGATCGTGCCCCCACAGCCACTGGCAAAAAATTGCCCCTGCCACCGCAGGGGGCCGCAGCCGATGCCATCCGTTGGTTTGCCGCCCCGCTCGATGGCCAGTACATAGGGCACCAGCTTGAACGTGCTTCCAGGTTGGCGCAGGGCCATGCTGGCCCGGTTGAACTGGCTCTGCCGGTAGTCGCGCCCCCCGGCGATCGCCAGGATGCCGCCGGTCGTCTGATCCAGCACCACCACCGCTCCCTCACTCACCCCCAGCGACCGATTCGCCTCGATCCGCTGGCGCAGCAGCCGCTCCACCGTTGCCTGAAGGGCGGGATCCAGATGGGTGTCGATCAGAAAATTTCCCTCGGCAGCCACGTCCTGCCCCACCAGATTCTCCAGATCGCGCCGCACCTGATCGCTGTAGAAGGGCGCCGCCTGCCGTTGCACCCCCCGGCAGGCGCCACCGGCCAGCTGGATCGGTCGGCGGCGGGCCCGGCGGGCCTCGTCGGCCCCCAGGCGCCCCGTGGTCACCATCTTGTTGAGCACCCCGTTCCGTGCCTCCAGGGCGGCTGCGGGGTTCACGCAGGGATCGTTCCCGTTGGGGGAGGGCAACAGGCCCACCAGCAGGGCCGCTTCCTCCATCTGCAGCTTGCCGGCTGGTTTGTCGAACAGGCGCCGGGAGGCGTCCTCAAATCCCCAGCCGGCCCCGAGATACACCCGGTTGAGATAGCTCAGGAGCAGATCCCGCTTGCTGAACCGCGCTTCCAGTTGCAGGGCCACCAGGAGCTCCCGCCATTTCCGATCGAGGGTTTCGCCCTGCCCCACCAGGTTGGGGTAAAGGCTGCGGGCCAGCTGTTGCGTGAGGGTGCTCCCCCCCTCCAGCACCCGTCCCCCCAGGAGGTTCGTGAGCAGGGCCCGGGCGGTGCCGATCGGATCCACCCCCGGATGCCACCAGAAGCGGCTGTCCTCGCTTGCGAGCAGGGCGGCGATCAGCACGGGCGGATAGTCGCCCAACCGGCCCAGCTCCCGGTGCCGCTGATCCTCCGCAGAGGCGATGGGCCGTCCGGAACGGTCGTAGAGCACCAGCGGACCGCGCACGCCCGCCAGGGATCCATGGATGGGCATCCGCACGGCGGAGAGGGCCAGCACCGCCAGCGATACCCCCGTGAGGGCGGCCACGGTGATCCCCGCTCGCTGCAGCAGGCGCTGCAGCCTGGGGTTGCTCAGGCGCGCAAAGCTCAGTTCCGGCAGACCCCCCTCCTCCTCCGGGCCGAAGCGCACCTGATCCCCATGGCGGAGCACCAGCTGCCGAACCCGCCGTCCGCCCCACCACAGACCATTGGTGGAGCCGCAATCGCTCAGCAACCAGTGGTTGCCATGGCGCTCCAGCAGGGCATGGCGCCGGCTCACGGCCCCGTGCTCCATCGGCAGGTCTGCGTTGCTGTCGCGGCCGATGGTGTAGCAGGAACCGTGGAGCACCACCCGCCGTTGGGGCTGGCCGGGCACATGGAGCTCCACCTCCGCGGGCCTCGCTGGAGTTGCCGTTCCGGCCCGGCCCATCCATCGTCGCCAGCCGTCAGCCACGGGCATCCTCTGCGGGGCCTCGCGGCCGGGTGAGATGCACCACAAAACACAGCACGGCCAGGTTGATCGCCACATCCGCCAGGTTGAAGATCGGAAAGCGGATCGGCACCAGGGCCAGAAAGTCGATCACAGCTCCCATCCTCCAGCGGTCGAGGCCGTTGCCCAGGGCTCCCCCCAGGAGAAAACCCAGGCCCAGGCTCTCCCAGCGGCTGCTGAGCGGTTGGCGCAGGATCCAGAGCAGCACGGCCCCGCTGGCCAGCAGGCTCACCAGCGCCAGCAGGCGGGGGGCCTCCGTGAAGAGGCTGAAGGCGGCTCCGGTGTTGTGCACCAGCTGAAGGTGGAGCAGCCCCGGGAGGAACTCCCGCACCTGACCCGGGGGGAGGTGATCCAGGGCCCACCGCTTGCTCAGCTGATCCACCAGAACCACATCCAGACCCACGACCAACGCGAGCCGCCTCAGCACTCTCATGGGGACACAAGCAGAACGCGGCGCAGCAACCAGGCCAGAAGGCCCACGGCGCAGCAGAGGAGAAGCTGGGGAAACAGGGCCAGGCCGTAACCCAGCACCAGGGCTCCCGTGCTGCCCCCCCACCGGCCCGCCAGGCCCCCCAGAAGAAGGTTGGCCAGGCCGCAGAGCTGCATCACCAACAGCCCCAGAACGGCTGCGCCCGTGAGGGAGAGCGGCCCATCCATCCCGCTCTGGCGGGCCAGCTTCCCACTGAGCCAGGCCGCCGGGAGAAACCCCGCCAGATAGCCGAAGCCCGGATCCAGGAGATAGCCCAGCCCCCCACCCTCATGGAACACCGGGATCTGGAAGAGACCCATCGAGAGGTAGGCCACCGCGGCGATCAGGGCCATGCGATGGCCCCCCACCAGGGCGATGAGCAGAAGGGCAGGCACCTGCAGGGTCACCCCCAGGGGGCGCAGGGTCCAGCCCGCTTCCGTGGGGAAGGGAATGGCCGCGGACACCAATCCGCCGGCCAGGATCAGGAAGAGCCCAGCGATGGCGCCGCTCCAGGTGGCAAGGGCCCGCAACACAGTCTTGAATGCAAATGGCACCATCCTGCAGCAGGGGGAGTTTCATGTCGACGCCCATCTCCAGTGCATCGGGCCCCGAAATCGGAGACCAGGTGCAACTCCGCGGCCCTGTGCCCTATCTGAAGACGGCCGACCCCATGCCCATGCTGCGCCCCCCCGATCTGGTGGATCCGGAGGAGATTGGCGTGGTGGTGGAACGGCGGGCGCGGGATCAGTTGGCGGTGCGCTTCCGGCGCGGCACCTTTCTCCTCACCAGCTCCCAGCTCGCCGCTGGCGTCAGCCCCCAGGAGCCCCCCCACTGAGGGGGTGCTGCTGCCAGGCCAGCGCTGCGGGTTGAAGGGCCGGGGCCGGTCCCACCAGGCTGAGGCTGGGCCGTTGCAACCATCGGGAGGCCGCCTCCAGAAGATCGGAGGGGGTGAGCTGCCCTGCCCGCTCCAGCTGGGATTCCAGCTGATCGATCGGCAGGCCATGGCTGAGCACCAGGGCCAGTCGCTCCGCCAGCTGGCCGCAGGTCTGCCGTCCCATGGCGTCCTGCCCCCTGTATTTCGCCAGGGCCAGCTCCAGGGCTTCTGGAGCGATCGCATGCTCCATCACCCGTTGCCATTCCTCCAGCAGGCACGTGGTGGCCTCCTCTGCCCGCTCCGCCGAGGTGGAGAGGTGCACCACAAAGGGCGAGGCCCCACAGCGGGCAGGAAAGTGAACGCCCACGTCGTAGGCCAGCCCCCTCTCCTCCCGCATGGCCTGGAACAGACGGCTGGACATCCCTGAACCCAGGTGGGTCTGCAGGAGCCGAAGGGGCAGGGCATCGGGATGGCCGTAGGGCACCGTGCCGGCTCCAAGAAGCAACACCAGCTGCTCGGTGTCTTCCTCCAGGCAGCTGATCCGCTCCGATGGGGCGGCCCATCCCATCGCCATCGCCGCTCCGGGGGGGATCACCTCCCAGGGATGGCTCTGCAGGGATGCATTGAGCAGCTCCACCACCTGCTCCGGCGTGTCTCCACAGAGCACCAGCACGGCCCCCTGCCCCCCCAGCTGGTGCACCAGCGGCTCCAGATCATCCCGGTTCAGCCGGCAGAGGTCGGCTTCGATCCCAAGGGGGTCGTGCCCATAGGGCCCCCCATCGAAGAGCAGGCGGCGCAGCTGGTCGTGGGCCTGCTGGAACGGGTCTTCCCTCTGCCGTTGCAGGGTCTGGAGGTTGAGCTGGCGTTCCAGATCCACCTGATCCGGTTGGAGGGTGGGCTGGCGCACCATCGCCAGCAGCAGGGGCAGCAGATCCTCGGCGTCCTCCGCTCCGCAGTGGAGCGCCAGGGTGAGGGCATCCTCCGTGGCTTCCGCCCGCAGGGCCGCTCCCGCCCCTTCCACCCGGTCGGCCAGGGCCTCTGCGCTCAGCTCTCCGCAGCCCCGGGTCATCAGGCCCGCCAGCAGCTGGTGGGCCCCCCGTTGGTGCTGGGGATCGGTGCTGCTCCCGCCGCGAATCAACAACCGGGCGGCCAGCACCCGGGGCCCCGGCCGGCGCAGCACCACCAGCGGCAGACCCCCCGCAAGAGCTGTTTGCTCCAGGTCCATGGCCAGGCTGGTGCTCATGCCGGCACCGCCTCGAGCACACAGGCCCGCTCCGGATTCAAGGTGATCAGGGCTTCCTCCTGCAGGCGGGAGGGGGTCCAGCGCTGAAGCATGTCCAGTGGGGCGGCCAGCACGGGATCCCGCCCCCACAGTCGGGCATTCCCGATCAGGCCCGCCACTCCCGAGGGGGCCTCCAGGCCGAACCGATAGCTGTTGCTCACCAATCGTCGCGCCCGATCCCATTCCTCCTGCCCGATGGGCTGCTCCATCACCTCCTTCCACACCGTGCTGATCGCCTCGCGCACCTCTGCCAGATCCTCCGGGCCACAGACCGCTTCCAGCAGGGCAAGGCTGCCGCACTCCATGGTGTGCAGGTCGAGGTCGATGCTCTCCACCACCCGCAGCTGCTCCCTCAGGCGCTCCACCAGCCGGGAACGGCGCCCCTCCGCCAGCACGGTGGTGGCCAGATCGGCGCCGATCACGGCCTCCAGATGCCCAGCGGCCGGTTGCCACCAGGCCATCAACAGCCGGGCCGCCTCCAGCCTGGGCAGGGCCAGATGGTGGTGGCCCGGCTCCACCTTCAGCCCCGGAAGGGGGGCGGGTTCGCCGTAGGGAGGCAGCTGGGCGAGGGGACCCTGGGCCCCATGCTCCACCAGGGAGGGCTGCACCGCTCCAGAGAGGGCCAGCACGCAGCGCCCCCCCCCGTAGAGCCTCTGGTGGAAGGCCGCCATGGCTTCCGGGCCATGGCCAAGGAGCGCCTGGCGCCGTCCCAGGATCGGCAGGCTGTAGGGGTGCCCGGGGCAGGCCAGCTCCAGCAGGCGCTGAAGAGCCACCTCCTCGGGCTGGTCTTCGCTCTGGGCCAGTTCCTCCAGCACCACCTGCCGTTCCATGGCGAAGGCCTGGGCTTCCAGCCGGGGGGAGAGCACCAGTTCCAGCAGCAGATCCAGCGCACGGGGCGCGGCTTCAGGGCTGATCAGCACGTGGTAGTGCACATCATCAAAGCCGGTGGCCGCGTTGCTGTTGCCCCCCAGGGCCTCAATCTGCAGATCGAATTCACCCGGGGCCAGATGGTCGCTCCCCTTGAACACCATGTGTTCCAGGAAGTGGGCCATGCCGCTCTCGCCGGGGTCTTCGAACACGCTTCCGGCCCGGCACCAGAAATCCAGGCACACCAAGGGGGCTTCTGGAATGTCGAGGCTCACCAGGTCGATGCCGTTGGCCAGCCGATGGGTGATGGGATCAGCCAGGGCCGGCAGCAATGGGGCGCAACATCCGGGGGTCTGGCTCATCGGCGCATGGCAGGATCGCCATTCTGCTGGCTGCTGGGTCCTGCTGATGAGCCAGATGTCCCTCGGTGTCCACCCCCTGGTCGATGCCCTGGCCAGTCGGATCAGGGCGTTGCGCGAGCAGTTGCCTGCCCTTGAGCCCCTGGCCGTGGATCCCGCCCTGGAAGCCATCAGCGGCAGTCTGGACGGGGAGCACCTGTTCATCCGCAACGAACTGCATCGCAGCCGGGGGTTGCGGAAGCTCCATCTGGAAACGGCCCGCCTCGGGGCCGGACTCCAGATTCTCCATTGCGTCCACTTCCCCGATCCCCGCTACGACCTGCCCGTTTTCGGGGCCGACATCGTCGCGGGCCGCGGCGTGGTGTCGGCGGCGATCGTGGATCTCTCCCCCGTCACCCCATCCCTTCCTCGGCAGATCGCCGCCGCGTTGGCGGAACGCCCTTCGGTGCCCTTCAGCGAGATCCGGGAGCTGCCGCCCTGGGGTTCGATCTTTTCCCCCCATGTGCTGTTCGTCCGGCCCCGCACCCCCGAGGAGGAGCACTGGTTTGTGGAGGAGGTGGCGGCGTTCCTGGAGATTCTGGGCCAGGCGAGCGCCACGGTTGCCCCCCAGACCTGGGATGATGCGGCTACCGTGGCGCGCTGGGAGGGGCAGCTTCGCTATTGCCAGCAACAGAAACAGAACGACAAGACCCGGCGGGTTCTGGAGAAGGCGTTCAACCCGGAGTGGGCGAACACCTACATCGAGACCCTGCTCTTCGACGACCCCTTGCCGCCCCGGCCCGAGATCTGACGGGGGCTGAGATGTCGGGGGCACCGGGGAGGCCTTCCTCATCGGTGAGCCTTCCCCTGGCCCTGGTGGCCGCCCTGGCCGGTGCCGCCCTCACCCTGGTGGCCCTGGTGGCCACCCGCCAGCTGGCCCTCACCAACAAACCCCCCTCCCAGACAGCGGCTCCGGCCCCGAAGACCCCACCCAAGAGGGCTCCTGAAGCCGTCGCGGCCCTTGGTCGCCTGGAGCCTGCGGGCAACATCCGGGTGCTGGCCGCACCGATCGCAGGCATCGGCGGCAGCCCCCGGCTCAGCGAACTGCTCGTGAATGAGGGCGATCGGGTGCGGCAGGGCCAGGTGCTGGCCCGCTTCGACACCGGCCCCACACTGCAGGCGGAGGAGCAGGTGATCCGCACCCGTCTGGCCAACCTGGCGAGGCGATTGCAGGTGGAGCAGCGGGAGCTCACCCGGTATCGCCAGCTCACCGGTGCGGGCGCCACCAGCGCCGATGAGCTCGATCGCCGTGAGCAGCAGTACCTGCAGCTGATGGGGGAGTGGCAGGTGGAGCGCGCCGATCTGGAGCGGGTCCGGGCTGATCTGTCCAACACCACCCTGCGGGCCCCCATCGATGGCACCGTCCTTCGCATCCAGGCCCGGGTGGGGGAGCGGCCGGGCGATAAGGGCATCCTGGAGCTGGGGGCCAGTGAGCGCATGGAGGCCCTGCTGGAGGTTTATGAGAGCGATATCGATCAGGTGCGCCTCGGCCAGAACGTGCAGGTGAGCAGTGAAAACGGGGGCTTCAAAGGCACCCTGCGGGGCACCGTGGTTCGCATCAGCCCCCAGGTCCGGCAGCGGGAGGTGCTCTCCACCGATCCCAGCGGGGATGTGGATGCCCGCATCGTGGAGGTGCGGGTGGAGCTTGCGCCGGAGGACGCCTCCAGGGTGCGGAGCCTGACGGGCCTCAAGGTGATCGCCCGCCTTCAGCCATGAGCCCCCCCATGCCCTGGCAGGGCCGCCGGATTCCCCTGGCCTGGTTACTGCTCACCCGCCAGCCGGCCCGGCTGGCGGTGGCCCTGGCGGGGATCTGCTTCGCCGGGATCCTGATGTTCATGCAGTTGGGGTTCCGCGATGGCCTCTTCGACGCCAGCGTCACCCTCCACAAACTGTTTGACACCGATCTGGTGCTGATCAGCCCCCGCACCATGAGTTCCATTGCCATGGCCGGTTTTCCCAGGCGGCGTCT
>JAYKIG010000104.1:0-4491 GCA_035286045.1 Cyanobacteriota bacterium | reverse complement strand
CACGAAGTCTTCAGGGCGGAGCTCCTCGGTGTGGAAATCCACGGTTTCGAGAATGTCGATCACGGTGGGCACCATCTGCTTGGTGAGCGTGAAGGTGCTGTCGTGCTTGGGATCGCAACCGATCTGCAACACCCGTTTGCCGAGCTTGGAGAAGGCCGCCGACAGGTTGGAGGAGGTGGTGGATTTGCCGATGCCACCCTTGCCGTACACGGCAATCACCAGGGCGCCCTCCTCGATCGCCATCGCCGGGTCCTGGTGCACCTGCACACTGCCCTCACCATCGGGCTTGGAGAGATGGGGAGGCGTGAGTGTTGTCGTCATACCAAGGCGGGGAGAGGAAAGCGGGACCCAAACCTGAAGCGGGATCTGAAGCGGAAACTCATTCGGAACCTGAACCGGGCATCGAAGGCAAAACCCTGAAAAGACATGAAGCAACAGGATGGGGGGGTCCTGATGAGCGCAGAACCTGGGGATCCCTATCCCTATCCAACCTCTGCCGCGTGACACGGCAACGGCTGATCACGCAAAGCGACACATCAGCGGCGCATTGATGGGCATCCAGACACAAAGCCGTAAGTGCAAATACTCAGGAACTGAAGTGGACCTTGGCTTCGTAAAGCGCCTCGCTGTCGATCAACGCCAGTCCCCGCTCACGGGCATAGGCCTCGGTGTTCCGACGCACCTTGCCCCGCACGAAGAAGGGGATCTTGGCCAGCTCCGCCTCACCGTCGGCACTCCACACCAGGGCTCCGTTGCCGGGGAGGGCGGTGGCGGCCGGGACCCCCGCGGATGAAGCGGGAGCACTGGCCCCCTCCAGGTGGCTGAGGTGGCCATCCACGAATTCGAAGTCGTGGCGGAACATGCCGATCAGGTGCTCCTCGAGCCCCATCATCAGCGGATGCACCCAGCTGTCGAAGATCACATTGGCGCCCTCCCAGCCCATCTGGGGGGAGAAGCGGGCCGGCACGTCCTGCACGTGCAGCGGAGCGCTGATCACGGCGCAGGGGATGCC
This sequence comes from Cyanobacteriota bacterium, assembly GCA_035286045.1. GTDB lineage: Bacteria > Cyanobacteriota > Cyanobacteriia > PCC-6307 > Cyanobiaceae > Cyanobium. The sequence continues at coordinate 3,479 of JAYKIG010000104.1, read as the reverse complement.
GAGGCGCTTGGCGCTGTGGCGCTCCATCTGGGTGCCGAGCACCAGCTCGGGAGCCGCGTCGGCCATGGCCTTCTCCACCACCAGGTAGTCGTCGCTGATGAGGGCCTCCAGGCCCAGCTCCTTGGCGGCGGCACGCACCTCCCGGGCCAGCTCCCGGCTGTAGGTGCCGAGCCCCACCACGGCAAAGCCCAGCTCCTGGCTGGCGATGCGGGCGGCGGCGATGGCATGGGTGGCATCCCCGAAGATGAACACGCGCTTGCCCGTGAGGTAGGTGGAATCCACCGAGCGGGAATACCAGGGCAGGCGGGAGCCGGCGGAACCCTGGCCAGCGGCATCTGCCGGCTGCTCCAGCCCCAGCAGGCCGAAGAGCTCCGCCAGGAAGGCCGTGGTGGCAGCGATCCCGATCGGCACCGTCTTCACGGTGGCCATGCCGAAGCTGCGCTCCAGCCAGCTGCACACCGGCGCTGCCACCTCCGGATAGAGGCACACATTGGCGTCGGCGGTGGGAATGCGCTGCAGGTCGGCGGGCCGGGCGCCCAGGGGAGCCACCACGGTCACATCGATGCCGTGCTCGGCGAGCAGGCGGGTGATCTCCCGCACGTCGTCGCGGCAGCGGAAGCCCAGCAGGCTCGGGCCGAGCAGGTTCACCCGGGGACGGCGCCCCTCCTCCTTCCAGCGGGTGGGATCGATCTTCGGGCTGCCGGGGGGGGGGATCTGATCCTTGAGCAGGGCCCGCACCAGTTGGTAGAAGGTTTCGGCAGCGCCCCAGTTCTCCTTCTTGGAATAGGCGGGCAGCTCCAGGCTCACCATCGGGATGCCCCCCAGATCCATGCCGGCGGCCAGGGCACCGGGCTGGTCCTGGATCAGCTCGGCCGTGCAGCTTTCCCCCACCAACAGGGCCTCGGGCTGGAAGCGCTCCACCGCCTGGGCCACGGTGCGCTTCACCAGCTCCGCCGTATCGCCACCGAGATCGCGGGCCTGGAAGGTGGTGTAGGTGACAGGGGGCCGCCTGTCGCGCCGCTCGATCATGGTGAAGAGCAGATCGGCGTAGGTGTCGCCCTGGGGGGCATGGAGCACGTAGTGCACCCCCTCCATGGAGGCGGCAATGCGCATGGCACCCACGTGGGGGGGGCCTTCGTAGGTCCAGAGAGTGAGTTCCATGAAATCAGGAGAAGGAGAGGGCGCCGCGGCGGCGCAGGGGGCGGGCGAAGAGCTCGGCCAGCTCACCGGCCTGATCGCAACCGTGGATGGGGCTGAACACCAGCTCGATCGACCACTTGGTGGCCAGCCCCTCGGCTTCGAGGGGATTGGCCAGGCCCAGGCCGCACACCACCAGATCGGGCCGTTCGGCCCGCACCCGCTCCAGCTGGCGCTCCACATCCTGGCCCTCGCTGAGCTGGGTGCCGGGAGGCAGCAGGGCCTGCTCGGCGGCCATCAGCTGGCGATCCAGGTAGGGCACCCCCACCTCCACCAGCTCCATGCCGCATTCGCGAGCCAAAAAGCGGGCCAGGGGGATCTCCATCTGGGAATCGGGCATCAAAAACAGCCGCTTCCCCTCCAGCACCCGCCGGTGGGGCTCGATCGCCCTTCGGCCCCGCTCCACCAGCGGATCCAGCACGGCCGCCACACCCGCCGCATCACGGCCAAAGGCGGCGGCGGCCGCCTCCATCCACAGGCGGCTCCCCTCCACTCCAAAGGGATAGGGGCTTTCGATCAGCTGGCCGCCCCGATGGGCCAGGGCGCGGGCAGTGGCACTCAGGAACGGCTGCGCGAGCAACAATCGGGTGCCCTTGCCGATGGGAGGCAGATCGGTGGAGCGACGGGGAGGGAGGGTGCGCACCCGGGGGATGCCCATGCGCGCAAACAGGGTGGAGAAGCGATCCTCCACGGCGTCAGCCAAGGTGCCCACGAGGAGCAGCTGCTCCTCTTCGTTGGATGGGAGCAGGGGCAGAAGGGCCATCAAGGCCTGGTCTTCCCCCTGGGTGAAGGTGGTTTCGATGCCGCTGCCGGAGTAGTTGAGCACCCGAACCCGGCCGGCCATCTGCTGGGTGAGGCGCTCCGCCGCCCGGGCCAGATCCAGCTTGATCACTTCGCTGGGGCAGGAACCCACCAGGAAAAGGGTGCGAATTTCGGGGCGCCGTTCCAGTAGATCGCGAACCAACCGGTCAAGCTCGTCGTTGGCATCGGCCAGCCCCGCCAGATCACGCTCCCCGAGAATGGCCGTGCCGAAGCGGGGCTCGGCAAAGATCATCACCCCGGCGGCGCTCTGAATCAGGTGGGCGCAGGTGCGGGAGCCCACCACCAGGAAAAAGGCATCGGGCATGCGACGGTGCAGCCAGACGATGGAGGTGAGCCCGCAGAACACCTCACGTTGGCCGCTTTCCTTGAGCACCTCGGGAAGGGCCCCACCACCAGGTGGGTTGGGGCCGGTGCTGGAGCTGCCGGCGACGCCCGAACCGGTGGCTCCTGCGGAGGTAACGACCATGGATGTTGCGACACTAACCCTCAAGAACTAGCCAGGCTGGCGATGGGCTGGGGACTCTCGTCACATCTTTTGGGACGCCTACGCATGGGGCCTGCTCCACATGCATGCAACCTGGCCACAACAGATGGGTCGGGAATGGAAAGATAGAACTCCAGAAGATGAAGGTTCCGAGCTGTGGCGACACCCAATCTGGACTTTATTGAGGTCTACGAAGGGCTCCTGGATCGCGGGACCTGCAAGGAGATCTGCCAGCGCTTCGATGCCTCAGCGCACGTGGAGGGTCGTGTGGGAGGGGGGATCTACCCCGACCTGAAAAACAGTCGTGATCTCGAAATCACCGGGCTTGCGGAGTGGAGCGATCTTGCCAGTTCGCTTCTTGGCGCCGTGCTGAAAGCCCTGCTCGCCTACCTACGCTCCTACCCGCACATCTTGGTGGCGCCAATGATGCTCGAACACCATCCCGAAGATGGTGGTCCGCCAAGACGCCTTGGCGCCGAGGAGTTGAGGGACATGGACGATGGCAGCCTGCTTGTACTGGTGGAACAGTTGTTACGTCCTGGTGCCATCAACCTGCAGCGCTACACCGCGGGCGACGGTGGCTATCCCTATTGGCATTGTGAGCTCTACCCAAAGGATGCTGAGGCTGAAACACTGCACCGCACGTTGCTCTGGACGATCTATCTGAATGATGGCTTCAGGGAAGGCGAAACGGAGTTTCTTTACCAGCAGCGAAAAATCACGCCCAGGGCCGGCAGCGTTCTGCTTGCCCCCACGGCCTTCACCCATACGCATCGGGGCAACCGGCCGATGGGCGGAGACAAGTACATCGCCACAAGCTGGATCCTTTTCAACCGCGCCGAAAAGATCTATGGCGGTGGTGGCCGCAGGTGAGAGGAGTGAGAGATCAATCACATCTGCTGAGTGATCTGTCTCACAAGAAAGCTTGCTGCATTGACAGATAATCACCGAGTCAACACCTCAGGAGCGGCATCTT
>JAYKIG010000103.1:0-6358 GCA_035286045.1 Cyanobacteriota bacterium | reverse complement strand
TCACCTCATCACCGGGCTTGATCCGCCGCTCTTCCGGCAGCTTGGGCGAGGTGAGCGCTGAAATGGCCACCAGATTGGCGCTGGAACCTGAATTCACCAGCAGGCTGTGGCGCACCCCCAGGAATGCCGCCAGTTCCTTTTGGAAGGCTTCGCCTTCACTGCCGAGGGTGAGCCAGAAATCCAGCGTGCTTGCCACCGCCGCTTCCACCTCCTCTTCCGTGAACACCCGGCCCGCATACGGAATCGGCTCGCCCTCCTGCCATGGAGCCCGATCCGGGTCGGCGGCGGGGCGGAAGGCGCCGTGGTGAAGCCGCGAAAACTGCCGCGTGCTGGCCAAGGCCAGAGACCGGTGGACCTCTGCCAATTTTTGGGGTTTGAGGCTCACCCCTGTCGCATGCAGCAACGAGGTATGGGCGGCCATCAAACGATCAAGTCGGATATAGGACAGGGTTTTCAATCCGCCGGAAGCCAGGTCGGCCGTCTCAACAGGCATCCCACCATTGGCGGGGGCTTTGCTCGTGACTTTCAGCAGCGGAACATCACCAAAGGAATCAGGGTTGGTCAACACCAGTGCTGGTCTTTTCTTGGTGAAGGATGCATCGGTGAAAGGCCAATCGAAAACCACAAATTGTCCGGCTGCAAAAGTTGTGCTCATCACCCCTAAAGATCGAAGAGATCCCTTGCGTCTTCATCTTCATCTCCGCGCAGAAAAGACGGCATCTGAAGCTGAAACCACTCCCGTCGTTCACGATCAAGGGCTGAGATCTCTTCCGCCGTAAAGAGTTCAATCATTTCACCTTCTGGAAGGGTTTCCACACCAGCCAACACCTGGAGATCGGTGCCAATGCGTTTGATCTTGACGCTCATCGACAGCCATCCTGCTGATAACAACTTAAGTCGGCCAGCCCGCCGTGCGGGCCACCGTGGTGGTGTAGTCCCAGCGGGGTTGCCAACCCAGGCGGTGATGGGCCTTGTCGATCTGCAGATGCAGCAGCCCCGCCTCGTGGGGGGCAGCCGGATCACGCCGATCGATCCACTCCCCTGGCCAGTGGCTCAGCAGGCTCTTCAACAGCACGCCCACGGGCCGGTTGCTCTCCAGCCGGGGACCGAAGTTGAACGCCTCACAGGGGGGCACCGGATCGGTGGCCAACGCTTCCGCCAGCCGCAGGTAGCCCCCCAGGGGCTCCAGCACATGCTGCCAGGGGCGGGTGGCCTCAGGATTGCGCACTGCAATGGTTCCCCCGCCGCCAAGGCCCGCATGGCATCAGGCACGATCCGATCCGCTGCCCAATCCCCGCCGCCGATCACGTTGCCGGCCCGAGCCGTGGCGATCCGCAGCAGAGCTGGCGCTATACGGGTCGTCGCCCCCCCAGCCGATCGCTCTCCCGGTAGCCAAAGGGCCATTCCCGGTTTTCATACACCTTGTCGGTGGTCACCATCACCACCGCGCAGGCATGCAGCAGCAGCTTGAGGGCCTCCAGCAGATGGAGGAATCCCTGCACATTGGTGGCCCAGGTGCCGAGGGGATCCTCGTAACTCCGGCGAACCAGCGGCTGGGCCGCCAGGTGCAGCACCACCTCGGGCTGGGTGATCGCCACCAGATCGAACAGGATGGCCGCGCCGCAAATGTCCCCCTCGCGGTGCTTGAGCCCCGGCTCGAGCCCCAGCTGGGTGAAAAGGCTGGGGTTGGTGTCTGGCGGCAAGGCCAGCCCTGTGATCACGGCCCCCAGCTCCTGGAGCCAGAGCAACAGCCAGCTGCCCTTGAAGCCCGTGCGGCCCGTGAGTAGCACCCGCCGGCCCCTCCAAAAGTTGGGATCGGGCTTGCTCCGGGAATCGCGGATGGCCATTCCCTCAGCTCCAGACCTTCCAGGGGGCCGTCCCCTTCTGCCAGAGAGCCTCCAGCAGGGTCTTGTCCCGGAGGGTGTCCATCGGTTGCCAGAAGCCGTGGTGCCGGTAGGCGGAGATCTCGCCTGTTTCCGCGAGGGTTTTCAGGGGCTGTTGCTCCCAGCTGCATGAATCGCCATCAATCAGATCGATCACGGAAGGTTCCAGCACAAAGAAGCCGCCATTGATCCAGCTGCCATCACCCTGGGGCTTCTCATCGAAGGCCACCACCTTGCGGGCTCCCTCGAACGCCAGGGAGCCGAACCGTCCGGGGGGTTGCACAGCGGTGAGGGTGGCCTGCCGCCCCTCCGCCTGGTGAAAGCTGATCAGAGCCTGAAGATCGATATCAGCAACCCCATCCCCATAAGTGAAACAGAAGGTGTCCGCGCCGACGTGCTCCCGCACCCGGCGCAACCTCCCCCCCGTCAGGGTGGAGTCGCCGGTGTCCACCAGGGTGACCTTCCTGGGCTCGGCCTTGCGGGCATGCACCTCCATGGAATTATCGACCATATTGAAGGTGACATCACTGGTGTGCAGAAAGTAATTAGCGAAGTATTCTTTGATCACATAGCCTTTGTATCCGCAGCAGATGATGAATTCGTTGATTCCGTGGTGGCTGTAGATCTTTAAAATATGCCAAAGAATGGGTTTGCCGCCGATTTCAACCATGGGCTTCGGCCGCAGGCTTGTTTCTTCGGAGAGCCGTGTTCCCAGGCCCCCGGCCAAAATCACTGCCTTCAAGATGTCAGGTCCTTCCCAGCAGAGCACGTTTCATTCGTTGATTTTGGCGACCCTGCTGCCAGGAAGCATCCCCTTGCTAGATTTCAGAGATCACTAGGGGTGCCCCTTCGGGCTGAGATCACACCCTCCGAACCTGATCCGGGTCATGCCGGCGCAGGGAAGTGCGGCAGACCTCTCCTGACGGCATCCTTTTTCTCCATGGGCCGTCATGCGCACATCCTGGATTGAGAAGCGTCGCGGGTCCATCGGCCCCGGGGCCAATGTCACCCAGCTCCATTACGCCCGAACCGGCGTGCTCACCGAGGAGATGGCCCATGTGGCCAAGAGGGAGAACCTGCCCGAATCCCTTGTGATGGAGGAGGTGGCGCGGGGACGCATGATCATCCCGGCCAACATCCACCACCCCAATCTGGAGCCGATGGCGATCGGCATCGCCAGTCGCTGCAAGGTGAATGCCAATATCGGCGCCTCGCCCAATGCCAGCGATGTGGCCGAGGAGCTCAGGAAACTTGAGCTGGCCGTGAAATATGGGGCCGACACGGTGATGGATCTCTCCACCGGTGGTGTCAACCTTGATGAGGTGCGCACGGCGATCATCAACGCCTCGCCGGTTCCCATCGGCACGGTGCCGGTTTATCAGGCCCTCGAGAGCGTGCACGGCTCGATCGAGAAGCTGAGCGAAGATGATTTCCTTCACATCATCGAGAAGCACTGCCAGCAGGGAGTGGACTATCAGACCATCCATGCGGGTCTGCTGATCGAGCACCTGCCCAAGGTGAAGGGCCGTCTCACGGGAATCGTGAGCCGGGGGGGCGGCATCCTGGCCCAGTGGATGCTGTATCACCACAAACAGAACCCCCTCTTTACACGCTTCGACGACATCTGTGAGATCTTCAAGCGCTACGACTGCAGCTTCTCCCTGGGAGATTCCCTGCGCCCGGGATGCCTGCACGATGCCTCTGATGAAGCCCAGCTAGCTGAATTGAAGACTCTAGGGGAACTCACGCGACGGGCCTGGTCGCACGATGTGCAGGTGATGGTGGAGGGCCCGGGCCATGTGCCGATGGACCAGATCGAATTCAATGTGCGCAAGCAGATGGAGGAGTGCGCTGAGGCGCCGTTCTATGTGCTGGGTCCCCTCGTTACCGATATCGCCCCGGGTTACGACCACATCACCAGCGCCATCGGCGCCGCCATGGCCGGCTGGTATGGCACGGCCATGCTCTGCTACGTCACCCCCAAGGAACACCTGGGCCTGCCCAACCCGGAGGACGTGCGCAACGGCCTGATCGCGTACAAGATCGCCGCCCATGCGGCCGATATCGCCCGCCATCGCCCGGGGGCCCGCGATCGGGACGATGAACTGAGCCGTGCCCGCTATGCCTTCGATTGGAACAGGCAGTTCGAACTTTCTCTCGATCCCGAGCGGGCCAAGGAATACCACGACGAAACCCTCCCTGCCGATATCTACAAACAGGCCGAGTTCTGCTCGATGTGCGGGCCCAAGCACTGCCCGATGCAGACCAAGATCACCGACAAGGATCTGGATGAGCTGGAGCAAGTGCTGGCTCGGCAGAACGCTGAATCACCCTCAGTTGTCTGAGGGAAGCTGCCTCCCCATCAGGGAGGCTCGCCGATCCAACACCATCCTTTCAAGCCGGCCTGAAGGCCGGCTTTTGCCTGCTGGGCTGGTTTGAGAATTCCCCTCAGCCGAGGGATTTAGCGGTGGCCACTACGTTCTCCACGGTGAAGCCGAATTTCTCCAGGCACACCGGACCGGGAGCGGAGGCGCCGAAGCGGTCGATGGACACGGTGGCGCCATCGAAGCCAGTGTATTTGTGCCAACCAAACGAGCTGGAGGCCTCTACCACCACCCGCTTGCGGCAGGAGGAGGGCAGCACGCTCTCGCGATAACTGGCGTCCTGGTCTTCAAAGAGTTCCACACAGGGCATCGACACCACCCGCACATTGCGTCCTTCCTCCCTGAGCTGGGCTGCGGCCTTGACGCAGAGATCAAGTTCGGTGCCTGTGCCGATCAGGATCAGATCCGGGGAGCCATTGCTGTCTTCCAGGATGTAGCCCCCCTTGGCCACGGCGCCCGGGGTGGAATTGGCCTGGTTGGCCATGGCCTGCCGGCTCAGGGCCAGCACGGTGGGACGCTTGCGATTGGCCACGGCCACCTGGTAGGCACCCATGGTTTCATTGCCATCGCCAGGGCGGATCACCAGCAGGTTGGGGATGGCCCGCAGATTGGCCAGGGTTTCCACGGGTTGGTGGGTGGGGCCATCTTCCCCGAGGCCGATGGAATCGTGGGTGAGCACGTAGATCACGCCCAACTCGCTCAGGGCCGAAAGGCGCATGGCTCCGATCATGTAGCCGGCGAACACCAGGAAAGTGCCCCCGTAGGGGATCAGGCCGCTGTTGTGGTACGCGATGCCGTTGAGGATGGCCGCCATGGCGTGCTCCCGAACTCCGAAGTGCAGGTAGCGGTTGCCCTCGGCTCCCTTCTGGAAGCTGGCTTCGCCTTTGATGTCCGTGAGGTTGGAGTGGGTGAGATCGGCCGAGCCGCCGATCAGCTCAGGCAGTTTGGGCCCGAAGGCGTTCAGGGCGTTGTAGGAATGCTGACGGGTGGCCAGGCCCTTGTCGGCTGGGGTGAAGGTGGGGAGAGTGGAATCCCAGCCCTCCGGCAGCTCGCCCCGGAGCATCCGCTCGAATTCAGCCGCTTCTGCGGGATAGGCCTGACGGTAGGCCGAGAGGGTGGCATTCCAGTCGCCTTCGGCATTGGCCCCGCGCTGGATGGCCTGTCGCCAATGGTCGTAGGCCTCCTGGGGCACCTCGAAGTCGCCGTAGGTCCACTCCAGGGCCTTGCGGGTGAGCTCCGCTTCATCGGCCCCCAGGGCGGCTCCGTGCACCCCTGCGGTGTTGGCCTTGTTGGGGGAGCCATAGCCGATGGTGGTAGTCACCTTGATCAGGCTGGGCTTGTCGGTGACAGCCTTGGCGGCTTCCAGGGCCCGCACGATGGCCTCCACATCCGTGTTGCCCTCCGCCACATGCTGCACGTGCCAGCCATAGGCCTCGTAGCGCTTGAGCACGTCTTCCGTGAACGACACCCCCGTGTTGCCATCGATGGTGATGTGGTTGTCGTCGTAAAGGGCGATGAGTTTGCCCAGGCCCAGGTGGCCTGCCAGGGAAGCGGCTTCGGAGGCCACGCCCTCCTGGTTGCAGCCATCGCCCATCAGCACATAGGTGGTGTGGTCTACCAGGGTGTGGCCGGGCTTGTTGAAGCGGGCCGCCAGGTGGGCCTCCGCCATGGCGAGGCCGACCGCATTGGAGATGCCCTGCCCCAGGGGGCCGGTGGTCACCTCCACTCCTGGGGTTTCAAAGGTTTCAGGATGGCCGGGGGTTTTCGAGCCCCACTGGCGGAACTGCTTGATGTCGTCCAGGGTCACCGAGTCGTAGCCGGTGAGGTGCAGCAGGGCGTAGAGCAGCATGCAGCCGTGGCCGGCGGAGAGCACAAAGCGATCCCGGTTGAACCAGCGGGGATTCTTGGGGTTGTGCCGCAGCACCTTGTCCCACAGGGCAAAGGCCATGGGGGCACAGCCCATTGGCAGGCCGGGGTGGCCCGAGTTGGACTTGTTGATCGCGTCGACCGCCAGAAAACGGATGCTGTTGATGCAGAGGCTTTCGGTGGAGGTGGTGGGGGCGACGACCATGGCTGGCACAGGTGTGGAGG
>JAYKIG010000102.1:0-18991 GCA_035286045.1 Cyanobacteriota bacterium | reverse complement strand
CAGGCCTTCGAGCTCTACGACACCTACGGCTTCCCCCTGGAGCTCACCGAGGAGATCGCCGAGGAGCACGGCCTTACGGTGGACACCGCCGGCTTCGAGGCGGCGATGGAGGAGCAGCGCCAGCGGGCCAAGGCCGCGGCGGTGAGCATCGATCTCACCCTGCAGGAGGCGATTGACCAGGTGGCGGCCACGGCGGTGGCCACAACCTTCAAGGGCTACGAGGCTCTGGAGCACCCCAGCTGTGTGCTGGCCCTGGTAGTGAACGGCGAGCCGGCGGAGCGGGCGACGGCCGGCGACCAGGTGCAGCTGGTGCTTGATGTCACCCCCTTCTATGGCGAGGGCGGTGGCCAGGTGGGCGACCGCGGCGTGCTGCTGGGCGGCGGCGACCAGACCAGCGTGGATGCGGGCGTGATCGTGAGCATCGAGGGGGTGAGCCGCAATCGATCGGTGTTCGTGCACAGCGGCCGCATCGAGCGGGGCAGCGTGGCGGTGGGTGATCTGCTCACCGCCCGGGTGGACGCCGCCTGCCGCCGCCGCGCCCAGGCCAACCACACGGCCACCCACCTGCTGCAGGCGGCCCTCAAGCAGGTGGTGGATCCGGGTATCGGCCAGGCCGGCTCGCTGGTGGATTTCGACCGCCTGCGCTTCGACTTCCACTGCCCACGCGCCGTGACCCCCGAGGAGCTGGAGCAGATCGAGGCTCTGATCAACGGCTGGATCAGCGAGGCCCACAGCCTGGTGGTGCAGGAGATGGCGATCGAGCAGGCCAAGGCCGCCGGCGCCGTGGCGATGTTCGGCGAGAAGTACGCCGACGTGGTGCGGGTGGTGGATGTGCCTGGCGTGTCGATGGAGCTCTGCGGCGGCACCCACGTGGCCAACACCGCCGAGATCGGCGTGTTCAAGATCGTGAGCGAAAGTGGCGTGGCCGCCGGCATCCGCCGCATCGAGGCGGTGGCCGGCCCCGCGGTGCTGGCCTACCTCAAGGAGCGCGAGGCGGTGGTGAAGCCCCTGGCCGAGCGCTTCAAGGCCCAGCCCGGCGAGATCGTGGAGCGGGTGGCCCAGCTGGCCGACGAGCTCAAGGCCACGCAAAAAGCCCTGGCGGCGGTCCGCGCTGAGTTGGCGGCGGCCAAGGCCGCGGCGCTGGCGGCCCAGGCCGAAGCGGTGCTGCCGGCCCCAGCCGCTGCTGGCGATGGCACGACCTTCCAGCTGCTGGTGGCCCGCCTCGACGGCGTCGATGGCGCCGGCTTGCAGGCGGCGGCCCAGGGCCTGGCCGACCAGTTGGGCGACGGCGCGGCGGTGGTGCTAGGCGGCCTGCCCGACCCGGCCGACTTGGGCAAGGTGATCCTGGTGGCGGCGTTCGGCCCGGCGGTGATCGCCGCCGGGCCCAAGGCTGGCGCCTTCATCGGCGGGGTGGCGAAGGCCTGCGGCGGCGGCGGCGGCGGCCGGCCCAACCTGGCCCAGGCCGGAGGGCGAGACGGGGCGGCCCTGGATGGGGCCCTGGAGCAGGCCCGCCATCAGCTGCGGGCCGAGCTGGGGGCGGGAGGAGCGGCTCGATGATGTGGGGTCGGTGACCGGGGGTGCTGCTATTGCGAAAGATGAAGAAACTCGTGTAAATTCGTACACGCTCACAACCATTTATAAAATCAAATCGGTGGATCCAGTCGCTCTCGTGTATAACCTACGCCTTCTTTTCCGGGATTGATGACAACTATTCCTGGAGAGCATCCCCTGAACCTCGCCGCCCCGATGGAGAAGCGGCCCATCAAGAGGCGACCCGCCAAGAAACTTCGCTCAGGGAGTGAGTCGCGGAAGATCTGGATTCTCGACGACGACGAATCCATGTGTGCCCTCCTCCAGGAGCAATCACAGAATATCGGCTGGTCTCTGACAGCCTTTCATCGACCTCATCATCTTTTGGAGGCTCTCCAGGAGGATCAGCCCGATCTGCTGATCCTCGACCTGCTTCTCCCTGACAAGCACGGCATTGATGTGCTGAGCCGGATCCGGCAATTCAGCAGAGGATTGCCTATCTTGATTTTGTCGGCTATGGCTGCGCCCAGCGATCGGGTGGTGGGATTGGAGGCCGGGGCGGACGACTATCTGATCAAGCCCTTTCAATTTCGCGAGTTGCAGTTGCGGGTCGAGCGTTTGCTTCGCCGCCACCGCTGGCTTGCCAACCACGACCCGCAGGCTCCCGCGCCCCCCGCGACAGCCCACCCCCTCCAGGGGGGCTCCTACCAGCTGGGTCCCCTGCGGTTTGAGGTGGCTGACCAGCCCCAGCTCCTCACCGCAGAGGGGAAATGCCATCGCCTCGGCCGCGGGGATGGGGCCCTGTTGCTGGCCTTCTGCCGCCACCCCCATCAGGTGCTCTCCCGCGCCCAGCTCCTGCAGGCCTCCGGCAGCCTGGTCTCCCCCGGCCAGACCCGGACGATCGATGTGCGCCTCTCCCGGCTGCGCCGCATGTTGCGAAACCTGACGGGATCCGATCTGATCCTTCCGGAGCGGGGGCAGGGTTACAAACTTAACGTGGAGGTCAGGCCTCTCGGCGATGCTGCGCAGACGATCCCAAGGTCTTGATCGGGCCGATTGGCTGGCCCTGAGCCTCTCCCTCCTCGCGGGATGTGCGCTCTCCTTCACCGCTCTGGAGGCCATCCTCAACACCTTTCTGGAGCCCAAACTCATTGAGGAAACCGCTCTGCGCACCTCCCGCAGCGTGCGGCTGGTGGAGACCGCCCTGGAGAAGCTGCCCCCCAGCGACCTGCCCCCAGGGGTGATCGTGCGGCCTTCCCTGGAGGGGCCGGAGGGACCGATCAGGCCCGCGAGCAGCTTTGATCACCAGGTGCATTCGGTGATGGCGAGCCGCTATGGCGTTCACCGGGCACTGCAGCGCGATCGCTCCCCCTACGAGGATTCCTGGGGGGGCACCTGGATCCGATTGCAATCCAACCGGCCATCCCTCTGGCTTTATCAGCCCGATCGCCTCAGCACCAGCTGTGCCTGGTTCCTGCCCTTCCTGCGCGGCGCCGCCGTGTTAATGGGCCTCCTCCTTGGCACCGTGTTCTTTCTGAAGAGCCGGTTGGAGCAGCCCTTCCAGGACGTGCTGCTCCATCTACCTGTTGACTGCCCCACCACCCCCCTGCCGCTGCTTCCCGTCAAGGGCGTTGCCCCCCTGCGCCTGTTGAGCCTGCGCATCAACCAGCTCCTGGCGCGGCTCAACGCCACGGGGGAGGAGCGCAGGCAACTGCTGCGCGGCATCGTGCACGATCTGGCCGGCCCCCAGACCCGCATCTGTCTCCAGGTCGAACTGCTCCAGGGCGTCCTCAAACCAGCGCAGCAGAAGGCCCTACGGGCCATCCACAGCGACCTCAACCAGCTGGCTGCCCTCAGTGACCATCTTGGGCAGCTGACCTATGCCGATCAGATCTCCGCACCCGTGGAGCAGGTGGATCTGGAAGACCTCATTCGACGGGTGGTCTCCAGCTATGTGCAACATCCCATTCACCTGCAGATCCCCCGGCTTCAGGTGCGCCTGAATGGGGGCGGTCTGGAGAGGGCCCTGAGGAACCTCATCGACAATGCCCTGCACCACGGCAAGCCCCCTGTCACGATCCAGGCCTGGGCAGACCACTCGAGCCTGGTGCTGGAGGTGCAGGACCAGGGAGAGGGGCCAGCCGCAACTCTGGGCAACCGGCCCCAGGGCAGCCGCAGGGGGCTGGGGCTGGCGATCGTGGAGCGCTTCTGCCACGAGCATCAGGGCCGGCTGCTTCTCATGCGCAGCCAGCAAGCGTTCACGGCCCAGATGCACCTGCTCGCCACCCCCGGCGGGCCTGTGATGGTCTGAGCGTCAGCCCTCCAGGTAGGTGGTCTGGCCGAGGCTGGTGTCCAGGTGCTGCATCAGCCGGCGCACATCCTCAATGGAAAGTCGGCCATCGGCGATCGCCTCCTCACTGGCCTGCCGCAGATGCTCCTGAAGGATCCCGGGATCATGCTCCATGGCCTGGAGCACCTCGGCATTGGTGTCGCCCCGCACCACATGCTCCACCCGGTAGCCGCCCCCATCGGTGAGACGGATGTGCACCGCATTGGTGCGCCCGAACAGGTTGTGCAGGTTGCCCATCACCTCCTGGTAGGCCCCCGCCAGAAACAACCCCACCCAATAGGGCTCGCCTTCCTTCAACCCATGGAGCTCCAACAGAGGCTTCTCCGCCCCAGGCCCGATGAAGCGGGCCAGCTTGCCATCGGAATCACAGGTGAGGTCCGCGAAGCGGCCCAACCGGTCGGGCCGCTCGGAGAGCCGGTGGATCGGCAGCACGGGAAAGAGCTGCTGGATGGCCCAGGTGTCGGGGGCGGAACGAAACACCGAGAGGTTGGCGTAATAGGTGCTCGCCAGGGCTGCCTGCAGATTGCGCAGATCGTCCGGAATCGGGGTGCCGCTGGACAGGGTCGCCAGGCGGTGGGCGATCGCCAGACCGCAGGCCCAGTAGAGCGCTTCGGCCTGGCCCCGCTCCTTGAGGCCCAGATAGCCCAGGCGGAAGGCCGAGAGAGCATCCTCCTTGAACTTGATGGCATCGTTCCAGGCCTCCTGCAGGGGTTCGCAGCTGGCTGGATGGGTGGATTCGCCGGTGTCGACCCGCTCCACCATCGCCAGGGTGTCCCGCAGGTTGCGCACGATCAGCGGCTCCTCCCCCTCCGGCTCCCTCACGGCCGCCGGGGGCTGGCTGCAGCCCAGCACGTTGAACACCAGCACGCTGAAGTGGCTGGCGATGGCCCGCCCGCTCTCACTCACCAGGGTGGGCAGGGCGACGCCATGGGGCTCGCAGCACTCCCGCACGGTGGCCACCACGTCGTTGGCGTAGTTCTGCAGGGAGTAGTTGGTGGAGGCGGTGGTGGCGGTGCGGCTGCCGTCGTAATCGATCCCCAGTCCCCCGCCCACATCGAGAAAGCCCATGGCAGCCCCGAGGCGGTGGAGCTCCACGTAGATCTGGCCGGCCTCCTGCAGGGCATCCTTCAGCACGGCGATGTCGTTGATCTGGCTGCCGATGTGGAAATGGAGCAGGCGCAGATCCGCCAGCAGATCAGCCTGGCGCAGGGCCTCCACCGTGGCCAGCAGATCGGGGATGGAGAGGCCGAACTTCGCCCCCTCCCCCACCGAGCTGCCCCAGCGCCCCACGCTGCGCACCGACAACTTGGCCCGCACCCCGATCAGGGGGGCAGCCCCCAGGGCCTGGCTGGCGGCGATGATCCGCTCCACCTCATCGGCCTGCTCAATCACCACAACGGGCTGCCGACCCAGCCGGCGCGCTAGAATCGCGGTTTCAATGTAGCGGCGGTCCTTGTAGCCGTTGCAGATCAGCAGGGCTTCCGGATCCTCCAGCAGGGCCAGGGCAATGAGCAGTTCCGCCTTGCTGCCCGCCTCCAGGCCGAAATGCCAGCGCCGGCCCGTTTCCATCAGCTGCTCCACCACGTGGCGCTGCTGGTTGCACTTCACCGGAAACACCCCCTGGTAACGGCCCCCGTAGCCGTACTGGGCGATGGCCCGACCGAAGGCCGCATGGAGCCGCTCCAGCCGATCATCCAGGATGTCGTCAAAGCGAATCAGCAGGGGCAGGGCCAGGTCGCGCCCCTGGAGCCCCTTCACCAGCTCCACCAGATCGAGCGATCCGCCCCGCTCCCCCTTGGGTTGCACCATCACGTGCCCCCGGGCATTCACGGAAAAATAGGGATCTCCCCAGCGGTCCAGGCCGTAAAGCGAGGCGCTGTTGGCGGCCGTCCAGGTGTCTGCGCCGCTTGGGCCCATGGGGTGGAGGGGAGCAGGCGCGAATCTAGTCGGCGCCAGGGCCCTACATCCGGCTCAGGGTCTGGATGCCCAGGAGCCCCAGCCCCAGCTTGAGGGTGTCGGCGCAGAGACGGCAGAGGGCCAGCCTGGATCCCCGCTCCACCCCTTCCGCCTTGAGCACGGGCACCTGGTCGTAGAAGCGGTTGAAGCCCTGGCTCAACTCAAAAAGGTAGGTGCAGAGCCGGTTGGGCAGCAGATCCTCCTCCACCTCCAGGATCACCGCATCAAACCGCAGCAGCTCCCGCACCAGGGCCCACTCCAGGGGATCGCTGAACACCAGGGGATCGGGCACCGCTTCACCCGCCGCCGCTTCACCCCCCCGGCGCACGATGCCCGCCAGGCGCACCACCGCATAGAGCAGGTAGGGAGCGGTGTTTCCCTGCATGGCGAGCATGCGATCAAAGCTGAACTGGTAGTTAGTGATCCGGTTGGTGGCCAGATCGGCATATTTCACCGCCCCCAGCCCCACGGCGGTGGCCACCTCCTGGATGAACCCCTCCTCCTCCTCCCGGTCCTCCTCCGCCAGGCGGGTCTGCAGATCGGCCTCCGCCCGTTGCACCGCCTCATCCAGCAGATCCTTCAGCCGCACCGTGTCGCCGGAGCGGGTCTTGAGCTTCTTGCCGTCGTCGCCCTGCACCAGGCCAAAGGGCACGTGCTCCAGCCGGCCCCCCTCCGGCACCCAGCCCGCCCTCCGGGCCACCTCAAACACGGCGGCGAAATGGTTGGCCTGCCCAGCATCGGTCACGTAAATCACCCTCCGGGCCCCGTCGCCCCCGGGCGGGGGGGCAAAGCGGTAGCGGATCGCAGCCAGGTCGGTGGTGGCGTAATTAAAGCCCCCATCGCTCTTCTGCACGATCACCGGCGGCTTGCCCTCCTCCAGAAACACGCATTCCGCGCCGGCATCCTCCACCAGCAGACCCGCCGCCCGCAGATCGCTCACCACCGCCTTGAGAAAGGGGTTGTAGAAGGATTCCCCCCGCTCCGTGAGCTGAACATCCAGCCGCCCATAGATCTGCTGAAACTCCCTCCGCGATTGATCGCAGAGCAGGGTCCAGGCCCTGAGGCTCAGGGGATCCCCCCCCTGCAGCTTCACCACCTCCTCGCGGGAGGTGGCCTGGAAGGCTGGATCGCTGTCGAAGCGGGCCTTGGCCTGGCGGTAGAAGCTCACCAGATCCCCCAGATTCACCGCATCGGCCCGGTCGAGGGCCTCCGGCGCCACCTCCTTGAGGTGGGTGATGAGCATGCCGAACTGGGTGCCCCAATCCCCCACGTGGTTGAGCCGCAGCACCGGGTGGCCGCGAAACTCCAGCACCCGGGCCAGGGCATCGCCAATGATCGTGGACCGCAGATGCCCCACGTGCATCTCCTTGGCGATGTTGGGGCTGGAGAAATCCACGATCACCGGAGCCGGGAGACCCTCGACGCTGGGCACCCCCAGGCGCGGATCCCCCACCCGGCGGCGCACTTCGGCGGCCAGCACCTCCGGCCGCAGGGTGAGGTTGATGAAGCCAGGGCCCGCGATCTGGGGGGGCAGGCAGAGGGCCGCGAACGCCGGATCGGCCCCCAGCTGCTCCACCACAGCGGTGGCAATGGCCCGGGGGGCCTGGCCCAGGGGCCTGGCCAGAGGCAGGGCCCCATTGGCCTGGAAATCTCCGAATTCAGGCTTGCTGGCCGCCCCCAGCTGGGGATCGAAGGGAGTGCCCCCAGCCCGGGCCGCAGCGGCCGCCTCCGGAAAAGCCCGTTCCATGGCGCCCTCGAGCTGGTGGCGGAGCGTCTGGAGCACGCTGAGCATGGAGAGGCCAGGGGATGGGAATCTCGATCATCTCTCCCGGTTGGTCAGTCGACCCCCAGGGCCAGGGCCGAGAGGATCAGGGCAGACCCCGCCAGGGTGCGCGGGCCCAACGGCTCCCCCAGCAGCAGGTGGGCGCTGAGAATCGCCACCACCACCACCCCATTGCCCCAGAGCGCCACGGCCAGGGCCCCCAGCTGCCGGTAGCTCGCGAGCAGGCAGAGCTCGCTGCCGACCCGGATCACTCCCGCATACCCCAGCAGCACCCCCACCACCCACCACAGGCGGGGGAAGAAAAAGTGATCCGGCCCATACATCAACAGGGCGATTATCCCGAACACCGCCGCCGCCCCCAGGCTCGTGAGGCCGAGGGTGAGGCCGATCCCCCAGTTGCGGCTTGCACTCAGGCGGTTGAGGATGCCGGCGCAGGCGAAGGCCAGCACACTCACCAAAGCCCAACCCACCCCACTGAGAATCCTTCCCCTGTCAGCGGCGCTGTCCATCGACCCGGCCATGGCGCTGCTCAGCCAGAGCCCGGCCGGCAGCAGCACCAGAGTGAGGCCGAAGCGCCGCGGCAGTGGTTCCCCCAGCAGGGAGCGGGCCAGCAGGGCCGTGACCGGAAGAATGAGGGTGAGGAGCAGGGTGAGGCTCACCACCGGCAACTGCCGGAGGGCCAGGAAGTAGGCCAAGGGCCCAATGCAGAACCCGAGGGCCGCCCGGCTGGCCAGCAACCAGCGATCGCTCCCCGTGAGGGTGGGCAGCTCTCGCCGCACGCCGGGCAGATCGATCAGCAGCAACACCAGGCCGCTGGCCAGGCTTGCAAAGAAGAACACATTGCAGAAGCTGATCGGGTCTTCCGCTATCCCGAAGCGGGCCATGGAGAGCTGCCCCCGCTCCTGCAGCCACTTGAGGAGGCTCGGATCGCACCCCTTGATGAGCACGTAGGCGCCCAGGGCAAGCCTTCCCTTCACGCCAGGATCGCCTCGAAACGCATGGAGATGTCAAGCCAGCTGCTGCGGGTGATCGGGGCGCTGGTGGAGATCAGATCCACCCCGCTGGCCGCGTAGGCCCGCAGCGCCTCCGGTTTCACCCCTGAGGCCTCCAGCACCGCACCCGGAGCCAGCTGTCGCAGGCGCGGCACCACCTGCCCCAGCTCCTCTGGGGAAAACCCATCCAGCAGCACGGCATCGGCTCCGGCCCGCAGGGCCTGCTGGGCCTCCTCTTCCGTTTCCGCTTCCACGATCAGCCGGGCCGGCCAGGGAGCGGAGGCCCGCACCGCCCGCACCGCCGGCCCGATGCCCCCCGCCCAGGCCAGGTGGTTTTCCTTGAGCATGGCCGCGTCATCCAGCCCGAAGCGGTGGTTGGTGCCTCCGCCACAGCGCACGGCGTACTTCTCCAGCACCCGCAACCCCGGGGTGGTCTTGCGGGTGTCCACCAGCCGCACACCCGTGCCCTCCAGGTCGGCCACCAGGGCCGCGGTGGCCGTGGCTACCCCCGACAGCCGCATGGCCAGGTTGAGAGCCGTGCGCTCCCCCGCCACCAGGGCCGCCGCATTGCCAACCAGGGAGAGAAGGCGCTGGCCGGGCTGGATCCGCGTTCCATCCGCCACCCGACCTTCCACGCGCGCCTGGGGATCCAGCAGGCGAAACAGCGGTTCCACCAGATCCCCCCCGCAGAACACCCCCTCCTGCTGGCAGATCCACTGGGCCCGGCCCTCGCGATGGATCAGGGCCGGGCTGGTGAGATCCCCCCGGCCCAGATCTTCCGCTAGCCAGGCTTCCAGCTGGCGCAGCAGCTCGGGCTGCAGGGGGGGGCAGAGAAGGGGCATCGACACCTCCGGCCTCCCCATCCTCGGATGCCATCGACCCTCCTCAGATCTTGGCCAGCACCACCACCCAGAGGCCCTTGCACAGCAGGTGGAGCATCTGATCGGTGTGGAAGCGGATCCAGCCCCGGCATTTGCCGTGATCGATCAGGACGTGGAGCACCGTTTCCGCCACCCCCAGCAGGGGCACCCCCGTGAGCAGGGCCACGGCGAGGCCATGGATGGCCCCATGGGCCGTCAACCACCATCCCCAGGGGAGGGTGGAATCACAGCCAGGACATTTCTCCCGGGCCATCCGATCGCTCTGCAGGCCGAAATCACAGAGGAAATGGGCCATCAGCAACAGCAGAAGGCCATTCAAACCAGGGGGGCTGGACACGGCATCGCGTTTCTCTGGTTCAGTCTGTCGCCGCCTTGACGTTTCAAGGAGGGGTGTTGGCGGAAACCCCCTCCAGCGGCCACAGTGGGCTGGATCCACGGTTTCCAGCCGGCCCATGGCCCTTCCCGACCTGGCGGCACCCATGGCAACGATCGGTGTGCCGACCGAAATCAAGCGCGATGAACAGCGGGTGGCCATCACCCCCGATGGGGTGCGGGAGCTCGTGGCTCAGGGCATGGAGGTGCGGGTGCAGGAGGGGGCCGGCCTGGGGGCGGGCATCAGCGACGACGCCTATCGGGTGGCCGGCGCCCGCCTGGTGGAACAGGAGGAGGCCTGGGCCGCCCATCTGGTGGTGAAGGTGAAGGAGCCCCAGCCAGAGGAATTTCGTTTCCTGCGGCGCGACCTGGTGCTCTTCACCTACCTCCACCTCGCCGCCTACACCGATGTGGGCCGGGCTCTGCTGGAGGCCGGCACCACGGGGGTGGCCTATGAAACCGTCCAACTGGAGGACGGCAGCCTGCCCCTGCTGGCCCCCATGAGCGAGGTGGCCGGCCGGCTCGCGGCCCAGGTGGGCGCCCGGCTGCTGGAGAAGCCTCAGGGGGGCCGCGGCGTGCTCATCGGCGGCTGCACCGGCGTGCAACCCGCCCGGGTCACCGTGCTGGGGGCTGGCACCGTGGGCTGGAATGCGGCCCGCCTGGCCGCGGCCATGGATGCGGAGGTGTTTCTCCTCGATCGCTCCCCCCAGCGCCTGCGCCAGCTGGAGAGCGACCGCAAGGGCCGGCTCACCACCCTGGTGAGCAGCCGGGGCCTGATCGAGCGCCTGGTGCCCGGCACCGACCTCCTCATCGGTGCGGTGCTGCTCCCCGGCGGCCGGGCCCCCACCCTGGTGGAGGAGGAATGGGTGCAGCGCATGCGCTCCGGTTCGGTGATCGTGGATGTGGCCATCGACCAGGGGGGCTGCATCGCCACCAGCCGGGAAACCACCCACACCGATCCCGTGGTCACCATCCACGGGGTGCAGCACTACGCGGTGGGCAACATGCCCGGAGCCGTGCCCTTCACCTCCACCGAAGCGCTGGTGAGCGTCACCCTGCCCTACATCCTGGTGATGGCCGGGCGGGGCCTCACCGAAGCGGTGACGGATCGCCCCGAGCTCCTCTCCGGCCTCAACACCGTGAACGGGGCGGTGTGCCATCCGGGGGTGGCCAAGGCCCTGGGGGTAGCTCCGCGCCATCCCATGGCCTGCCTGCGATGACCACCCGGATTGACACGCACCATCACATCGTGCCGCCGGCCTATCGCCAATGGCTGGAGAGCCTGGGACGGGATGCGGGTGGCCGTGCCCTCCCGGATTGGACACCGGCCGGATCCCTGGCAGCCATGGAGCGCAATGGAACCGCCACGGCGATTCTTTCGGTATCGATGCCGGGGGTGCATCTGGGCGACAACGGGGAAGCCCGTCGGCTGGCCCGGGAGGTGAACACCTACGCCGCCGAAGTGGTGGCGGCCCACCCCGGCCGTTTTGGCTTCTTCGCCACCCTCACCCTGCCGGATGTGGAGGGGGCCATTGCCGAGGCCTGTCATGCCCTTGATGAGCTGCACGCCGATGGGGTGGTGCTGTTGAGCAATGTGGGGGGCACCTATCTCGGTGATCCCGCCTGGGATCCCCTTCTGGCGGAGCTCAACCGTCGCGGGGCCGTGATCTTCGAACATCCCTCGGCCCTTCCCGCTCCAGGGGTTCCCGGAATCCCCCCCTATGCCGCCGATTTTCTGCTCGACACCACCCGTTGCGCCATCCACCTGGCGCGACAGGGCTGCCTCGACCGCTATCCCGATCTGCGCATCCTCCTCTCCCACGGCGGTGGCTTCATTCCCTACGCCGCCGAGCGCATCGCCTTTCACTGCTCCAGCGATGGCTCGATCCTCCGGGGGATGGACACCCTGCGCCGTTTCTACTACGACACCGCCCTCTGCGGGCCCAGTGCCTTTCCCTCCCTGCTGGCCTTTGCCGATCCCCAGCGGCTCACCTTCGGCAGCGACTGGCCCTTTGCTCCCATCGAGGCCACCTTGCCCCTGGTGGCTGGCCTGGATGCCTTCCCCATGGACCCCCAGGCTCGCCATCAGCTGTCGCGGGGGAACGCGGAAGCCCTCTTCCCCCGCCTCGCCAAATGAGGGCGGGATCCAGGCCTCAGCGCAGAGCCGGGGTTTGCAGGGCCACCCCCTCCCGCAGGGCCAGCACCAGCCCGGCGGCCTCCGCATAACTGCTGGCCTCCACCACAGCCAGCCCCAGGGCGGCCCCATCCACCTTCAGCACGCAGGGGTTGCCGCTGACAGCGATCAGGGGCACCCCCCGCTCAGCGCAGGCCAGCACCGCTTCCCCCCCCAGGGCTCCGGCCGGGGCGACCACGGCTCCCAGCTGATCCCGGTGCAGCAGGCCTGGGCGGCTGGCTCCGCCCACCAGATCCGGCGCCCGGCTGAGGCCCACCAGCACGCAGGGCAGGAAGGTATGGCCCAGCTCTTCGGCGGCGGCGCGGGGATCCAGCAGGGGATCGGGGGGTAGGGGGGCCAGGGCGGGGGCATGGGCGCAAGGCACCCCCAGGTGGCGGCTCAGCAGGTGGGAGATCACGGCTTCCGCCCCCGCCAGCCCATCCACCCCCTCGCCATGGCGATAGGCCTCCAGGGCGCCGCTGTCGGGATCGTCCGGGAAGCGGGCCACCACGGCGATCGCCGTGCCGCCCCCCGCCAACACCTTCTCCCCCGCCCGCAGCAGAGCAGCGGGGGCCTGGAGGGTGCCCCAGCTGGCTCCGCTTCCGCCCCACGCCAGGCCCACTCCCAGGGGTTCGTCGGTGATCACCACCGGGCCGATCGACAGGCCCAGGCTTGCGCTGCAGGCCTCGGCCACCTGCCGGTGGCGCAACAGCAGCGGCTCCTCGATGCCTTGATCCAGCACGAGCCCCACCCGTTGCCGCCGGCCGGGCGCCAGGGCCAGATCCCCGCAGGCGAAGCGGTTGAGCGCCCAGCCCTCCACGTAGTGAATCCGCGGATCGCTCCAATAGAGGGCCGCGGCGTTGAGCACATTGGGGTGGGTGATCAGGCAGCCGCTCGCCGCCGCCAGCAGCCGGGCCGCCGGCAGGGCATCGCCCGCATACCCCCCCACCCGGCACCCCACACCCGTGGGCACCACCATCAGGGTGGGCAGGGGCGGGGAGTCCCAGGGGCCGCTCACAGCGACCGGCGCCACACCACTGCCTCCACGGTGAGGCTCCCCCTGGAGCCCGGGGTGGTGGGGGGAGCTACTCGGGTGATGGCCCAGCGCAGGGCTTCGCCCCCCGGACCCACCCGCGCGGCCAGGGCCCGCCGAACCTGGGGCAGAAGGGGGCCCCCCTCAGGCTGCACCTCCAGTTCCAGGGGCTCCAGCGAGGGATTCATTTCTGATACTGGCCAAACTGGGCCTCATAGAGCGCATCCTCCTGGCCCCCCAGCACCTCCAGGTCGGTTCGGGGGAAGGCCACGCAGAGCAGGGCATACCCCTCCTTCTGCAGCTCCGCCTTCACCCCCATCGCATCGGGTTGATGCACTGTGCCGCTGCGGAGCTGGGCCGCGCAGGTGGTGCACACTCCCGAACAACAGGAACTGGGCAGGGGAACACCGGCGGCTTCGGCGGCAGCCAGCACGGTCTGATCGGAGCGGCAGCTGAAGGTGTGGCGGGTGCCCTCCAGCTCAACGTGGATCGTGTAGGTGGAGACGTCGCTGGGGAGCATCAGCGGGGCGTGGGGTGGATCAGGCTTCCATCCTCCCCTTTCAGGGGCCCCCTCAGGGCGAGGGGCGCAGCACCATCAACCCCACCACATCGGGGACGCCGGCGACGTACCGGGCCAGATCCCAGCTGCGCATCACCCCCCGGCCCGGGGCCGCATGAACGGCATGGTGCCGTCCACCCTCCACCTCCACCACGCCCACATGGGTCACATCCAGCCCCTTCACCCGGGTCACCAGGCCGAAGATGTCGCCGTTCCTCAGCTGGGGCAGGGCCCTCTCCAGGGCCCCGGTGGGCACATAGGCCTGATCCACCACGAGCCCTCTCTCCCGCTGGCTGATGCAGCGGCGGTTGGCAGACTGCCGCATGGGCCGGTAGGCCTGGGGATGGTCGCCCATGAACCGCAGCGGGATGCGGCGACGGCGGGCCCCCGGGAGCGTGGCGGTGATGTCGGTGAGCAGCCCCTGCTGCTGGGCGGCAGCGGCCCAGAGGCTGAAGTAGTGGTGGCGATCGCAGTAGGTCACCCGGCCACCGTCGTAGCGCAGCCGGCGTACCCCTTCGGCAAAGGCGTGGGGGGCAGCCGCCGGCCGACGGGGATCCAGCTGCACCAGAGCCAGCAGCTGCTCCACGAACAGGAAGCAATCAAACCGGGCCAGATCCAGCCGCAACCGCTCGGCCGGTCCTTGATCCAGGGAGAAGGCGCTGTAGGGCCTGCCGATCGCCCAGCGGGCCAACGCCACCAGCGCATCGCTCCTGGCCCGGCCCTCCCGGAGCCTCAATCCCTGCCGGAGCAGGGCGGGGGTGCCCTCGCTCCAGAGGGGTGGGGGCGTAGCCCCCAGGGCGGGGGTGAGGGTGGAGGCGATCAGGAGCCAGGGAACCAGCTGCCGCAAGGGGGAGCCCACCGCCGGCTCAGGCCGTCTGGGGCAAGGGATGGTCGGCCAGCCATTGGCCCAGGGATTGCTGGGGATGGCCGGGCCGGGAGGTGATTTCGAGGATGCGTCCCTCTGCGGCGGGGGTTTCCAGCGCATCCAGGCACGCCCGGGCCACGAGCCGACGGGGGATGCTCTGGCTGTCCTGCTCCTCCGGACCGGTGTACACCACTCCCTCCTGCTCGAGGCCGTCCTCCGTTTCCCTGAGGCCCCCCGGCCGCACCACCGTCCAGCGCAGTCCGCTCTCCTGCAACCACCGTTCCCCCACCCCCTTCCACACCAGGATCAGCCCGAAGAGGTTGAGGGGGTGGATCCAGCGGCCGCTGCAGAGGGAGCTCACCAGCACCACCCGCTCCACCCCCGCCTCCTTGCAGGCGGCGATCTGGGATCGGATGGCCAGGGCATCCACCTTCATGGGGCCCAGCAGATCCACCGAAGGGCGTGCCCCGGTGGCGATCACCAGCCCATCGCAGCCTTCGAGGGCCTGGCGGAGGGCTGCCGCGTCGTCGAGCTCCAGCCGACGGATCTCAGCACCGGCAAGGCCGTCGGGCACGGCGGAGTCGGGGCGAAGCAGGGCCCGCACCTGGTAGCTCCGGCCCAAGGCCTCCTGCACCACCCGCCAGCCCGTTTTCCCTGAGGCTCCCGTCACGGCCAGTCGTGTCATCAACGGCATCCGCTGCGTTGCCGCCCAGCGTATGGAGCCCGGGACCGCTTTGGGTGACTAGGCTGACCTACATGGTGGAAATGATTCTCGAAGTCAGCCATCTCACGGTCTGCCGGCGCGGGGTGCCCGTGGTGGAAGACGTGAGTTTTGGGCTGGCTCCTGAATCCGATACGGCCCTGGTGGGTCCCAATGGGGCAGGCAAGAGCACCCTGGTGCAGGCCGTGCTTGGAGTGGTGCCCCGCAGCGCCGGTGAGGTGCGGGTGCTGGGCCATCGCCTCGGCGCCCAGGGCCAGCTCCCCGCAACCATCCGCCAACAGATCGCCTACCTGCCCCAGAGCCTCCAGCTCAAGGACGCCATCCCCCTGAGTGTGCGGGAGTTCGTGGCCCTGGGCTGGGATCCCCCGGGCCCCCGTCTGCCCTGGTGCGGGGGTGGCCCCCGCCGGGTCGCCGCCGAGCGGGCCCTCGACAGGACCGGCGCTGCCAACCTGGCCTCCCGCCTGCTCAGTGAGCTCTCCGGCGGGCAGCTCAAACGGGTGCTGCTGGCCTTCTGCGTGGTGCGGCCCCGCCGGCTGCTGTTGCTGGATGAGGCCCAGACCAGCCTGGATGCCCAGGCCAGCGAGGCCTTCTATGGCCTGATCGACCAGCTGCGCCGCCAGGAGGGTTGGTCGATCCTGCAGGTGTCGCACGACCTGGAAATGGTGCGGCGCACCTGTGATCGGGTGCTGTGTCTCAACCGGCGCCTGCGTTGCAGCGGCACCCCCGACCACGCCCTCAGCCCCGACCAGCTCGCCCTGGTGTACGGACCGGGTTTCGTGCCCTACCACCACCATCACACCCACCAGAGCCAGCCCTCAGGGGTGTGAGCGCATCGGCGTGGGTTGCTGGTAGAGCCAGCGCAGGGTGGCCCGATCCCGCGGGCTCAGCTCCAGCACGGGCTGGGCGGCCGGGGCCACCGCCATGGCATCCCCGGGTTGGTCGCTGTGGCCCCAGAGTCCGAAGGCGTGGCCCAGCTCATGGAGGGCTGTGGCCTGAATCGCCTCCAGCCGCTGGCCGGGGCTGATCAGCACCTCCACCCGGGGCTCCACCCCTGCGGCAGGGTCTGGCCCGCTCGGGTGCAGGCTGATGATCGCTCTGCCATGGCTGGCCCGGGCCCGCCCGTCGGCCCCCACCCCAAGAGGGGGACGGCGCCTCCAGATCCTCACCTGGGCCCTCTGGGGCTCGCTGACCCGCACGATCGGCAGCTCCCGCTGCCATTGCTCCAGGGCGCGCCCCACGGCCACCGTCCACCATTGGGCCGGCCCCTCCACGGCAGGGCTGGGCCCGGCGGGTTCCACCCACACACACCAGGTGGTCTGCAGGGGCCAGCCGAGGGGGGTGGTCTGCAGGCGGTGCCGGTAATCGCCCTCCGCGATCTGGGCCCACCCGGGGGCGGCATCGCTGAGCGGAAGCAGCACGGAAGCCAGACTCAGGGGGTCGGCGCTGCGCGCATGGGCACAGGGATCGGCAGGAGGGGCGGGCGCCGCCGCCTCAACGGGTGTGGAACCCGAGCCCCAGCCCCCCTTCAGCAGAAGCAGGGCCAGAGGGACCCATCGGCCAATGGGGAAGCCCAAGGAGATCAGGGGGTTCCCAGGCCCACGCCCCGTGCCATCAGGGTGGCCAGGAAGGGGATCAGGGCGAAGCCGGCGATCTCCACGTTGAGAATCCAGCGCAACCGCTGGGCCAGGGCCTCGCTCACCTGGGGCAGCTCCCCCTTGCGCAGGGGAATGGCCCAGAGGATGTAGGTGATGGTGGGATAGAGGGAGAGGGCACCCACGCTGAGATAGAGCCCCACCTTCACCCAGAAGAGGGGATTCTCGGTGTAGAAGTTGCTGCCCTGGCCGAAGTGCACCACCCGCAGGATGCCGCTCACCAGAAGGGCCAGGGCCGCAATGCCGTACACCACGTCGGTGATCACCATGAGCACGGCTTCGGACCGCTCTGGATTGGGGCGGATGAGACGCCGCTCGAGCACGAGGGCGGCAAAGCACACCATGAAGCTCAGATAGTGCGTGTAAGCCACCGCCGCGCTGGTGAGCACCTGGGAGGAAACGGCAGGCAGGGCGAGCGACGCAGTCATGGAAGAGGAGCAGGCCGCAGGACCTTAGCGACTGAGGCGTTCTGGGGGCGTGGGGCCGGGACTGGCGAGAATGACTTAAGGAAAACGAAAGAAATGCCCCAAGAAAACACACACAACTCTGAAGCCTTTCTGTGAGTTCCTCGGATATTTGCTGAGGTCCCTATGTTCATTGAAGTGCAATTTTTAAGCATGGCTAGTTCCCTGAGCGCGTTCCTCGGTGAGATTGGCCGACACCAACTTCTCACCCCTGAAGAGGAACTCACGCTGGGTCGTAAAGTGCAGGCCATGGTTGGGCTTCAGGAGCGTTGTAGCCAAGCTGGAGGCCAGGGACCGGCCTGTGATTTTGATGAGAATGAGCGCCGCACCATGCGGATCGGCGAGCGCGCCAAGCAGCAGATGATTACGGCAAACTTACGCCTGGTTGTGAATCTCGCCAAGCGCTACCAGGGCAAGGGGTTAGACCTGCTGGACCTCATCCAGGAAGGCACCATTGGACTCACCCGGGCGGTGGAGAAATTTGATCCCACCCGCGGCCACCGCTTCAGCACTTATGCCTACTGGTGGATTCGCCAGGGACTGAACCGAGCCCTCTCCACCCAGAGCCGCACGATCCGCATCCCGGTGAATGTGAATGAGAAGCTCACCCGCCTGCGGGCCGCCAAGGCCCGCCATCTCCAGGCCAATGGCCATCTGCCCACCACCACCGAGCTGGCCCGGTCGCTGGAGCTGCCCAAGGGGGAGGTGGAGGAGCTCCTGGCCTGTGAGCTTCGCAGCATCACCGTGAGCCTGCAGGGGGCCGTGCGCTCAAAGGCCGATCCCTCCGAACTGGTGGATGTGCTGCCCAGTCCCGAACCGGCCCCCATGGAGCGGGCTGAGCAGGCGGAGCGCACCGCCTCGGTGTGGACCCTGCTGGAGAAAGCCAATCTCACCCCTAAGGAAAAGACGGTGGTGATGCTCCGCTTCGGGCTGGATGGCTCCCACGAGTGGCGCACCCTGGCGGAAGTGGCCCGTCAGTTGCAGTGCAGCCGGGAATACTGCCGGCAGGTGGTGCAGCGCGCCCTGCGCAAATTGCGCCGGGCAGGCATCGAAAGCGGCATGGTGCAGGACTGAGCCAAGGGGGGAACACCCCCCCATGCCAGGGGGGCATTCCCCCCTTGGCCCCCGGGAAGAAGGTTTCAGAATGGTTGCATTGACGCCCTTGTGGCGCGCCATCAAGAGGAGACACCCATGTCCGCCGCGTCTTCAGCCGCGGGCCATCAAGCCAGCCAGACCGTTCTCGAACCCGAAGTTGTCACGGATTCGGTTGTTGATCAGAACCTCCTCTCCCGTCTCCTCAGACGGGCCGGACGCACGGTGGCCAGGCCGGCTCTCGAATGTTTTGAGATGCTGGTCGATGGGGCCACTCCCCACCAGGCGCGCCTCACCGTCCTGGCAGCCCTCACCTACCTGGTGCTTCCCACCGATCTGATTCCCGATTTCATCCCTGCCGTGGGATTCGGAGACGACATGGTGGCGATCACGGCCCTCCTTGGCTTGTGCTCCCGCCACATCACCCCCCAGATCCGGGCGCGGGCTCAGCGCAGACTGGACGACTGGTTTCCCCATTCCTGATGCGCGCGAAGGAGCCCTCTCCCACGCTCAGTTCAGAAGAGCTGGAGGATCTCCAGCTCTTCCTGAAGGATTGGTTGCGCCATGC
>JAYKIG010000101.1:0-20158 GCA_035286045.1 Cyanobacteriota bacterium | reverse complement strand
GGCAGTCCCTGGCGGGGCAGGCCACTGGGCAGGGCCGCCAGGCCGCTGTCCGGTACTTCGAACACCGGCAACTGCCGCAGTCCGTTGGGTTCCAGCTGGTCCTCCAGTTGGGCCAGATGGGCACTGCTGGGCAGCCAGATCAGATCGCTGCGCAGGCAGTCGCGCAGCACCATCGCCGGATCCTGACGGCTCAGGGTGCGTTGCAGATCGGCCAGGGTAACCAGGCCGATCACCCAAGGTCCATCCACCACGAGAAGGCAATGGCCATGGGCCGCCACCAGGCTGGCCATGGCCTCAGCCACGCTGCTGCCGGCATCGAGCAGCAGTGGCGCTTCGGGCTCGAGGGCTTCGCCCACAAGCAGCTCGGCCAGGCGCGAACGCCGTTCTTCTTCGCTGGGGTCGGGTCCCAGCAATCCGGGATCGTGCAGCCCCTGCCAGCGCTCCACCAGGGCGGCACTGAGGCCCGCTGCGGCCATCAACGGCAGCACGATACGGATGTCATGGGTCAGTTCAAACAACAGCAACAGGGCTGTGAGCGGGGCGCGGGCACTGCCGGCCAGCACGGCAGCCATGCCGACCATGGCGTAGGCCGGTGGTGCGGCAACCGCCAGATGCAGGCCCCCTTCGCCCAGCAGCTGGCCGTAGCAGTTGCCGAGCACGGCCCCCAGCACCAGTGAGGGGGCAAAGCCGCCGCCCACAAACCCTGAGGCGTTGCTGACCCCGGTGGCCAGCAGCTTGGCCCCCAGCAGCAGCACCAGCGTCAGCAGGGGGATGCCGCCGCCGTTGCCCAGCAGGGCCTCAATCGTGTCGTAGCCGACGCTGAGCACCTGCGGAAATTCGAGGGCGATCGCCCCCACCGCCAGGCCCCCCAGGGCACCGGGCAGTCCGACTGGCAGCCGCCGCAGCAGGGCCTGCAGAGCTGGGTCACGGCCCAGGCTCAGCAGGCTGATCAGGGCCCAGGACATCAGGCTGGCGAGTACCCCGAGGCCCAGATACAGGGGCAGCTCCCAGAGGGAGCGCACGTCGTAGGCCGGTAGCCGCAGGATCGGTGTGTCCCCCAAGCCCACCTGCACCACCAGCGTGCTGGTCACAGCAGCCACCAGCACGGCCCGCAGGCTGGGCCGGCCCCCTAGGCCACTGAAACTGCCTTCAAAGGCGAAGAACACACCGGCGATCGGGGCTTTGAAACCAGCAGCCAGACCGGCGGCCACCCCGGCGGCGACCAGGGCTTTTTGATTTTGGGGTGAGAGCCGAGCCTTCAGGGCCAACCACAGCCCCAGATTTCCCCCCGATTCGACACTGGGTCCTTCAGGACCCAGGGAGGCACCGCTGCCCAGGCTCAGGGAGGCGGCCAGCAACCGCAGCCAGGGAACCTTGGGGGCGGCCGACATGGTGCCGTCGGCCATGGCCATCAGGCTCGGCAGACCCGGTCCGATGTCCCCCAGCAGCCGGCGCAGGACTCCAACCAGGGCACCACCGAGGGTGGGCACCACCAGCACTGGCCACAGGCTGAGCCAGTCCGGCACCTGCAGGCTGGGCAGCGGAGGGGGTTCTGGCGGCGGTGGCGGCGGTGGTAAGAAGCCCAGTCCACCCAGGCCAATCTGCAGCAGTTGATCGAGCGGCGTGCCCAGATGGGGGTTGCTGGTTGGCGGCGGCAGGGGGGCTGGCGCCGCCAGCTCGATCGGATGCAGCGGGCTGCGGCCAATGGTCAGCAGTCCCTCGACAAAGGGGCCGAACAAAAAGGTGTTGATGAACCCCAGCAGCTCATGAAACCCCACCACCGCCAGCCCTGTGAGCACCCCCAGCAGGGCTGACCAGGCCAGCAGGTTCCACTGAAACGGTGGGGCCTGGGGCTCGCCGTCAGGCCTCGGGGCGAACGGTTGCAAAGATCTCCTCCAGGATCTCCCCGGCGCCCTGGGCCTTGAGCTTGTGGGCCAGGGCCACGCCGATGGCTTCGGGATCGTGTTGATCGCCGCGCTGCTCGTCGCGGATCAGGCGAATCCCATCGAGGCTGGCGACCATGCCGGTCAGCACCAGCTCATCGGCTTCAAAGCGGGTATTGACCCCGATCGGCACCTGGCAACCGCCCTCCAGTTCGCGCAAAAAAGCACGCTCGGCCAGGCAGCGCCGCGCCGTTGGGGTGTGCTCCAGCACCTTGATCTGCTGCAGCACGGTCGTATCGCCATCGCGGCATTCGATGCCCAGGGCGCCCTGGCCCACCGCGTGGAGGGAGATCGAGGGATCGATCAGCTCATGAATGCGATCCCCCAGCCCCAGGCGCCCCAGGCCGGCTGCTGCCAGGATCAGGCAGTCGAATTCACCAGCGTCGAGCTTCTCGAGGCGTGTGATCACGTTGCCGCGCACGTCCTTAAAAGTCAGGTGCGGGAAGTGGTGGCGCAGCTGGGCCAGGCGCCGCAGCGAGCTGGTCCCCACCACGGCTCCTTCGGGCAGGGTGGCCAGGGACTTGTCCTGGTGCTTGGCATGAACCACCAGCGCATCGGCGGGGTCCTCCCGCTCGGTGATGCAGCCCAGCATCAGCCCTTCGGGCAGGTTGGTGGGCAGGTCCTTGAGGCTGTGGACGGCGATGTCGGCGCGGTCCACCAGCATCTGGGCCTCCAGCTCCTTGGTGAACAGTCCCTTGTCGCCGATCTTGGCCAGGGCCACGTCAAGGATCTTGTCCCCCTGGGTGGCCATGGCCTCGATGCTGATCGCGAGCCCCGGGTGGGCCTTGCTCAGCTCATCGCGAACCCAGTGGGTCTGCACCATCGCCAGCTGGCTGCGGCGGGAGGCGATGCGCAGGAGAGAAGCGTTCATCGGTGGGAGGCCAGCAGGATCACCTGCCCATTCACAGCCGCTCAGCCTAAAGACCTGCGGCCCCGGGCTCCAGGGCTGGGATGAAGAAATCCAGGGGGAGGGGCCCCCAGGTGTCTTCCACTTCGGGATTGGTGTCGCTGTGCCCGGACAGCAACACCCCTTCGCCGAGGCCGGCTTCCGAACGGAGCCCCACCGTCCCGGCACGCTGGTGGGCCTTGAGGAACACCGGTCCAGGGATCGCACGGATGTCGTCGTTGTCGCAGACCTCCAGGGGTAGCCAGCCGAGGGCCAGCTCAACACTCCGCAGGCAGGCCAGGGCCACCTCCCCTCCGGGCGCCATGATCCCGATGGTGAACCAGTCGCAAGACGCCAGCCGTCGGCGCAGCTCAAGCAGGAGAACGACCCGCTGTTGCTCGTTCAGGGGAGGGGCGCTGCGATGACCCCGCAGATCCGCCAGATGCCGGATCGGTGTGGTGGTCATGGCCGCACTCCAGGGCGCCAGAAAGCCAGGCAGATGGTGAGCCAGGCCAGGCCCACCAGGCCCCCGGCCAGCAGGTCTGAAGGCCAGTGGGCACGGGCCACCAGGGTGCTGAGCCACACCAGAAACACCCACAGGGTGGCTCCCACCATCAGGGGGCGACGCAGATGGGGGTAGTGAAGGGAAAGGATGGCCACCATGGCGAAATAAAAGGCAATCGAGCCGGCCGCATGGCCGCTGGGGAAGCTTCTCCCATCCACCGGCAGCAATTTGGCATGGGGGCGAGCCCGATCAAAAAAGGGTTTCAGCCAGATGTCCACAATCATGAGAATGCCGCCGGTGGCCATCACCAGAAGCTTCAGATCGTTCCACCAGCGCTTCAACAACAGAAACACGAGCGCTACCACGACCAGCACGGCCGTGAAACCCACACCACTGAGCCGATACACCTGAAGCAGAAGAAAACCAATCGGATTGGCCAGGAGGCGGCCCAACCCATCGAGCAACACCTGATCCACTTCAGGGGCCTGATCACCTGCGGTGACCAGTCGCCCCAGCAGGAGAAGCAGCGCGGTGCAGATGGCGATGGTCCATCCGTCACGCAGGGTAAAGGCCGGTCTCACTGGGGGGGCTCTCCATTGCCACTGGTGAGGCCGCCGAGGGGAAGCCGGACACGCCAGAGTTCTTGCTCGCCCATTTTCCCTAATCGCTCCACAGCGCTGACAGGCCACTCCAGAGCTTCCAGATCGTGCCGATCGCCCAGCAAGCGGGCCGTGCGGCTGCTGGAGGAGAGCAGCAGGCTGGGGCGTTCTTTCCGCAGCCGACGCTGAATGCTCTCTTTCCCGGAGACGAAGGCAGCGGTTTCGCCCCCATAGAAAAGCGTGCTGTAGCGCTTGGTGCCCACCACCCAGAGGGGCTCCTCGGGGCGAGCCAACAAACGGGCCTGCTCCGCCAGATGACGGATGGGAAGCAGCCGTTCCCGATCGATCAGGGGACCCAGGGGGGGGACAACGAAGGCCAGGATGGAAAGAAATCCCACCAGGCTGGCCAACCCCAGCCAGCGGCGATCGTTCCCCCTCCAGAGGAGGACCACCAGGGCCAGGGCTGTCAGGCCCAGGATGCTGGCAAGGAGGAGGGGCAGGCCCGAGGCCTCCAGGGCAGCGGCAAAGGCGGGATGGGCTGGATCGGTGGCAGCCCAGCGTGGGGCGAACACTGCAGCGACGGCCATGACCCCCAGGAGGATGGCCTGCAAAGACCCGCTGATCCGGGTGGGGCGATTCAGGGGGGCGGAACCAGCCGTTATCGCAGCACGGCCAGGGTCGCTGCCTGGTGGGGAGTAGGGCAAGAGGAAGAGCGCCACCAACAGAGACCCCGCCGGAACAATCGGCAGGATGTAGCCAGGAAGTTTGGTGGCCGCGGCTGAGAAGAAGGCCAGAGGAATGAGCAGCCAGAGGAGAAGGAACAATTCCACCGTTCCCGCCGGCGAAGGAGGTTGGGACGCTGTCCTCCAGCGATCCAGTCGCCAGAAGCCCAGTGAGGCAAAAGCCACGGGGAGGAAGAGCGACCAGGGGAATAGCAGGATCACCAGCCAGGGCAGATAGAACCAGGGGGGGCCTGGGTGGTCGTAGATCACCGTGGTGAAGCGCTGCAGATTGCTGAACCCCAGAAAGCCCCCGAGGAAATCCGAGCCATTGACCTGGGCCGCCGCCCCATACCAGGGGGCAGCGACGGCAAGGAAGAGCGCCACCATCGGCAGCAGGTGGCTCGGCTTCATCCATCGCCGCCACTGCCCGCTGAGGAGCAGAAACGCACCGATCACCAGCAGGGGGAGAAGCACGCCCACCGGGCCCTTCGCCAGCACCGCGATGGCCGAAAAGAGGGCCAGGCCAATCCGACCCACCCTCGCCAGGGGGGAGGAGGAGGGTTGGAGGTGGGCCAGGAGAAAAGCAAGGAGCGCCAGGCTGATCGCACTCGAGAGAAACATGTCCGTGGTGGAGGTGCGTCCCCACCCGATCCAACCAGGGCTGGTGGCCAGGATCCCCGCCCCCAGGGCAGCCCTCCCGAATCGCTCCGTGAAGCGCTCCTGCGGTCCGCCCCAGTGCCAAAGAAGGAAGAAGGCGGCCACCACCACAGAGCTAGCCGCCAGAGCCACAGGCAAACGGGCTGCCCAGGCCGACACCCCGAACAAGCGGAAGGCGAGCGCCACCATCCAATAGCCCCAGACGGGATAGTCGAAGAATCTCTCCCCGTTCCACCAGGGGGTAACCCAGTCGTTACGGCGGTGCATCTGATGGCCAACTTCCACAAAAAGGGCCTCCGTTTTATCCATCAACCCAAGGGCGCCCAGACCGTTGAAAAAAGCCAGCCAACACAACAGGGCCAGGCCAAGAAGGCTTACCCAAAGCCATCGAGGATTCCCCTTCATGGACTCTCCGTTCATCAGCGCAGCTGCCGAACCTAGGACGCTGGGGTGAGTGTTGACAGCGAGAATGGCAAGAAAAGCACCTCAGGGAGAGTTCCAGACAAACTTTGAGGAGGCGGCATACTTCCACACAAAGTCAACCGCAATCCCAGCAAACATGGCCAACAGAGGTGTCTGGGTGTGCTGATGGTAAAGGGCAGAGGAGACACCAACATTGGCCACCATGCCCATGGATGTGACGAGCAGGAAGCGCAGGAGACCAATCCAGAGTCGCAGGCCAGCCAACTGCTGAAAGCGAAATGTCAGGACATTGTTGATTAGAAAATTGCTCGATGCCGCCCCAATGACCGCTGAGACCTGAGCGAATTCAAAATTGAAATGAAGTAAACGCCTGGTGAGTGTGTAAATCAAGAGGTGAATCCCAATGCCTGTGGCGCCCACCAGAGCGAAGCTGATCGCCCGCCGGGGAACACTGCGAAGCAGAAGGGTATGAAGAATTGAGATTCCCAGATCCCAGACCACTGCCAGATTGAGTTTCGACTCGCCACTGATCCTCTCCTGAAACACCAGGGGGATTTCTTCGACTCCTAAACGCCCCCGACTGATAGCCAGAAGTTCATATAAGAATTTAAATCCATTGACATCAATCTGGCGCACATACGGAAGAACGGATTGCAGTCGGCAGACAAAAAAACCACTCATATAATCCGTCAGTTGTCGGTAACGGGGCAAACTAAACCGCGCCACCCCATTGGCCAGGGTGGAGTTTCTCTCTCGCCTCGCACTCAAACCCCGGATCAGGGAATCAGGGTGGAACCGGCTGCCAATCACCAGATCAACAGCTGGATCCTCCAGACACTCCAGGGCCGCCATGACACTGGAGGGGGGATGTTGACCATCACAATCCATGACTGCCACGAGATCGCCCGTGGCGTCGAGAATGCCTTCCTTGATAGCGCTGGACAGACCCGCACGCCCGATCCGTCGAATCAGCCGAACCTGAGGAGC
The DNA here is from genome assembly GCA_035286045.1 of Cyanobacteriota bacterium. Lineage (GTDB taxonomy): Bacteria > Cyanobacteriota > Cyanobacteriia > PCC-6307 > Cyanobiaceae > Cyanobium. The sequence goes on along the minus strand of JAYKIG010000101.1, from coordinate 13,436 downwards.
TGCCCGGGCCAGCTCCCGAACCGCTTCGGCAGTTCCATCCTGCGAATCGTCATCAACGAAGATGATCTCTACATCAAATCGATCACCCAAGGCGAGCAACTCCTGGGCGATTGGCAGAATATTGGCACGTTCATTATAAGTCGGGAGGATGATAGAGAGTTTATCGCGAAGACGATTCGCCAACCTTCATCCCTATTTGATATACTCTTTAAGCACGCTGTTACGGTTGGGATGGCGCAGCTTTCTTAGTGCTTTTGCCTCGATCTGTCGAATTCGCTCTCTTGTAACATCAAAAATCTGGCCGATCTCTTCCAAAGTTTTCATGCGACCATCATCCAGGCCATAACGCAGCCGGAGAACATCTCTCTCCCTGGGGCTGAGCGTTGCCAGAACACCTTCCAGATCTTCGCGGAGCAGGTTTTTAGCAACGTCCTGTTCAGGATTTTCGATATCAGCCTCAATGAAATCACCTAAACGGGAATCTTCCTCTTTGCCGATTGGAGTTTCCAGAGAGATAGGAAGTTGAGCCGATTTCGCAATGAAGCGAAGCTTTTCGATGGTCATCTCCATGCTTTCCGCAATCTCTTCCTCCGTCGGCTTGCGACCGAATTCCTGAGATAGTGTCTTGGTGGTCTTTTTGATGCGAGAGATGGTTTCGTAAAGGTGCACTGGCAGACGGATGGTGCGGCTCTGATCGGCGATGGCTCGCGTAATGGCCTGACGAATCCACCAGGTGGCATAGGTGGAGAACTTGTAGCCCTTCTCATGGTCGAACTTCTCTGCAGCCCGGATCAGACCCAGGCTGCCTTCCTGAATCAGATCCTGAAAGGAAAGACCACGGTTCATGTATTTCTTGGCAATCGAAACCACCAAGCGGAGATTGGATTGAACCATTTTTTCCTTGGCCCTTCGTCCCAGCATCAGCCGACGACGGAACTTGAGGGTGGGCATCTCCACCAGAGCGGCCCACTCCTTGGTGTCGGGGTGGTGGCCATGGTCGGTCTCAAACTGGGCAGCCATCTCCTCCAGTTGAAGGAGATCGGCAATCTTCCGCGCCAGTTCAATCTCCTCGTCCGGCCGGAGGAGCCGAATCCGGCCGATCTCCTGCAGGTATACCCGGATCGAATCCTCGGTGTAGACCCCCTTCGGACCCACCTTGATGCTGGCCAAGGCCTTCGCAGCCGCCGGTGTGTCCTTGCTCGCTTCCACCTTGTCCTCCGCAAGGGGGAGGCCGAGTTCTGAGGAATCCAGCAACAGGTCTGCCCCCTCATCGAGCCCATCATCTCCGAGCGGGTCGTCCTCCTGTTCTGAGGCTGTAGCCCCCTTGGCTTTCCCTTTCCCCTTGGAGGCTGCGCTGGACCCTGCACGGGCTTTCTTGGGTGCCGACTTGGCTGGGGTTTCCTTCAGGGCCATGAGCTCCAGCGTGTCCCCTGGCTCTTGCAGGTCCAACTCGCCATCCGTGGAGGCAATGTCCAGGCTGGTGACTTTCGCGGTGGCGGGACTCATATGGAGATGGGCAGGGGGCAGGAGAGGCGATCAAGAAGAGAAGAACCCTTGCAGGCTTCCCGGGAAGAACTCCTGGAAAGACCAGCCAGTGGGGGCTGGCGCGATCACCCGGTTACGGGGTGTGCTGAGAAGGGGAGGTCAACGCCAAGGGTCGAGAAAAAGGCCAACCTGGTGAGGTGACGGAAAACAGCGAGAGAGATTCAGCGAGGACAGGGGAGAGGGAAGGGGGGTGCTCATCCTTGGAATCACTCCGGACGGATGGTTGCGCGACTCTGGTGTCTTTCCCTCAAGCCGAAGACTGCCTGGCAGATGTCAACCTCTCGAACTGACTCTCTTCATCTTAGGAATGGTGTGAGACGTTTGCAAGAAACCTTGCCGCCTTCCGGCAACAGCCCAGCACCCCCGGCCTTCCTGGCGATCTGGGTGGAGGCTGGTCGGGAGGGACAGGTGTTCACCTACAGCAACCCCAATTGTCTGGCGCTGGGCCAAGGGGACCTGGTTCAGGTCAGGCTGAAGGGACGGCTGCAGGCAGGGTTGGTGGTGGCGTGCCTGGCGCACGGCCCCAAGGATCTCCCTGAACACACCATCCAGCCCGTGCTGGCCCTCATCGAACATGCGGCCATCCATCCCGACTGGCAACGGTTGATCGCGGAAGTGGCCCAGCAGTGCCACACCAGCCTCTTCCGCACCTTGCGAAGCGTTCTTCCCCCAGGCTGGCTGGGAGCCAGGCGCCAGAGTGCGGGGCTGGGTCGGCAGCTTCGGCTCATGCAACGCACCCCCCTTCCCCTGACCGAAGCGCCCCCCCTCTCCCCGCGCCAACACCAACTACTGGACCATCTGGACAGCCATGGCGGGCAGCGCTTCCTGAGGGATCTGATCGGTGGAGATGGCTTTGGACGCGGCGTGGTTCAGGCCCTGGAGGAGAAGGGACTGCTGCGTGGCAGCACGATCGTTCCGTCCCCAGGGGGGCGCCAGCCCGCCGCCCCACCTCTGGAACTGGATGGGGGAGGCCAGGTGCTCACGCCTGCCCAGGCGGCCACGGTCGGCAGCCTCCTGGCGGCCGCCCCGGGCACGGAAACACTCCTATGGGGCGTCACGGGGTCAGGCAAAACGGAGGTGTATCTCCAAACAGCAGCCCATCACCTGGTTTCAGGACGCAGCGTGCTGCTGCTCACCCCGGAGATTGGCCTGATCCCCCAACTTCTCGACCGGGCCCGCGCCCGCTTCGGACCTGGGGTTCTGCCTTATCACAGCGGGATGGCGGAACGGGACAGGATCGCCTGCTGGCGAACCTGTCTGGCTGCCGGCCAGGAGGGGCAACCAAGGCTGGTGGTGGGAACCCGTTCAGCCATCTTTTTACCCCTGGCCCCCTTGGGGTTGATTGTTCTGGACGAGGAACATGATTCCTCCTGGAAACAGGAAAGTCCCATGCCCTGTTACCACTCCCGGGAGGTGGCCAGACTTCGCTGCAGGCTGGAGGGCAGCCAACTGATCCTGGGAAGCGCCACCCCATCGCTTGAAAGCTGGTTGGCCGCCGAGAGGCCCGGTGGCCAGACCGGCCTCCTCCGCCTCCCGGAGCGTATCGGGGGACGCCCCCTGCCTGCCGTCAGGGTGGTGGACATGCGCCATGAGCTGGCAGAGGGGCATCGGCGGCTCCTGAGCCGGCCCCTGCTGGATCGGCTGGACAGCCTCCGCCATCGCCATGAACAGGCGGTCATCCTGGTGCCCCGTCGGGGCTACCGGAGTTTCCTCAGCTGCCGCAGTTGCGGATCCGTGGTGCAGTGTCCCCACTGTGATGTGGCACTCACCGTGCATCGCCGCAGCAGCGGCCAGGAGTGGCTTCGCTGCCACTGGTGCGACCACCGCCAGGAGATGAGCCAACGCTGTCCGGCCTGCGCATCCACGGCGTTCAAGCCCTTCGGCGCCGGAACCCAACGGGTCATGGAGCAACTCATGGCCGAATTGGAGGACCTCAGGGTGCTGCGTTTTGATGCGGACAGCACCCGGGGGCCCGACGGCCATCGCCGGGTGCTGGAGACCTTCAGGGATCGCCAGGCCGATGTGTTGGTGGGCACCCAGATGCTCGCCAAGGGAATGGATCTGCCGAGCGTCACCCTCGCGGCTGTTCTCGCGGCGGACGGGCTTCTGCATCGCCCGGACCTGCGGGCAGGGGAGCACAGCCTCCAGCTGCTCTTGCAACTCGCCGGACGGGCGGGACGGGGGGAACAACCCGGGGAGGTCCTCGTGCAGACCTACACGCCGGACCACCCCGTGATCCGCCATCTTGTGGATGGTCGCTATGACGCCTTTCTCAGGCAGGAAGCTCGGCTCCGCGAAGGCGGAGCCATGGTGCCCTTCAGCAGGGCCTGCCTGCTCAGGCTGGCCGGCCCCTCCGCATCAATCACAGCCACCTCCGCCGCGGCTCTTGCCGAGAGGGTGCGCCCCGGCGTGGAGGCTCAGCAGTGGTGCCTCATCGGCCCCAGTCCAGCCCCTGTGGCGCGGGTGGCGGGGCGGAGCCGCTGGCAGCTCCTGCTCCACGGTCCACCGGGATCGCCCGTGCCCCTGCCTCCGGAACAGGAACTCCGGCAGATGCTTCATCGAAACGTGAGCCTGGCCATCGACCCTGACCCCCTCCAACTGTGAGAGGACGCATCAGGAGGGCAGCTCGGGGAGACCCAGCCCAAGGCGAACCCGCATGCGCTGCAGCAGAACCACCAGGAGCAGCGCAAGGGAAATGAGCACCCCGCCAAGACCGATGGGGTTCCAACGCCAGGAGCGAATCTCCAGACGATTCACCTGCCCGGGCTCCAGATGCCAAATCCATCCGCGGGGATCCCGTGTGGGACCCACGGGATTGGGCTGGGCCACCCGAAGAGCACGCCTGGCAAACGGGGCGAGCCGCAGGTTCAGATCCAACCCTGGGAGAGAGGGCAGGGTCCTGAGATCCAGGCGCATCTGGATGTGTTCGGAGACGCCGAGCAACCAGTTGGTCTCCTCCCAGTCGAGAGCAGGAGGGGGAAGGGCAAATCCCCCGAGGGCTGAGGCCTGCGCCCAGGTGCTGTGGAGCGAAGTCAGCGCCGTCGATGGGGTCAGCAGAGGGCTTGAAAGGATCGTGGTGTTGCCCTGCTGCGTGAGCCGGTAGGGGGGATCCTGGTTCTCCAGAGCCACCGAGAACGAGCTCTGGAACGGCAGAGGGGTATTGGCAAGCGGCCGCAACCGATGCTGGAGACGGACCTGGCCAGGACCGACGACCTGGAGATCGGTCTCTACGCGCAGACATCCCGACAGGAGAGAACCCAGCAGGAACGCCACGAGCAACACCACCACCACGGCGGCGAACCCCCGGGGGCTTTGGGTGGGGCCCACGGGGGGAGGGGTGGGGGGCTCTGGCTTCTGGCGAACCCTGGAGCGCCCGCTCCTGCCAACCCCTTCAAGGGGGGGAGCCTGATCCAGCCGCGGCAACGTCAGAGACCAGTCCCTCGGACGCTTCAGGGCCGGAGCCTCCAACACCTGGAGGAGATCCCTGGCCTGAGCGCGCCGCTGGGGGTCCGCGCAGCGTTGAAGGCTGCGGCAGCAGGCCGCAGCCCGTTCGCTTTGTCCCTGACCCATAAGGGCCGTTGCGAGCAGAAGGCGCAGGATGTCGCCGGGAGGTTGCAGGGGGGGGTAGTCCTCACACAAGGGCTCCAGCAGGGCAACCGCCCGGGGGTAGTTTCCATGCTCGATGGCCACCCTGGCCTCGGCCAATGCGATGGAGAGATCATCCGGCTCTGAAGCCATGGCGCCTCAGGGCTGCAAACGTCGCTGACTGCCCACCACCATCGTGCCGATGCCCGCATTGGTGAACACTTCCAGCAAAAGAGAATGGGGCACCCGTCCATCGACGATGTGGGCCGCTCCCACCCCCTGGGCCAGGGCCCGGACGCAGCATTCTGTCTTCGGCGTCATCCCACCCGCCACAATCCCATCGGCGATCAGCGTGCGGGCCTCCGCCAGGGTGATCTGACGCATGAGACTGGCGGGATCAGCCTTGTCCCGCAGGATTCCTGCGGTGTCCGTGAGCAGGATCAGCTTCTCGGCCTGGAGGGCTGCGGCCAGTTCCCCGGCCACCGTGTCGGCGTTGATGTTGTGCATCTGGCCGGCATGGTCGGGGGCAACGCTGGAAATCACGGGGATGTAGCCAGCCTCCAGCAGGGGATGGAGGACAGAGGGATTGACAGAGGCGACCTCCCCCACCAGCCCATGGCTGCTGCCGAGGGGACGGGCGGCCACCAGGGAACCATCGCTCCCGCACAGCCCGACGGCCCGTCCACCGACCAGATTGAGACCATTGACAATCTGTTTGTTGACCCGGCCCACCAACACCATCTCCACCACGTCCATTGTGTCCGCATCCGTAACGCGAAGGCCATCACGGAACTGGGGCTGGATCTGCAGGCGGTTCAGCCATTGATTGATCTCCGGACCACCTCCATGCACAACGATGGGTTGCACACCCACGCAGGAGAGGAGGGCCAGATCTCGGAACACCGCCTCCCTCAGGCCTTCCTCCACCATGGCCGCCCCGCCGTACTTGACCACGATCTGGCGACCGGAAAACCGCTGGATATACGGAAGGGCCTCGCTTAACACCGAGACCCGGGAGACCTCCTCCAGGTTGATCAGGCGGTCACTCATCAGGAGGCGGTCGTCGTGGGGGATGGATCGGCGGCCGGGGCTCGATCGACCCGAGGCTGCAGGGTGAGGGTAAGTTGATGCTCCTGTTGCTGGACCAGGGCAGCCTGCAATCCAGGGCCGAAGAACCTGCCGAGGCGGTCGAGGGATGCGTTCCACCGTTCAAAGGGCACCGCTCCCTCCGCAAACCGCAGACGGAGTCCGTACCCCTCCGGCAGGGAGAGTTCCTCAACAGACAGCAGGGCTGGTGGATTCTGCTCATCCCAGAGTTTGAGCGCCTCCAGGGAACTCTCGAGGTGCGCCTTCTGCCCGTACCGCCAGCGACAGAGATCGGCCAGGAGCTTGCGGAGGGAGTCACTGCCAGGGGCCTCCCTGAGGGACCGCAACTGCTCCGGGGGGGTGAGGCGGGTTGGTGGGGGGAGTTCGGAGGATTTCAATGCCAGCCCACCCAGAAGGATGGGGATGCCATAGAAGATGCAGGGCAGGCTGAGATTGGGGTGGTCGCTGACATAGGCCAGCGAACCGATCACCGTGAGGGCTGAACCGGCGAGGGTCACCAGGGTGCCAGGGGAACGGAGACTTTGCATGGAGCCATCTTCCTGCAGGAAAGGCCAGGATGGGAGCACATCTCGGGACCGTCATGCCCAATCCCCCATCCTCGACGCCAGGCACAGGCACCGCTCCTGCGGGAGCCGCCGGGGATGACCTGCGGAGCGTGCTGGAAAGTCTGCAACAGGACCGACTCTGGCTACTCCGCCAGCTGGACAGCGGTCGCTGGCCCGAGTGGCGGCTCGACCTGGCGGCCCTGGAGCGGGAGCTGGGGCAGCTCCTGGATCAGGCCGGGGAACGGCTGGAGTAGGGGTGTTGGAAGGCCATCACTCAGAAGGGGATGTCATCCTCTCCATCGCCCAGGTCGTCGGGAACCAGGGGAGAGGTGTTCCACACCGGGGGCTGGGGGGGGGCCGCCGCTGGGGCTTCCTTTCTGACCTGACCCGAGGCGGGGGGATTGGGGGAAGGTCTTCTGGCAGAAGCGCCTGCAGGGGGAGGGGAGCTTGGGGGCGGGGAGCTCGCGGTGAGCCGGGGTGCCGGAGCCGAGGCCTGGGCTGCACACGGGTGGAGTCGGGACAGGGTGAGTTCGGCTCGTTTCTCCTTTACCCCGTCCTGACGCGTCACCGTGTTCATCCTCAAGCGCCCCTCAAGAACCCAGCGTTCGCCCACCTGAACCCGATTCTGGAGATCGGTGGCCAGATTGCCCCAACCCACAACCTTGATCTGCCCGGCGGGATCCTCCGGCCTCAGCCCGTCGAAGCGCGCAGTCATCTCCGCCACTGGCGTCTGGTTGTCCTGCGTGTAGCGCACCTGCGGAGCCTCAAGCACCTCCACCTCGAGCAAACAGTGATTCACGCCCTCATCCGCTGGGAGTGCCACCCATCCTGATGCACGCCGACCAGCCAAACGAGACCATGGGAGCGAACGGAAACCGACTCTGGCTGATTGCGGGCACAGGGGAGGGGCCGGCCCTGGCCCGGCAGCTTCTGGAGAGGGGGTGGCGCCTGCGGGTGAGCGTGGTCACGCACACCGCCAGCCAGCCGTATCCGAAGAACCCAGATCTGGAGATCGTTGTGGGCGCGCTGGCCGACGCGGGTGTGCTGCGATCCCTGTTGGAGGCCGCGGAGTCGGAAGGAGACCCGTTTCAGTGGCTGATCGATGCGAGCCATCCGTTCGCCATCCACATCACACCAATGGCCCTGGAGGCCACACGGGGCCGTCCCGAACGGTTGCTCCGCCTGGAGCGCCCTGGGCTGGAGGCGCCCTGGGCCACGTCCCTGAATCACCTGGACGACCTCCCCAGCCACGTGGCTGAAAACGAACGGCTGCTCTTGGCCATCGGAGCGCGACAGCTGGGAAACGCGGTTTGCCTCTGCCGGGGTGCTCTTCTCCACGCGAGAGTGTTGCCCTATCCCGAGGCCATGCGGCAGGCCCAGCAGGCCGGCATCCCTGCCACCCGTCTGGCCTGCTTTCACCCTACGGCTGATGGGGCCGTGGAGCTGGCCCTTTGCCGCCAATGGAAGATCGATGTGATCCTCTGCCGCCAATCGGGGGGGCTCACGGAAGCCCTCTGGCAGCAGGTAGCCCAAGCGCTCGGCCTGCGGCTGCTGCTCCTGCGGCGGCCTGCGGAACCAGAAGGGATCCAGCGGCTGGCGTTCCAGAGCCTGATAGAACGCGTGGGTCGACCAGATGGGGAGAGCCTTCCATGCTGTGGGAACAGGGGCTGAAGGACATGGAAGCGGCGAATCTGGCGGATCTGGCTCTGGTGCTCACCACCGAGAGCAGCGTGGAGAAAGCCGACCAGCTGGCGGCCACCCTTCTGGAGAAGGGCCTGGTGGCCTGCGCCTCCTGCCTGCCGATCCGATCTCACTACCTGTGGCAAGGGAACTACACCCGCAGCGAGGAGGTGCAGCTGTTGCTGAAAACCCACCCAGCCACCTTGGAGAAGCTTTACCAGACGTTGCTGGAGCTCCACAGTTATGAGACACCGGAATGGATCACCCTGGGGGCCCAGACCAGGGGTGCCTATGGAGCCTGGTGTTTCGAACAGCTCGCCGGGGGGGCCGCTAGGGCAGGTGACGGGCCACCAGCTCCTTCAGGGATCTCTGGGGACGGGGGCCAAGCTGGGTGACGACCTGGCCCGCACAGAGGGAACCCAGCCTGCCACTACGCTCTAGGCCCTCTCCTCTGGTGTAGCCGTAGAGAAAGCCTGCGGCATAGAGATCACCCGCTCCCGTGGTGTCCAGCAAGGGTCCCAGATGGAAGGGGGAGATCGGCAGGGTCTGATCCCCGCTCAGAATCAGGGAACCCGCCTCACTCCGGGTGAGGGCGGCAACCTTGCAGCGTCCTCGCACCTGAGCCACGGCCTCTTCAAAGGTGTTGGCCTTGTAGAGGGAGGTGATCTCCATCTCATTGGCAAAAAGGATGTCCACATGGCCATCCACCAGCTCCTGGAAGCTCTCCCGATGGCGATCCACGCAGAAGGCATCGGAGAGGGAGAGGGCCACTTCGCCGCCGCTTTCACGCATCACTTCAGCGGCGGCAATGAAGGCTTGTTTGGCCTCATCGCTATCCCACAGGTAGCCCTCGAGGTAAAGCACCTTGGCCTGGCGCACCAGATCCAGGTTGAGATCATGGGGATGGAGATTCACGGACGCCCCCAGATAAGTGCACATTGTTCGCTGGGCATCCGGGGTGACAAGGATCAGGCATCGGGCGGTGGAGGGGCCACTTTCGGATGCAGGCGTGTCGTAATGGGCCCCGACGGAGCGGATGTCATGGGCAAAGATCGCGCCAAGCTGGTCGTTGCGCACCCGGCCAATGAAGGCCGCCTGCCCTCCCAGCTGGGCCAGTCCGGCCAAGGTATTGGCCGCTGAACCGCCAGACGTTTCCAGGCCAGGGCCGAGGCTGGCATAGAGCTGTTCGGCCTGGGCCTCATTCACGAGAGCCATGGTGCCCTTGGTCAGGCCATGGGCATCCAGAAAGCCTTCCTCCGTCTTCACCAGGACATCCACAATGGCGTTGCCAATGCCCACCACGTCGAAGCTTTTTGGGGGAGTGGGCGTCATGGCAAGCGGGGAGTTGTTGGGAAGGGAGTGGGTGGGCCGATCAGCAGGGTCAGGACCGCGGGGCGCCGAACACTCAGACGTTGAGCAAGGCCCGTTTGGGCCCATGGATCGGATCTTCCACCACGATGGTTTGATCGCGTTTCGCCCCCAGAGAGACGATGGCAATGGGAACTTCCATCAGCTCAGCGAGATAGCGGAGGTAGGCCCTTGCGGCTTGAGGCAGATCCTCAAGCCTCCTGCAGGCGGCTGTTGAACACTGCCAACCGGGAAGGGCCACAAAAATGGGGCTGCAGCGGGCAAAGTCTTCGGCGCTGCTCGGGAAGTATTCGATGCGCTCGCCATCGACCTCGTAGGCCACGCAAACCTGGATCTCATCGAGTTCATCCAGCACATCCAGTTTCGTGATGGCCAGGCAGTCCAGGCCGTTGACCTGGACGGCATAACGGCCGATCACGCCATCAAACCAACCGCAGCGGCGGCGACGCCCCGTGGTGGTGCCGAACTCCCCACCCCGGTCGCAGAGATGGTCGTTGAGGCTTCCCTGCAGCTCTGTGGGGAAGGGCCCCTCGCCGACGCGGGTGGTGTAGGCCTTGGCCACACCGATCACCCGGTCGATGAGGGTGGGACCAACGCCGGCACCGATGCAGGCGCCGCCGGCAACGGGATTGGAGGAGGTGACGTAGGGATAGGTGCCGTGATCGAGATCCAGCAAAGTTCCCTGGGCCCCTTCAAAAAGAATGTTTTTTCGTTCACGGGCCGCCTGGTGGATCACCCGCGTGCAATCCACCACGTAGGGGGCGAGCCTCTGGCCATACTCGGCGTATTCCTTGATCACCGCCTCGGGATCCAATGGCTCAAGGCCATAGACCCCAACCAGAAGATCATTCTTCTCGGCGAGTGGACCCAGCAGTCGGTCCCGGAGACGGGCAACATCGAGGAGGTCGATCACCCGGATGCCATTGCGTTCTGATTTGTCGGCATAGGTGGGACCGATACCCCGCCCGGTGGTGCCGATCCTTCGATCGCCCCGCCTCTGCTCAAGGGCCTGATCAAGCAGCCGGTGGTAAGGCATGGTGACATGGGCCGTGGAAGCCAGTTTCAGGCCGGATGGACTGATGCCACAGGCCATGAGCATGTCGAGCTCCCCGAGCATGACGCGGGGATCCACCACCGTCCCGGAACCGATGAGACAGATGGTGTCGGGATAGAGGATGCCCGAGGGAATCAAGTGAAGCTTCAGGACACGATTGTCAACAACAATCGTGTGACCCGCATTCACACCCCCCTGATAACGCACCACCACATCGGCCGATCTGCTCAGCAGATCTGTGATTTTCCCCTTACCTTCATCGCCCCACTGTGCACCGATAACGACAACGTTGGCCAAGGACACCGCGGCCTGGAGCCGCCTTCGAGCACAAACAACAATAGTCTCAGACGAAGGGGTGGTTCGTCAAAAACCTCCTCTTGATCTCCGCGAGAAAGCGGTTATCTCAGGCCCCCTTGCTCGCGGAGCTGGCAGCCTGCTCCAGCTCTTTGCGCACTCTGTTGCGAAGGGTGTCAGGAAGAGGACGATTGGAATAGGTGGTGTAATGGCTCGCCAGAGAATTGAGGGCGGTCTGCATGGTAGTGAAGGAGGAGAGGCCATTCACCGAAGCCTTGGGGCGATAGCGGGCCATGTAGTCGTTGATCAGCGCCCGAGCCTGAACAATGGCCTCTGAAGCGCCAGGATCGTCGGCGGGCAGGGCGATGGTGCTGAGGAGAGACTGGGTCACCGTGGCCGTGTCTTCGACATAGTTACCGCTGAGCAAGCCCCCTCCACTGCAGGCGGAGAGACTCACGCAGAGGATCAATACAAAAGACAGCATCAGGGGCCGGACCCTGGACAGACTGGCCACAAGCGCTTGGGCTGCCCGGCGGGCCCAGCAGGAACAGAAGCGCAGAACTGCAGCCATGGCAAGGAAAGGGAATGAACGGATCCTACGGGTCTCCCCGCAGCCGGTCGCTAAGGGTCAGACCAGACCAGAGCGCTCCCTGCCAACCCGTTCCAGGAGCCAGCTACAGCTCTGGTCAACAGCCATCTCCACAGCCTCCCCCGTGCGACGGGTCACCACTTCCACAATCCCCCCTGCAGCGCCCCGCCCGACGACGACCCGGTAGGGGATCCCCAGAAGATCCGCATCCTTGAACTTCACCCCCGCCCTCTCCTGACGGTCATCGAGCAAGGCCTCCAGGCCCTGCTCACGAAGGACGTCGTAGAGCCCCTCCGCAACAGCAACCTGGGTGGCGTCCTGGCTGCTGGCAATGATCACGATGACCTCATAAGGGGCAATGGACACAGGCCAACACAGCCCCTGGCCATCATGAAGCTGCTCGACGGCCGCCTGGGCCAGCCGGGACACGCCGATGCCGTAGCAGCCCATCCACAAGGGCTGCTCTTCGCCCGCCTCTGAGGTGAAGGTGGCCCCCATCGCCCGTGAATACTTCTGCCCCAGTTGAAAAATATGACCGACCTCGATGCCCCGCGCGGTTTCCAGCTGTTGGGAGGGGTCATGGATGCAACGGTCGCCCCTCTGGGCCTCCCGAAGATCCACGATGGGGGGGACGGGGGTGAGATCTCCCCAGGCCGCTCCCACCAGATGCCAGTCCTGGCGATTTGAACCACAGACAAAGACGGCGAGCTCGGCAGCGGTGGGATCGGCCAGACGCAGGAGGGTCGGGCTCCAGGTTCTGGCCCCCGCAAAAGCCCCATCGTCCAGGTGGGGGCCCAGGGAGCCGAAGGGCAGGGGAGACAACCCCTCCGCCTCCAGGTGGGCCGGCTCCATGGGCACCACCTGAAGCAGAGAGCCTTGATCAGGGATCCGTTTCTGAAGGGCGTTGCTGAGCTTCACCTCATTGAGTTGCTGATCTCCCCGCAGGCTCACAAGCACGGGATGGGGTGCCCCTTCGGCAAAGCGTGCAACGAGCAGGAGCACCTTCACGATCTGGGAAGGATGGAAACCATTGGCCTTGCAGAGATCAGCGATGGTGGCCTGATCGGGCGTGGCCAGGTCGCGGCATGGCTGGATGGGGAGAGGAATGGCTTCCGCCGGAAGGGAGACCGCGCGCTCCAGGTTGGCCGCATAGGCCCCATCAGCGGAGGCCAGGATCAGATCCTCCCCCGCCTCCGCCGTCACCATGAACTCCTGACTGGCAGAGCCCCCGATGGCACCGCTGTCGGCCTCCACCGCCACGGTGCGCAGGCCACAGCGCTGAAACACACGCCGATAGGCCCCATCCATCAGGCCATAGGTATGGCGGAGGGAATCCTCATCGGCATGGAAGGAATAAGCATCTTTCATGATGAATTCCCTCCCCCGCATCAACCCGAAGCGAGGCCGGATCTCATCCCGGAACTTGCTTTGCACCTGATAAAGGCAAACGGGAAGCTGGCGGTAGGACCGGAGCAGATCGGCAGCCAGGGCCGTGACCACCTCCTCATGGGTGGGACCCAGGCCGAGCTCCCTGCCCTGGCGGTCGTGGAGGTGGAACATGATCCCCTCCCCGGCGGTGTAACCGGCCCACCTGCCACTGCGCTGCCAGAGCTCGGCAGGTTGCAGTTGGGGCAGAAGCGTTTCCAAGGCGCCAATGCCATCCATCTCC
>JAYKIG010000100.1:0-20195 GCA_035286045.1 Cyanobacteriota bacterium | reverse complement strand
CTGGCGCTCCATCCGACCGATATCTCCAGTTTCATCATGGCGGAAGCGGAGAAATCCCTCCAAATCACGCCCTTTGAGATTCTGGACGCCAGGTTGCAAGTCGATATACAAACCCTGCGTATTATCTTTGTAATACATCCGCTTTGGCACATTCACTTCAATGCCGCCCATCATGTCGGCGATTCGACGGATGGCGCCAAGATTCACAATCAGATGATGGTGGATTGGGCGGCCCAATCGTGATGATATCTCCCGCTTCAAGGCCTCTATCCCACCAGCACTGTAAAGAGCATTAATCTTCATGGGGCCATATTGCTCGGTTTCGATATAGCCATCCCTTGGAATTTGGGTGATGGTCGTTTGTCCCCCCTCCACCCGCATTGCCGCAATCACATCGGTGTTGCCGCCACCCACATCCGTTCCCAGGATCAGCACATCATCCTGGGCCAAATCCACCCAGGCGCGGAATGGGTTATCAAATCCAGTGGGCTTGCCCGTGGTTTGCGAATCCGCCCCGCCCACCAGCTTGGCCAATGGAGCTGAAAGGGCAAAACCTGCAGCCATCCCCAAGGTGGTAGCCAGCAGCACCGGCAAGAAGGAGCGTTTGCGGCGGGGGCGGTGGCGGGCGGAGCGACGCGGCATGGCAAACGGCCCTAGATCGTCAAAGGTTCGTTAGAGCGAAGGCCGGCCTGCACCCTCCAGAGGTTGGCGTAGGCCCCACGGGCGGCGAGAAGTTCTTCATGGCGACCTGTTTCCACAATTCTGCCCTGTTCCATCACCACAATGCGATCGGCATGGCGCACGGTGCTTAAGCGGTGCGCAATCACAAGGGTGGTGCGATCGGCCGTGATGGTTTCCAGGGAATGCTGGATGGCCGCCTCGGTTTCGTTATCCACGGCGGCTGTGGCCTCATCGAGGATCAACACGGGTGGATCCTTCAACAGGGCACGGGCCAGGGCCAGCCGTTGCCGTTGCCCCCCCGACAGCCGCTGCCCCCTCTCCCCCACCACCGTGTCGTAGCCCTGGGGAAGGGCCTCGATGAACCCATTAGCTTCCGCCAGGGCGGCGGCCCGTTGGATCGCGGAACGTGGAGCAGCGAAGGTGCCGTAGGAGATGTTTTCAGCCACGGTGCCGTGGAATAAAAACACGTCCTGGCTCACCAGTCCAATCACCTGCCTCAGGTCGCCCAGCCGATAGGTTTCAATGGGCACCCCATCCAGCAGGATCCGACCCTCCTGGATGGAATAGAGCCGCAGCAGGAGCTTCACGATCGTGCTTTTGCCTGAGCCCGTGGCCCCCACGATGCCCAGGGTGCTGCCGGCGGGGATCTCCAAATCAAAGTGGCGCAGCAGGGGGGGGCGCCCCCCATAGGCAAAACCCACCCCCTCAAACGCAATGTGCCCGCGCACCTGCTGCGGATTGAGGGCACGATCCCCCGACGGGATGGCGATCGGCGTATCCAGCAGATTCAGCACCCGGTCGGTGGAGGCCATCCCCCGTTGGTAGTCGTCCAGGGTGCGGCCCAGGGTGGTGAGCGGCCAAAGCAGCCTTTGGGTGATGAACACCAAAAAGCTGTAGGTGCCAACGGCAATGGTGCCCCGCCAGGCCTGCAGGCCGCCAATCACCAGGATGGAGAGAAAAGCAAAGAGGATGGCAAAGCGAATCAAGGGCACAAAGGCCGCCGAAAGGCGGATCGCCCGCTGATTGCTGCGGCGATAGGCCTCACTCTCCTGGGCCATCCTCCCCCGTTCCCAGGCTTCCGCGGCGTAGCTCTTGATGGTGAGCATCCCCCCCAAATTGTTGGCCAGTCGGCTGGCCAGGTCGGAGGCCCTGCTGCGCACATCCGCATACAGGGGAGCCAGGCGCTTTTGGAACCGCAGGGAGCCCCAGAGGATCAGGGGAATCGGCAGAAACGACACACCCGCCACCGTGGGTGAGAGCACCACCATGGCGCCGCCAATGGCGACCACCGTGGTGATGAGCTGAAGCACCTCGTTGGCTCCGTGGTCAAGGAACCGCTCCAGTTGATTGATGTCATCGTTGAGGATGGTCATCAGCTGACCACTGCTGCCCGCCTCAAAAAAGGCCATCTCCAGCTGCTGCAGATGGTCGTAGCCCTCAATCCGCAACTCGTGCTGAACGGTTTGGGCCAGATTCCGCCAGAGCAGGCCGTAAAGATACTCAAACAGCGACTCCGCACTCCAGATCACAAACGAGGCGACCGCGAGCACGGTGAGCTGGCTTGGGACGGAAGTGACCCCCAAGGAGGCGAGCCAGGAGCCCTGTTGTTTCACCACCACATCCACCGCCAGGCCAATCAGCACAGGCGGGGCAAGATCAAACAATTTGTTGAGCACCGAGCAGGTCGCCGCCATGACGACGGTGCGCCGATGGGGCTGGAGCCGATGGATTAGGCGAGCCAGCCCCGACCGACGTCTGCCGGGGGTTTGGGGCTGGAGATCAGTAGGCCGCGCCACCGACACGGGCTGAGCGTTCGCCGTAGCCGCCACCGCGACCGTTGTTGCGAGGACGGGGGCCACCACCGCCACCGCCACCGCCGGCGCCTTCCCTTGGGGTGGCCTTGTTGACCCGGATCATGCGGCCCATCCACTCCACATCCTGGAGGTCATCAATGGCCCGTTGTTCGGAATCGGCGTCAGCCAATTCCACAAAGGCAAAGCCACGTTTGCGTCCCGTATCCCGATCAAGGGGAAGGCTGCATTGGCGTACTTGGCCGTATTGACCGAAAAGGTCAACGAGATCCTCCCGTTCGGCTTCAAACGAGAGGTTGCCAACGTAAATGGTCATTCGAAAAGAGGTCCTGGAACAGATTCTTTTGGTGCTGGTGTCCGAGGAAAGTCAGTGAACGGTGCAGACCAGATGGGGTGAGACCAGCAAAGCTCGATTGCATGATCCACCTGATGGGCCGGGGCCGGCTGAACGTGCCGAAGGAAGCCTGTACACATTGGAATCCTGTTAACACTACAACCCCACCTTCGCCGATGATTGAGGAGTGTGAAGGGAGTTGGAAGGAAACTGGAAGAGCCAAACCAGAAACGGCAAACTGGCCCCATTGTCAGCAAACGCTGATTTCGGTTGCTCCCCGATGTTCCCTCCCCTCACCCCACCGCCCGTGCCCTGGAGCCTCTCCTGGCGAGAGGACGGGGAGCTGGCAGCGCAAGATCACTTTGATCTTCTGCAAACCTTGGTGCTCACAGAGGCCCCTGAGGTGCAGCATTCCCTCGTGGTGGCCATGGAACGGATCTCCATCAGCGAGGTCACGGCCATCTCCACCGCGGACGTGACCCGATTGTGCGCCTGAGCTCACAGGGCGTAGCGCCGGGCCGTGGATTCCCGGCAGTACGTCCTCGCTGAATGGAGGCTTGTCCCTTCCGTAAGCTGATTCATCACACACCTGCAGGCATAGTCGGCCATCCCCTGGGGCGCCACCCGCCCCGCTTGCGTCATCTCCTGCTCCACCGCCGCCAGGCAATAGGCCTGAACCATGGATCCCATCTCCAAGGCACCAGCCGGGCCTGCGGTGTGGTTGACAAAGGTGGTGACAGCCAGCACCGCAAAGGACAGGGGCAGGGGAGTGAGGCTCATAGACGGGAGAGTTGCAGTTCCTTGTTCATGACCCGCAGCCGTTGCAGGTTGGCCACCACCTCGGGGGGAATTCCCTTGGGCAAGTCCACAGTGGTGTGGCTGTCGTAGATGCGGATTTTTCCGATCGAACGCCCGGTGAGGCCACCCTCATTGGCGATGGCGCCCACGATATTGCCGGGCTTCACCCGATCTCGCCAGCCCACTTCCAAACGAAAGCGTTCCATGTTGGGTTCAGGGCCCCGGTCGGGCTCCTCCATGCGGGGTTCCCGAGAACGGCGCTTGAAGGCCGGCTCACCCATGGGCTCCAGCTTCTCTTCTTTCAACAGCAGGGGCTTTCCCTTCAGGGCCATCGCCACCGCCGCTTCGGCCAACCGTTCAGGCTCCACCCCCTGTTCCCTGCAGAGGCGTTGCAGAAGCTCCCTGAGGAATCCCTGTTCCTCTTGGGTGAGGGGCGACTGTTCCACCAGGGCGGCAAGGCCGGATTCAAGCCGGTTCAATCGGCCTTGGTTGATGCTGGCATTACTGGGGCTCTCCATCGGCGTGATCGCCTCTCCCACGGCCCGCTCAAGCTCACCGAGGCAACGTCTTTCCCTCGGGGTGAGGAACAGGATCGCGGCGCCCGATCGGCCGGCCCGACCCGTGCGCCCAATGCGATGGACATAGGCCTCACCATCAAAGGGCATGTCGTAATTGATCACGAGCTCGATCCGATCCACATCCAAACCCCGTGCCGCCACATCGGTGGCCACCAGCACGTCCAGCTGCCCCTCCCTCAACCGCTGAATCGTGCGCTCCCGCTGGGTTTGGGGCACATCTCCATTGAGGAGCCCCACATTGTGGCCATGTCCTTCGAGGGCCTCGGCAAGGGTGAGGCTGACGGCCTTGGTGCGGGTGAAGATGATCACACCGCCCGTGCCTTCCGACTCCAGAACCCTCTCAAGCACCTGCTGCTTCATCTGGGGCTGCACCACCAGGAAGCGCTGATGAATCCTTCCACCTTCTCCTTTTTTGGAGTGGATGGTGATTTCCGCGGGGGCTTTCAGATAACGGTTGGAGAGGCGGCGAATCTCACTGGGCATGGTGGCGGAAAGCAGCACCACTTGCCTCTGGGTGGGCAATTGGTCCAACACCCACTCCACGGACTCAATGAAGCCCATCCGCAGCATTTCGTCGGCTTCATCCAGCACAAGCGTTCGCAGGGCTGAAAGATCCAGCGTGCCCTGACGGATGTGATCCATCACCCGGCCTGGAGTGCCCACCACCACCTGCACGCCGCGGCGCAGATGAAGCAGCTGCTCACGAAAATCCGCGCCGCCGTAGATCGCCAACACCTTCACCCCGGGAAGCTGGGACGCATAGCTGGTGATCGCCTCCGCAACCTGCAGGGCCAGCTCCCGGGTGGGGGTGAGGACAAGGGCTTGGGGCCGACGCTCCTGGGGATCCAAACGCTCCAGCAACGGCAAGCCGAAGGCTGCCGTTTTTCCAGTGCCCGTTCGGGCCTGACCCACCAGATCGCGCCCCAGAAGCAGCTCTGGAATGGCGGCCTTCTGGATGGGTGAGGGCGTATGGAACCCCAGGGTGTCCAACGCGGAAAGCAGCTCGGCCTTCAGGCCGAAGCGCCCAAACTCGGACGCGGGGGCAGCGACGCTGCCGGAAAAAACCTCAGACAAGAACAACCTCAGGCGGGAGCCAGGAATTCCTTCAATACAGACCTGCAGCTAACCATCAAACAGTTCTTTTCAAGCAAGCTAAAAATGAACGCGTGATGACACAACTTCCTCAGTAGGAGTTCCCTGACGGCCGATGCCTGATGCTGCTTACGCTCTATTAAAGGGTGAATTGGAATCGTAACACCCGGCCCTAGGCGCGCCCGAAGTCGTCCTCGAATCGCTCGATGTCGGCTTCGTCGAGGTGGTCTCCCCGCTGCACCTCCACGATCTCCAGGGCCTCGGAGCCCGCCTCAGCCCGATGGCGTGCCCCCAGGGGAACAAAAAGGGTGGAGCCCCGCTGGGCTTGGATGGTGGTGCCTTCCAGGGTGAAGGATCCCTCACCATTCACCACCACCCAATGCTCACAGCGGTGGCGATGGAGCTGAAGGCTGATCCGTTTCCCTGGGGCGAGCCAGAGCCGCTTCACGAGGTAGCCCTGGCCGGAGGTGATTGTTTCGTACCAACCCCACGGACGGTGCACCCGCGATTTGGTAATGGTTTCCATCGGCAATTGGTCATGATTTTCTAGCTTTTAGCATCGATTCCTTGATGATGCGACAGCTTTTGCGGAACTCAGCACCCTGATCACCCCCCCTCCAGCGGCGTCAACAACCAGGCCTCCTCCCGGGCCCGGGTGAGGCCGGTGTAGAGGAGCCGAAGATCCGCCCCCTCCGGTTCAGGGAGCAGCACCATCACCCGCTTTGATTCGCTTCCCTGCGCCTTGTGCACGGTGAGGGCCAGGGCCGGTTCCAGGGCGCCGCTGAGCTGGGATGGATGCAACCAGATGGGCTCCTCCTGTCCAAAAACAAGCCACCGCTGCTCCTGCCCCACCACGAGGACGCCCAGGTCGCCATTGCTCAGTCCCAAGCCATGGAGATTGCGGGTGCAGAGCACCGGAGTGCCACTGGGCCACTGGCCCACGAAGGAGGGAGAAGCCTCCCCCAGCAGCTGCCGGTGCACCGCCTCCACCCCCCAGGGACCACGGTGCCTGGGGGTCAACACCAACAAGCCATCCCGGATCTTCACCAAACCCTGCCATTCCCTGTCGGTGCCTGGGATGCACAGCCGAGCCGCCTCCGCCAGATCCTGCAGATGCCCCTGAAGATGGTGGACAACAACGGCAGGGAGGCGACCCCGCTGGGCTTCCTGCCAGTGCAGGTTGTCCGCCGATCCCAGCTCAGACAACTGGGGCCGCAGCAGGGCGAGGGCATCTCCCGCTGGTGCCCCCCGCCCCCAGATGTGCTCCCTCAGGGAGGAAGCCACCTGGGCGATCGCGCCGGCATTGCGATAGGCGGTCTTCAGGGTCACCACGGCTGGTTGCAGGAGCGGCTGCAGATCTCCCTGCAACAGATCCTGCAGGGGTGCTCCAGGGGCGACGGGGGGAAGCTGGGCAGGATCGCCCACCAACACCAGGCGCGCTTCCCCAGGCAGGGCCCGCAACAGGGCCCCCATCAATCCCAGGTCCACCATCGACACCTCATCCACCACCAGCACATCCAGCTTCAAGGGCCGATTCCGGTTGCGCCGGAACTCCCCCTCCCCTCGGCTTTCGAGCAGTTGGTGGAGGGTGGTGCAGGGCCAACGGCCCTCCGTGGCCGCCCGGAGCCGCGCGGCGGCCTTGCCCGTCGGAGCGGCCAGATGGATGCGTGGCTCGTCCTGCTGCAGCGCCACGGCCTTGAGGATCTGGGCCACCGTGCTCGTTTTCCCCGTGCCCGGTCCCCCGGCCAACACCAACAGATCCCGCTCCAAGGCCGTGCGAATGGCCAAACGCTGCTGCCCATCCCGCACCCCACCGGGGGGACGCCAACCAGAGAGGGGGGTGTGGCGATGGGCCCGGGCGGTGAGCTCCTCGATCACCTCATGCCGCAGCTGCTGCCAGCGCCTCCAGCGCAACAGGGAACCCTCCAGGGCAAGGGGCCCATGGGGGGGCAGGCTCAGGGCGGAGGCCCGCAGGGCCAGCAGATGGGCCTCGGGCCATCCGCTGGCCTGGACCCCTTCCGGTGCCTCGCCCTCAAAATCGATGGCCAGCTCCCCCCGCTCCATCGCTCGGGTGAGGGCTCCGATGAGCTCACCCAGCAGGGCATCCGGGGGCTCGCCATAGAGCCGGGGCAGCGCCTCCCCCAGGGCCTGACTCACCTGGTTCAGCCATTCCGGAGGATCTCGGCGCCGCATTGTGCTCATGGGTGCAGGCCGGGCTGCCATCCGGAGGGTGCGGTTCCCAAGGCCCGATCCAGGGCCAGCAGGCGCTCCAGGGGGGGGCGCTCCACCACCATGCCCGGAATGGGGCCTGGCAAGGCCCCCCGCCCCAACGCCCCCGGGGTTCCGCGCACAAACACGTAGGCATACCCCCCCAGGTGTTGCTCCGGGCGGTAGCCCGGCAGGCGCCATGCCAGATAGCGATGCAGGGCCACCAGGTAGAGATGGGCCTGCAGGGGGTAGTGGTGGCTGGCCATGAGGGACTGGAGGGCGTCTGTTCCGTAGTCGCCTGGACCGCAGGAGAGGGTTCGGCCCTGGTCATCCCGCCGGCCGACCCAGTTGCTTTTCCAATCCAGCACCCACCACTGCCCGGTTCCTGGAGCGGGAAAGACCAGATCGATGGAGCCGGTGAGAAACCCGCAGTGGTTCACCAGGAGCTGGGAGAGGGCCATGGCATAGGCCTCTCCGCAGGCGCCCCCAGGGTGGTCGCGAAAGGCCCGGGCCAGGTCCGCCGCTCGCACGTGGTGAAGGCTGAGGTCGAAATGCAGCTCGTTCATGCGGGCATCGGCCTTGAGATCCGCTGGCCTGAGGCTCCCCAGCTCCCCGCCGAAGGGCGTACCAAGCATCTGTTGGAGGCCCGTCAACAGCGGCTCCGCCCATCGCTCCTCCAGCCCCGCCCGCAGGAGTTCATGGGTCACCACGGCCGGGAGGGAAGCAGAAGCCGGGGCGGATCCGTAGTCGATCTGCTCGAGCACCCGATGGAGGCACTCCCCGAAGCCCGCGCCCCGGGGGAGGTCGGCCCAGGGCCCCAGTGCGGGCCAAACCATCCCATCTGGGGGGGGTAAGGGTTCCACCACGGCCCCGTCCTCCGGGCCGGGATCGCTGGTGTCCCGCCCCTCCTCCACCGCTTCAGCGGGAAGCCGGGAGCCCTCCTGGCTCGCACGACCATGGGTCCAGCTGGTGTAGCTGCTGCGAGCCCACCCCCGGTGGAGGGACCCCCTGGGAATGGGACCGGTGGCGAGGGGCGGGGCGCCTTCCTGCCGAGGGGACGGCGGGACCACCGCGAGGTTCAGGGCTGGGGGGTCGAGCAGTCGCAGGGGTATGCGGCGTTGCACAATCTGCTCCTCCAGCCGTTGCCTCCAGACCTCCAGCGGGGTGTCCTCCGGCCAGCGCTCCTCCACATCCGGCACGGGCTCATCCACAAACAACCAGGGATAGAGCGGATTGCACTCCCGATGTTTCGCCGGCACCCAGGCCAGCACGAGCCGATGCATCGCCCGGGTGAGGGCCACATAGGCGAGGCGTTCCCGTTCCGCTTCCTGGGCCACCTGATGGTCCCTCTCGGCCAGATAACCGTTGCCCCAGGAGCGGTTGCGATGGAGATCCAGCCGGGGAGGCTGGTCGGGCCCAGGCTGCCAGCGCCTGCCCTCCCCCTGGCCCTTCCCCCCATCCAGCCAGAGGTAGGGACAGATCACCAGCGGGTATTCCAGCCCCTTGCTGCGGTGCACCGTCACCACGGACACCGCCTGCCGCACCTTGTCGCTGTGGGTTTGCTCCGTTTCGGGCACGCTCTCCAGCTCAGCCTGTCGTCTTCTGCGCAGCCAGCGGGCGGTGGCGTGGGGGCCCAGCCGCTCCCGGTGCACCCGCTGCTGCACCAGCTCGGCCACCTGTTGAAGATCCGCGAGGAAGCGCCCACCCCTGGCATGGCTGGCCATCTGCTCGGGCGTGAGCACTGCACCCAGAGACCCCAGCAGACCCTGCTGGGGCCAGAGCTGGACCATCCGTTGCAACATGGAGGCCAAGGCACTCCAACGCAGCGGTGGGGCTTCCCGGAGAGTTTCCGCATCCCAGCCCACCAGGGGAGAGGCGGCCAACAGCCGGAGCCGGTTGGCATCGGCCGGATCAGCCAAGGCATCGAGCAGCCGTTGGAGGGCTGTGGCAGCTGGGGTGAGAAACACATCGGCCTGGCTCACCAGCCGGCTGGCAATGCCCCGATCCTGGAGGGCCTGCCGCAGCTCTTCCGCCTGGGTGTGGGTCCCCACCAGAAAACAGATGTCGTCGGCCTCCAGGGCCCGTTCCCCCGTGCTCTCCAGCAGGCGTGGTGGGGTCGCCAGCAACTGGGCCACGTAGGCGGCCATCTGGGCAGGGAGCAGCAGGTTCACCTCGGAGCTGCTGGGCATGGTGGACGAACGGCCCAGCCAGAGAAGCTCCATGGGCACCTGCCCATCGCCCCCCCGGGCCGCTCTGGCCTCCAGCACAGGCATGGCCAGCTGGGAGCGGGGGAGTCCCCGCTCGAAAAAGACATTGAGGGCCGCGATCAACTCGGGGGTGGAGCGCCGGTTGTCCCGCATCTGATAACAGCTCTGGGCCGCGGAGCGGGCCGCCAGGTAGGTGGCCAGATCGCCTCCGCGGAAGCGATAGATCGCCTGCTTGGGGTCGCCCACCATCACCAGCAGATGCTCCCCTCCCCCGAAGGCCAGCCGCAGGATCCGCCATTGGATCGGATCGGTGTCCTGAAACTCATCGATCAGGGCCGCGCTGTAGCGCTCCGCCACTGCAGCCAGCAGGGGGGTGGGGGCCTTGGCGTCGGCGCCCGGATCCAGACCGCTGAGGAGCTCGGCATAGGAGCACATCCCCAGGCCCTGGCGCCTGCGGGCCAGCTCCCGCCGCCCCCAATGGCAGGCATGGAGCAGGGCCAGTTCGGCGGGGCCATCCACCAGCTCGGCCACGGCTTCCATCAGGGGGCGCTCGGGAAGCTGGATCGTCCGGGCACCGGTTCCCTCCATGTCGCGGACCGCTTTGCAGAAGGTGCCGGGATGGAGAAAGCTCCTGAGCGTGTCGTGCCCCAACACCTGGTCGTAGGGAGCGGCCTGGTCGCCATGGCTGGCGATGAAGGCATCCACCGCGCCAGAGCTCTTCTTGCCGCCTGCCTTCAACACATAGGGGGGCGGGTAGGGCAAACCGGCCTCCTTCCACTCCCTGGCCTGGGCAAAGAGCGCCTCCATCAGGGCTGGCCCCCGCCGTTGCCACTGGTCTGTGAACTGCTGCCAGCAATGGCGCCAGAGCTCCGGCAAAGCGGTGTTCAGGGTCGTGTCCACGGGGAGATCCGCGGGCAGGGGGTCGAGCTCCAGCCCGGGGTCGCTGTCGAGGGTGCGCAGGAGAGATCGAAGGGTTTTGGGCTTCATCCCCTGGCGGCTCAGCCCCCGGATCAGGTGTGGGGGCAGCCCCAACACCTGCCCCTGCCAGTAGCTGTGAACCACCTGCTCCACCAGGGTGTCCCCCTCGTTGTCGAGGGTCAGCCCCGGCGGACGCTGGGCTTCCAGGGCATGGCGCTGGAGGCTGCGTTGGCAGAAGCCATGGATGGTGGTGATGTCGGCCCCGTCCAGGTCTTCCAGGGCCAGAAGCAGACGCATCACCATTTCCCCAGCTCGGGAGGCCTGGCGCTGCTCCGCGAGCCACTCCGCGAGCACCGCATCCGGCGGCTCCCACCCGGGATCCTGAAGCCCACTGAGGGCCTGCTGCAGACGACGACCGATCCGTTCCCTCAGTTCGGCGGCCGCGGCGTCCGTGAACGTGACCACCAGGAGGCGCCGCAGGGGGATGGCCCTCTCCGTGAGCAGCCGCAGGGTGAGATGGGCGAGGGCAAAGGTCTTGCCGGTGCCTGCGCTGGCTTCCAGCAACCGCAGCCCCGGATCCAGGGGGAAGGCATTGGGCTGGAAGTCGTCCTCGGGGAGGGCTCCTGCCAGGCCCTGGGGCTGGGGTGCCATCAGCGAGCTGCCCCCTTGGCGGAGAGAACGGCCGTCCAGATGGGGGTCAGGAGAACCTGGGCCTGCTCCTCAAAGGGCAGATCCTCCAGCAGCGACTTCAGGGTTCGCTGGCTCCCGAAGCAGATCTGCATCTCCTCTCTGTCCCTTTCCCCCCCGCCGGAAAAGCCGCTGCCCTCCCAGGTCTGCACCACCTTCGCGAACCCCTTGGAATCGACGTCCGGACAGCCCTTCTCCATCCACGTCCAGCCCGTTTCCGGAGGCACGGGCCAGCAGGAGGATCGCCAGGCCTGACGCAGCTGCCAGAGCCGTGCCAACTCAGCTCTGGCCTCCTCCGGGGTGGGAGCCCGGAAGGTGAGCTGGATGGCGTAACCGTTTTTCTTCGCATCCGCTCCCCTGGCGATCAGCACGCCCCTCTGGGGTGGGGCCTCCTCCAGGGCCGCTGCCGCCAGCTGCACCTGCAACCAGAGATCCAGGCGGTGGGCCACCCGATCCCGCCCCGGATGCACCAACACCACCGCATCGCCCCGCAGGGTGGGGCACCCCGCCCAGGGCCCCCACTGGAGGGGGAGCGTCCGCGCGTCTCCCAGGGGCTCGAGGGTGGCCGTCAGACTCTCCCAGCGCTCCTGCAACAGGTGGGCTTCCAGGGCTGCGCCCTGATCCGACGGGAAGGTTCCCTCCCCCCTGTGGCGCTGCAGCCAGGCTTCCCCATCGTCCGGGGGCGCCATCGGGTGGGCTGGGGCGAGCACCTCCCGGAACAGGGCTGAGCGCTCCCGTTCCCCCAGCTCCAGGGGCTCCAGGTCCTCTACCTCCTCCTCCCGTTCCCTGGGCCGCATCCCCAGCTCCTGCAGCCATACCGAATGGGGGGCCATCAACCAGGCCCGCAGGTCTTCCAGGGGATCCTCCCTTGCCGGGTTGTTCTCCGGGGGGGCGAGCTCCTGGTGTTGGGCCAGGCCCTTGGGGGGCCGTCCGATGCCAGCCTCCAGACGCTGACAGGCCTCCAGCAGCCGACGATCGCAACTGACTGGGGGCCGGCTGCCCTGGGGCTGAAAGTTGGCAGGGGCCAGGGGGTTAGGTTCGTGGTGCACCAGGAGGGCCTCCGCTTCCGCCTTCGGCAGGAGGCTCTGGAGCCACTGCAACCATTGCTGCACCGGGGCTGACGGCGGCTTGGCAACGCCGGTGCGCTCATCCCGGCAGTTCCAGGTGATCAGGAGGCTGTCCCGTGCGGAGAGGAGGGCCTCCAGCAAGGCATAGCGGTCCTGATCGGCCGGATCCGGATCTCCCAGTCGCCGGGTCGCCTCCATCAGGTGGAAGCCGGGCCGCTCCCCCTGCCTGGGAAACGTCCCTGCATCCAGGCCCATCAGCACCAGCACCCGATGGGGAATCGCCCGCATCGGTTCCAGGGCGCTGATGGTGAGCGCGCCACTGCGATGGCCGAAACGGCCGCTGTCCATCGTCAGCCGCTCCTTTAGAACCGCCCCCACCACGGCAGGATCGAGGAGAAGGTCATGGCCCTCCGCACTGACCCTCCAGTCCTCCAGAACCGTGTGCAGGGAGGCCAGCTCCGGATCGGTGGACCCTTCCTCCGCGAACAGGTCGCTGAGGAGGACCCGCAGCCGATCCACCCACTCCGTGCAGGGTCGGGAGGTTCCCAGCACCGTGAGCCAATGCCGGAGTCGCAGCAACAGGTGCAGCACCTTGCCGCCCATCTCTGGGGGGGTCGGGGGTCGGGCGGGAGCGGTGTCCGTGTTCCAGGTGCCGTCGGGCTCGGGCAGCACCAGGCCCAGGAGCAGCCGGTCGATGGTCCAGCCCAGGCTGTGGGTGGGGTCGCCCTGGCGATCCGCCGCCCCCAGGCCCCAGCGAAAGCCGCAGCGTTGCAGCAGCTCCGTGACCGCTCCCGCCTCCTCCGCACTGAGGCCGAAGTGCCGTTGCAGGGGGGCGCACTCCAGCAGGCGCTCCAGACCGCTGGCCGTGAGGCGATCCCCCGCAAGGGAGAGCATCTCCAGCAGGGCCTGGCCCACTCCCCCCTCCTGCTGCTGGCTGCGATCGGTGAGACGCCAGGGCAGATCCACCCCGGTGGCCTCCTTGTCGGCAAACACGGTGGCCACCAGGGGGGCGAAGGTGTCCACGGCGGGGGTCATCACCAGGATGTGGCGCGGTTCCAGGGTGGGGTCGGCGGCGAGCAGCTGCAGCACCCGGTCGCGCACGATCTGCACCTGCCGCATGGGGCCTGGACAGGCGTGGAATTCCAGGGACTGATCCCCGGGGGCAAGCTGGAGCCTGGGTTGGAGCTCTTCGCTGAGCAGGTGCTCCTGGAGCTGATGCAACAGGCAGGGCGCGTCGGTTGGCCCCCCACCCCTGGTGGAAAGCCTGGTGGGCCGTAGGAAAAGAGAGTGCTCCCTCTCCTCGCTCAGCTGGGCGTCCCCGGTGCCCTCCAGGAGTTGCTGGAACTCGGCGCCCAGCCGTCCGAACCGGGCCTCCAACGGGGGGGCCTGGCCCATCCACTCCTCCGCCAGGGGTTGTTGGAGGGCGAGGGCTTCCGTCAGAGCCTGGCGCCGCTCCACACACCGCTGCCAGAGGCCGGGACAGGGGGTGAGGAGGTAGAGATCCACCGGGAGTGCGGTGGCGATGGCCTGCAGCAGCTGCACCTGAATGGGGGCCATGCTGCTCGGGCCGAACACCCGCAGCCGCTCCCCCAGATGGGCCTTCAGGGCCCCTGCCAGGGGTTCCCCTGCGGCGAGTCGGTGGATCACCTCCTTCACCCGCAGGCCGAACGGTTGGGCGGACAGCCGTTCTCTGAGGCGCCTGTAGAGCTTGGGCTGCCACAGCAGCTGGGGCGGCAGACCCTCGCCCGTGATCCCAAGATCCCGGCCGGCATCCCAGTGGCTCAGGAGCTCGGGGCGGTAGAGGGCGTAATCGTCGAAGGCATCCGCGATGGCCCGGGCCAGCTGCCAGATCGGCAGATCCACCCGTCCATGGGAGGGCTGGCGCAGGAGCCAGAGCCGCAGCAGGTCGCCCTCGGGTTCGGAGGCGATCCAGGGGAGGTCCTCCAGCACCGACCACACCAGGTGGATCGCACGCCAGGGATCGGCCTCCGCTTCCTGCTCCGTTCCTTCCCCATCGTTCAGCTGGAGCTGCACCACCCGGCGGAGATGGCTGCCGGGGAACGGGAACCGCAGATGGGCGGCGATCCCCCCGAGATGGAGGGCCAACGCTTCTCCCAGCCAGCGGCTCGTGGGCCAGGTGTTGACCACCACCTGCACGGGCTCCAGAGGAGCTGGTGGGGGGTGGCGGAGCTGGGCTGCCAGCAGCTGAACCAGGACCTCAGCGCGGTTGCTGCGATAAAGCGTCAGCAAGGCGCAATCCTCAGACCGTGGGGGCGAACCGGCGATCCAATGGGCTGCTCGGGGACGCAAGGGACCTGACGGCCGGACCGGCCACGCTCAGGAGATCACCGGATTCCGGGCAATAGGCCGTGAGCCGTCCGCCGTAGCAGGCACCGGTGTCAAGCAGCAGGATGCGATTCAGCCGACGCACATGCTCCGCTGGGGTGTGGCCCACAATCACTTCTCCGTAGCGCCCGTCGTAGGCCTGCCAGAAGGGCAACCGGATGCCCAGATCCGGCATCCAGCGGACAGGATCGAAACCAGCGTGGGTCGCCACCCACCCCTCGCCCCAGAACGCCGTCGGCAGGTTCTGAAGACGGTGGATCCAGCGCTGGCAGCTGCGATGCCCCAGCTGGCGGTAGGTGTCGCAGCCTGCGAGAAGGGAGAACGAATTCACGCTCTGGGATCCCAGAGCGTCCAGCAGCTTTTTCTCGTGATTGCCCATCAGCCACACGCCCCGGCCGCTGGTCACCAACGCCCAGGCCAGCTCCATGGCCTCTTCGATCGACGGGCCTCGGTTGATCACGTCCCCCAACAGCACCAACCGGTCGGTGGAGGGGAGCAAGCCCACGAGTTGCTCCAGGGCCGACGCACAGCCATGGACATCCCCGATGATCCAATGGCGAGAGGCCATGGACGGCGAGGAGATTTGCGGCGAGGGCATGCAGCAGTCGTCGTCCCCACCAGTCTTGCCCGAATGGAGCAGTCCTGTCACCTTGTCGGGGACGGAGAGACGGCCGCAGGCCGCTACCGTGCCCCGAACGCCAGCTGGGACAACGGGAGGAGGCACCATGAACGAATCGCAACAATCCGACGCCAGCAGCAGCACCCCAGATCTGCGCAGCCTGCCGGTCTTCCAGCGCGTGGGTCTGCTGGTGAAGGCGCTCAATGGGGCCAAACGCACCAATGAGGCCCTCGCCCGTTGCCGGAATGGGGAGGAGATGCTGGATGTGCTGGTGGATGCCTCCCAGCGCCTCGGGCTGGGCCTCACGCGACGGGATCTCCAGGACACACCCCCGATCCGGGACTGGATCTGGTGGAAGAACAAGGAGGCGGTGTTCACCATCGGGGATGCCAAACCCCGCTACCAGCAGGATGGGGGGCAGGGGCGGATCCCAGAACCTGAGGAGCCGCAGGAGGAGGGAGGGGCGGCACGCAAGAGGTTCCTGGGCCTGTTTTAGGCCGACGTGACGGCCAGGGGATCGGGAATGGTGGCGCTGGGGGCTTCAAACTGCCCCCGCAGCACAAATTCCAGCCGCAGCTTCATGAACGTGATGAAGGTTGGGTCCGTGGACACCACGGCGGCTGCAGGCCTAGGAACAGCTCGGGTGCTGGCGGCCAGCTCGCCGCTTTCCAGAAAGGCCGGACGCCGCACGAGCCAGAAGTCGATGGGTTTTCCTGCTTCCTCGTAGTGCCGTGTGCGCTCGCGCAGCACCTCTTCCAGAGGTTCCTCTTCCGTGAGGAAGGTTTCGCTGGCGGCGATGAAGTGATAAGTGCTCATGGCTGGCGGCTGCCAAAAAGGGGCTCGTGCCTTGGATTGTGGATCAAGGCCCGCATCTCGCGCACAGCCTGGGTCAAGCCCACGGCCAGGGCCCGGGCCACGATGGTGTGGCCGATGTTGAGCTCCTCCATTCCGGGGATGGCGGCGATCGGCTCCACGTTCTGATACGTGAGGCCGTGGCCCGCATTCACCCGGAGCCCCAGATGGCAGGCCAGCTCGCAGGCTTCCCTCAGGCGTTGCAGCTCCTCGGGCTGCCGGTGCCATGGGGCTTCCGCATAGCGGCCGGTGTGCAGCTCCACCCAGCGGGCACCGGTGGCCACGCTGCCATCCAGCTGGGCCTGCTCCGCATCCACGAACAAACTGACCCCGATCCCCCCCTCCTGGAGGCGCCCCACCATCTCCCCCAGGCGTCCCACCTGGCTCACCACGTCCAGTCCTCCTTCCGTGGTGATCTCTGCGCGCCGCTCGGGCACGATGGTCACCATGTCGGGGCGCAGCCGCAGGGCAATGGCTTCCATCTCTGCGGTGGCCGCCATTTCCAGGTTCAGCCGGCTGCGCACGGTGGCGCGAAGCAGCTCCACATCCCGATCCTGGATGTGGCGTCGGTCCTCCCGCAGGTGCACGGTGATACCATCCGCCCCCCCCAGCTCAGCCAGGAGCGCATAGGTCACCGGGTCGGGTTCCACGGTGCGCCTGGCCTGGCGCACATTGGCGACGTGATCGATGTTCACCCCAAGGCTGGCCATGCGGATCGTTGGCGGGGGGGATGGAGGCAGACGCGATCGTAAGCACCAGTTCGGCCGCAGGAGCAACTGCCCGAACCCCCTACCCCTGGGGACCGGTGGCCCCTAATTTCAGGATTGGTTCGTCTCCGTCCGGGTCGAAGTGTTGGCCCCTCTCTCCAAGGTTTGGCAGCAACCGGCAGGATCCGACATCGGACCCCTCCAGCTCCCGGGCGACTCGGCCGCAAGGGAAACGCGCCTCTGCAACGGCATCAGTCCCTGGTTGGCGCCCCTGGCGGTGATCGTCACCGAAGACCTCGCCCTGCCGGCGTTCTTCTCTGGGGTGAACGTGCTGGGGCGGGAGAACCTGCCGCTCCAGGGGCCCGTGCTGTTGGCTCCCACCCACCGGGCCCGCTGGGATGCCCTTCTGCTTCCCTACGCGGCAGGACGAAGGGTGACGGGGCGCGACTGCCGTTTCATGGTCACGATCGACGAAATGGCGGGCCTGCAAGGTTGGTTTCTCCATCGTCTGGGCTGTTTTCCAGTGGATCAGGGCCGACCCACCATGGCGAGCCTTCGCCTGGCCATCGATCTGCTCGCCAGGGGGCAGCAGGTGGTGGTTTTTCCAGAGGGCCGAATTGAACGGGAGGATGGGGGGATCCGGCTGCATCAGGGTCTGGCCCGCCTGGCCCAGCTCGCCGATGGGCAAGGTGTGGCCGTGAAGGTGGTGCCCGTGGGCATTGGCTACTCCCAACCCATTCCCCGTCCAGGGGATCAGGCTGCCCTGTGTTTTGGGCCGCCCCTGCACCCTGCCGGCCAGGGGCGGGAGAGGGCCCGGGCCTTCACCGCCGAGCTGGCGGAGGCGATGCGGTCGGCCGAGCAAGCGGCCCGAGCGGCAGTCGGTCGCCCGATGGCTTCCCCGTAAAGTTCGCCACACCTGCGTTTTCGCCCGTGAAGAGGCTCTTGTCTTGCCAACGCCTCCGCCGGGTGGTCTGTTCAAAGGCCCTGCTCTTGGCCATCGTTATTCCTTCCTCGCTCCCACCGGTGCTGGCCCAGACCGGTGCCAATCCAACGGCCCCTGCCACTGGCTCCGCCTTTGATGTGGGTGCGGTGCAGGCCCTGCTGAGCCGTGGCGACAGCGCTGCGGCTGCGGGAAACCTGCCTGAGGCACGGCGTTATTACGACCAGGCCAGGGATGCGAGCAAGCAGCTCCTGGGGTTCTATCGGGATCTCAGCGGGGCCTTCCGCGGGCTGGATGCCCGCATCCCGCGGGAAATGGATGACAAGGGCAGGCAGGTGCTGGATGCTCTGGTGCAGGCCAACCTGCGCTTGGCAGCTCTCTTCCGCCGACAGAATCAACCGGAGGTGGCCGTTCCGCTCCTGATCGAAGTCGTCAAAACCATGACACCCACCAGCGATGTGGGTCGGAAGGCTTACCAGCAATTGCTGGAGATCGGCTTTGCCTCCACCCCATACACGGCAGCCAGCGCCAACCCCAACTAGATTTCCCCCAGTTTCTTAACGACCCATGGTTCTTCCGGACCACGTCCGATCTGCCATCCAGCAGGCTCTTCCGGATGCTTCCGTGGTAGTGGAGGATCTCACCGGGGGCGGCGACCATCTCCAGGTGAAGGTTGTTTCCGAAGCGTTTGTCGGCCTCTCCCGGGTGAAGCAACACCAGATGGTGTACGGAGCCTTGCGCAAGGAATTGGCCAGCGAAGCCATTCATGCTCTGGCCGTGCAGACAGCCCCTCCCGCCTGAGTTCTTCACCCTCTTACGATCACCGTTTTCCCCTGCCCGCCATGGATCCCCAGCTTCAGCAACGCATTGAAGGTTTGATTGCCAGCAGCCCGGTTGTTGTGTTCATGAAGGGGAACAAACTGATGCCCCAATGTGGTTTCTCTAACAACGTGGTGCAAATCCTTCAGAGTCTGGGCATTCCCTTCGAAACGTTCGATGTGCTCTCCGACCCTGAGATCCGTCAGGGCATCAAGGAGTTTTCCGATTGGCCCACGATTCCCCAGGTGTATGTGAAAGGGGAATTCATCGGTGGATCCGACATTCTCATTGAGATGTATAACAGCGGCGAGTTGCGCGAGAAACTTGAGGTGGCTCTAGCCTCCTGAGCCTCAGAACCACCAAGCCCTTATGGGTTGAACAATCAGCGGTGCTCCCTCTCAAGAAGAGGGAGTGGATAACCATCCGGTCCAGAAAAACCGGAAGGATCCTGAATCCAACGATCGATGAGTTCCTCGAGCCGCCGTTGGGAGTGGTGGTCGAGCACGGAGGTGCGTCTGAGGGCATGCAGATAGCCATCTGCGTAGAGACGGAGTTCGGACGGGCTGTGATAGCGGTGGGCCAACTCCTGACAGGCATCGCAGAGCGATTGGAAGTGGCGGATGGCGTCGGGGTGTTGCAGAGCGGTCATGAACAGGGCTTGCCCTCCACCCATTCTGGCGTTTGCGCAACCGGTTTGTGCGGGAAAACCCAGCGGGAGAACCGTCATTTTGATGGGGTTCCCCTTGGAACCCTGACCAAAACAAATGTTTGTTCCTGGGAAGGAAAAATGGTGTTATTGTGTAACGATACTTGTCTCGCCAGACTCATATCAGACTCTTATGGCTCAGCCGAATGATATGGAGTACGGCGGCCATGCCAGACGCGTTCTGGTCGTAGATCCCCACGTCACTCTTCGGACCGTCCTCGCCCAGAGACTTCGGCAGGATGGTCATCTCGCGGCTGCCGTCGGCACCGCCAGAGAAGCGCTGGAGATCTGTCAGGGGCAGGCGCCCCACCTCTTGGTGAGCGCGGAGCTCCTCGAGGAAACGTCCGCCCTTCGGCTGGCGGCCCAGCTCCACTGCCCTGTGATGGTGCTCACGGCCCGTTCCGGATCGGAACCGGTGGTGACCCTGCTGGATGCGGGCGCCGATGACGTGTTGCGCAAGCCTTTCGGCCTCGAAGAACTGGCAGCGCGCTGCCGCACCCTGCTCCGCAGAAGCGGAACCGGTCTGCAGGAGCGGGTGTGTGTCGGTCCGCTGGAGGTCCATCTGCTTCTTCGTCAGGTGACCCTCCGCGACCAGCCGGTGGAGCTCAGCCCCCGGGAGTTCGCCCTCCTCTGTGCGCTCCTGATGCCTCCGGGTGTGGTTCGCACCCGCCAGGAACTCCTCCGCATGGCCTGGCCCCCCTTTAGTGGAGGTCCCCGCTCCGTCGACACCCAGGTGCTCACATTGCGACGCAAGCTCGAGCAGGCCGGCCTAGGGGAGGGCGGCGGAATCGAAACCATGCGCCAACAGGGCTATCGCTTCAGCCT
>JAYKIG010000099.1:0-3419 GCA_035286045.1 Cyanobacteriota bacterium | reverse complement strand
CGCGTTGATGATCGAGTTGGAGACGATGCTCATGCAGTTCTGCCTCGAAACAAGCGGTCACCGTTAAGGAGACCGGTATCCGGTGGGTAAGGGTGTGATCGGTGGTGCCGATCGCCGAATCATTCTGCGTTAGAGCCCCGCTCCGCCCGGAGCCTCGGTAACAGATCTTCATGGCGATCGTTGCGTGAGATCCCTTGGCTTGCAATGAGTTTGGCGATGCATGGATGGCAGGGAACGGGTTCTTTTTCTCATCATCTGTTGCAGGAGATTCCGATTCCTCTCTCCCAGCAAAAAAAGCCCCCGGCGTGCGGAGGCTTCAGAGAATCCCGGTTCTGATCAGCGGTCAGATGGCTGATCGGGGGCTCGGGGTGAGGCCCCCATTGCCGCCGTACAGCTCGGCGGACCGGTTGACAGTGGGGAGGGGGATGCCGTCCGTGGTGTTCAGCCCCCGCAGATAGGGCACGGTGTTCTGGCCAAAGGAGCTGGCGTAAGACTCGCTGGAGAGCACTTGCGCGACGGCAGCCGCCAATCCCTGGGTTGTGCGGGTGGCCAGAAAACGACTGGCTTCCGCGGGCTGGGCTGCCCTGCCCAGCAGGGCCAGGTGGGCGGCTGCCGCAGACCGCAGCGGGGCCAGCTTGTTGAGGCGTTGGAGGAAGAGTTCGCTGTTGGCGATCAGCCCGACGAACTCAGCCACCGAGATCTGGCCGTCCCGGAGTTGGGATTCCGCATCGCGCAGCCGTTCGGCCGCAAAGGGAACGCGGTTCAGCAGCTGGCGGTAGGTGGCATTGACCACCTCCTTGAGCTGGCTTTCGCTCGGGGAACTGGGCAGTAGCACGGGCCGTCCCAGGCTCTGGCGGCGCCGGAACCCCTGGGGATTGGCGCTGCGCAGCGCCTTCTCCATGGCCTGGGCGGGACCCGAGGCCGGCCCGGTTCCCAGGCTGAGCGCTGAGGCTGACACGGAGGCCTGCCAGGAACCGATGGTGGGAAAGGGAGAGGGGGCCTTGGGGCCGGCCGGAGCCGCTGGTGTTGTCGTGCCGGTCGTGCTAGCGCTCCAGGACGGAGCGGCAGACGGCTGGGCCCGCCAGGTGCGGGAGGGGGCGGGCGGCTGGCGAAGGCTGCTGGGGCCCCCATCGCTTCGGGTGGGTGCGGCCATCACTTCTCCGCCCGTGATCTGGGCCGACCAACCGCCTCGGGCCGCCTGGGGGCGGGGCGGCAGGTTGCGCGGGGTGAGCGTGCCGGGCGTGCGGATCTGCTGGGGTGCAGGAACGTCGGGACGGGGTGTGGGAGTGAGATCGGGGATCGCTGCCACATCCAGGGGGCGGCGCAGGGCGGGCACCCGACGGGTGTTCAGGTCTGTTGGGGTGATGAACCGCTCGTAGGGAACGGTGTCTTCCCCAAACGTGCCGGTGTATTCAGGGCTGTTGATCATGGCGTCGATGACGCCGTAGAAGCCCTTGCGGGCGGCGGTATCGAAATAGGCATCGATTTCCCAGCGCCCGAAGGTGGGCCGGCCCAACAGCCGGCGATGCATCACTTCAATCGCCTTACAGATGTAGAGCCCGCTCCAGTAGCGGCGGCGGAAGGCATCGGAACGGGCCACCTGCCGCACGAATTCGCGCAGGCTGATGTCGCCGTTCTCCAGCTTGATCTCCTCCACCGTATTGCGTTCGCCGG
This sequence comes from Cyanobacteriota bacterium, assembly GCA_035286045.1. Taxonomy (GTDB): domain Bacteria; phylum Cyanobacteriota; class Cyanobacteriia; order PCC-6307; family Cyanobiaceae; genus Cyanobium. Next base: position 1,745 of record JAYKIG010000099.1, on the reverse strand, counting down.
CATAGCCGCTGTTGCCCAGAACCTGGGCATACACCGCTCGGATCACCCCCTGGGTGGAGGCTTCACTGCCGCGCACACTGGGCTGACCACCGCGACTGGGCACGCTGTTTCCTCCCGTGGCGATCTGCTGGAGGCGCACCACCCTTGGGCCCACCCTGCGGGGGGTGGCCTTGCGGAACTGGGGACTGTCCATCTGGCCTGGCTGTTTCAGGCCGTTGCTGATCAGGATGCGGCGGCTGTCGTAGCTGAAGGGCACCGCACGGGTGGCCACCGATGCCGTGCCGGAGGGGAAGATGGCGCCGTAGGTGAGGGCCAGGGGGTCATTGCCGCCGCCGTAGGCATGCTGATCGGGCAGGGGCTGGCGGTAGGAGGCGTAGAGGGTGATGTACTGGGGAGCCCCCTCGAAGGGAGCGCTGAAGCGGAAGAGCTTGCGGTTGGATCCCCAGCCCGCGCTCTCCTGGGCTTCCTCACCGAGGTCGCGCAGATAGGGCACGGTTTCTTCGCCGAACACCCGGGCGTATTCCATGCTGTTCACCAGCACATCCACCAGGCCGTAGAGCCCCTGGTCGCTGACGATGGCGAAGTGGTAGCGGAATTCTTCGATTGAGCTCAGTCCGCGGCCGAGGAAATGGCGGAAGGCCAGCTCCACCACCCGACTGTTGGAGAAGCGGCCATAGAACTGCTGGCGATATTCCTTGCTGCGGCCCAGAGCCCGCACGAACTCCCGCATGGAGATCTGACCCTGCCGGCACTGGGTGGCTTCGACGGGGCACACCTCCTGGGAGTAGCCCTTGAGGATGTCGCGCTCGAACACCTGGCGATAGGCGGCCCGGATGATCTCAGCCTTCTCACGGCCGGAGAGGCCGGGCTTCATCACGAAGCGCTGGCGCCCCTCCGCGGCCAGGGCGTAGATCGCCGGCAGCTGGAGCCCCTGGTTGACCGGGCTTCCCAGCCGTTGCCGGGTGGAGGGCGTCGGCACCTCCAGCTCCTTGAGGAGAACGTTGAAGCACTCGATCACCAGGGAACGGGCTTCCGGCTCTCCCTTGAAGAGCTCGGCAGCGGCCGCACGCATCTCCTGGAGGGCCACATTGGTGGCCGCCAGGGAGCAGGCCTTCTCAAGCACATCCTTCAGCCCCCGGGTGTTGACGGCCAGGATGCTGGGGTCACCGGCCACCAGGGCGTAGCCCACATAGCGCAGGAACCAGGCCAGGTCGCGGATGGACTTCTTCATCCGCTCCGTGCCGTAGACGCCGACGGAGATGGGGTTGAAGCCACTCGGCAGCACCACCCGCACATCCGCGTCGCCGCTGGCCCCTTCCAGGAGGCGGCTGATCACATTGCCGCGCCCCTTGGTGGTGGCGGTGCCGCCCACGAAGGTTTGCACCGAACGCTGAAAGGCGGCCTGGTCGGCGGCCAGGGGAGCGCCCTCGGCCATGGCCGAGGTGCCCAGGGGGGTATCGAGGTAGGAGAGGGGCGTACCGCCCACAAAGATGCGGTTGGCGGCCCTGGCCACGATGGCGGCGGCATTGGCCGAGATCCTCTGGGCGGCTTCCACGCGGGTCTGGCCGCTCTGGAAGAAGTTGATGAGGGTCTGCAGTTCCCCACCGTCGGGGAACCTGTCCTGCTGCTCCGCCTGACGGACGCTGGAGAGGGGCAGGGTGTCGTAGAGCTGGGGATTGACCCTCGTGCTGCCGCTGCTGGCGGTCACAGTCATGAACGGGAGCGTGCCGGGCCTCGGCACGTTA
>JAYKIG010000098.1:0-28276 GCA_035286045.1 Cyanobacteriota bacterium | reverse complement strand
AGCTCCGCGAATCCTTCGTGCCTGAAGATCGCAGCAGGGGCAACTTCTTCGACCAGGACTGGGGTTCCATGGGCGGCGTGTTCGCCGTGGCCTCCGGCGGTATCCACGTCTGGCACATGCCGGCCCTCGTTGCCATCTTCGGCGACGACTCCGTTCTCCAGTTCGGTGGTGGCACCCACGGTCACCCCTGGGGATCCGCTGCTGGTGCAGCTGCCAACCGCGTGGCTCTTGAAGCCTGCGTGAAGGCTCGCAATGCCGGTCGCGAAATTGAGAAGGAAGGACGTGACATCCTGACGGAAGCTGCAAAGCACAGCCCAGAGCTGGCGATCGCACTCGACACCTGGAAGGAAATCAAGTTCGAATTCGACACCGTCGACAAGCTCGACGTGTAGGGATCCCCAACTCAGCAGAACCCTGGCTTCCGGGGTTCTGCAGGAGTCAAGGACAGATGTCACCGCGGCTGATTCCGCTTTCAATCCATCTTCGCCCCTAACCCCATGCCTTTCAAAAGTGCAGTGGGTGACTATCAAACAGTCGCCACCCTGGAAACGTTTGGCTTCCTGCCACCGTTCTCTCAGGACGAAATCTACGACCAAATTGCCTACATTATCGCCCAGGGTTGGAGTCCTCTTGTCGAGCACGTCCACCCCAGTCGCTCCATGGCCACCTACTGGTCTTATTGGAAGCTTCCTTTCTTCGGCGAGAAAGATCTGGGCGTCATCGTGAATGAACTGGAGGCCTGCCACCGGGCCTATCCCGATCATCATGTTCGCCTGGTTGGCTATGACGCTTACACCCAGAGCCAGGGTGCCTGCTTTGTGGTGTTTGAGGGTCGCTGAGGCTCCAGCATCAGCCTTGGGAAGCAGCCACCGATTCATCACTGCGATGGGCCGGTGGCTTCCACCCTTTGATCCTTCCCCAGTTTTCATCAGAGTCATCGGCTGACCTGGTCAGCTGAGCGGTTGTCTTGTTCTTCTTGGTTTTCTATCTCCCGAGTGGTTATGGCGAGTACATCCAGTCGTGAAGCCGCGCTTGAGCGTCGCAGGGCCCTCACCAATGGTGGAAAGAAGGCCGAGGGCCGCTTCAGCTCCGCACCCATCAGAGTGCGCTCGGCTGCCGATGCACGCCCCGCCCGCACCGAAGTGGCCGTGGTCGCGCCATCCGCGCCACCCACCCCCATCCCTCCTTCGGCCCCACCACAACGGAGTGTGCGGCTCAGTGAAAGCACTCCGGCTGTGAGCCGAAGACCCTCCAGGGCCGTCAGCAATCCCAGCAGAGACCTGGTGTTGGCCCGCCGAGAAGCTCTTTCCAAGCGTGGCAAACGGGCCAGCACGTCAAAGGATCGAACCCGCACCGACCTCGCCAAGATTGCCCCCTCCCCTTCAGCGGCTGCGGTGAGCTCCAAGGCTCCCTGCAAGTGCCAGGAGGGCAACGAATCCCGGCGTGCCGCCGACACCCCAACCCTCTCCCTCGGCAACGGGGCGCCACGCGGCGGTCTGGGCGGGAGCACGACAAGCCGTTCCAACGCGGAACGCAGAAGCACCAGTAAGCGGGCTGGCTCCACCAACCCCAGCCGTGCCCTTGTTCTCGCCAGGAGGGAAGCCCTGTCGAAACGGGGCAAATCGGCGAACACCTCCACCAGCAGCACAGCCGCGTCCGTCGCTCGCCAGGTGAACCCGGATCTCAGCAGTCGGGAGCTGGCCCAGAAGGTGCGCGAACTGAAATGCAAAGTGGGATCTGCAGGCAGCCCCCGCCATGGGGGCTCCCGTCCCACCGGGCCTAATCGCAACGGGGCCAAGCAGTCCGCCATTGCCGATGCAGCGGCCGCTGATGCCCATTGGAAAGTGGGCCTCACACAGACCAGCCGAGGGCAGATCGTCACTGGCACCCAGGCCAATCGCTCGATCACGACCACCGGGAACGAGGCAGGAACCTGCCGGGTGGTGACGGGCACGGAATATCTCGGATCGGAGGTGTTCAACACCTTCTGCCAGACGGGCCCCTTGGGCACCCAGCCCGCCAAGGTGGCAGTCACCGCAACGAGCCATGGCAACCGGGTCACCGGAAATCAGGTGGGCCGCTCCGAGAAGGTCACCGGGGATGAACCGGGCACCTGCAAGAACGTCACCGGAACGGAATACCTCTCCGCCAATCAGAGCCAGTCGTACTGCGGAGTGAACCCCACCACCCCGCGCAAGGTTGGCCGGACTACAACCGTGGCAGGACAACCCGTCTCCGGGGTGATGGTGGGCCGCTCTGAAAAAGTCACCGGCGATGAGCCAGGTTCCGGGCGCCAACTCACAGGCGATCAATATGTGACCGAACAACAGGAAGTGGCGGGTCGGGCCCCACAGAAAGTGGGAGCGTTCCAAACGCTCCGAGGTACCGGAATCACTGGCACCACCGTGGGACGCAGTGGAAGGGTGACGGGGGATGAACCCGGTTCCTGCCGCAACATCACTGGGGATGAATACATCGGTTCCGAGCAATACGAGAGTTTCTGTGGCGTGCGACCCGCACCCGAGGCCGCCAAGGTGGGATTCAGCGTCACCCCCCGATCTCAGGTGGTGAGTGGCACCCGTACGGGCCGTTCCGAGAAGGTCACCGGCGACGAGCCGGGAACCTGCAAAATCGTGACCGGAACCCCCTATGCCGGCATGGAGGATGCGGGAAACTGGTGCAGCACGGGCGATGTTCAGCGCATCCGCCAGCGGACGCCTGTCCGCATGGGCACAGTGATGAGTGGGATCCAGCCCGGCATCGGTGGCGTGATGACCGGAGCTGGGCGAGGAGCCTGCGAAGACATCAGTGGAACCCCCTATGTAGGGCCGGATCAGATGGTGGCTGCCTGTGGAACCGCCACGCCAGTGCCCGTGGATTTTCCCCAGCCCCTCAACAGCGCGCCCTGGCAGGAGTTCAGCGTCCAATCCCCCTCACGCATGGCCCAGATCGAGAGGGAAACCACCGGCGCCGTCACGGGGAGCACCTATGAACATGGCGGACGCATCACCGGGCCCTTCGATATGGCTGCTGGAAAGGTCACGGGGACAGAGCAGTTCCGCTTTGATCGACGGAGCAGGGACCAGGCCCGGGGCCCCCTGACCCCAGTGGCTCCAGCAGCGAATGGTTCCGGAGCGGAGCCTGCGGCTGGCGACCGTCCCAAATCGCGCATCACCGGTGAAGGTCTGTCCGGTGGCCTGACCATCACCGGCGATGACTGGAACCGGGGCAAGCACGTCACCGGAACCGAGGGCCCCTCCGCCAGACGGCGCAACCCCACCCGGCCCGGCGCCGGTTCCGCCATGCCCACCTTCCAGGCCAAGCGCAATGAGGCCCTTCCCGAGCCTGTGAGCAAGATCACCGGTTCCAGTGGGAACACCCAAGCCGGATCCCTCATCACGGTGTCCGGCGGAGCCCGAGGCTGATCCCGATGCCACGACGCCCGGCCACAGCGCCACGGTTGCAGGCACCCACCTCGCCCCGTCGACGCTGGGAGATGACCCCGGAGGCGTTCAGGGAGCGACTGGCTGAAGTGCGAAGCGGCCAGACTCCATCCGTTGGCCAACGGGATACGAAGAGCCAGGGGGGCTCCCGCTCCCTCCACCCCCTCACCAATGGAAAGGTCAATGCGGCCCTCCACGCCTACGACACCAGAGTCAAAGACGCCTTTGACCGCCTCGTCCCTGTGCTGAGGAGAATTTCCGCCCTTCAGCATGAAGACCGTTTTGAAGAACGGGCGCAGGAGTTGGCCAGGGCCGAACTGGGCTTTGAGCTTCCCCACTCCTTGCTGGAAACGGCCTGGGTCTCCCAGCTCGACATGCGCACCCTGTTTGCCTGGTGTTTGTTTGAGACCTACGAGCAGACGAGTGCCGTCTTTTTTCAGGAGGACCCCCTCGGGGGTCGTCCCGGAGGGCCCGAGGCGGAAGCCTTTGATGCCTTCCTGCTGGAGTGCGGCTTCCACCTTCTTGATATCACCCCCTGCGCGGATGGGCGTCTGGCCCATGCGGTGTCATCTGCCCTGCGCATCCCTTTCAGCTCCGTGCGACGCCGCCCCCATGCAGGGGCCCTCTTTGACGTGGAAAACACCGTCAACCGTTGGGTCAAAACCGAGCACCGGCGCTACCGGGAAGCCATCCCCAACCCAGCCCACGCCGACACCCGTTATCTGAAGGTGGTGCTCTACCACTTCAGTTCACGGGATCCGAGCCACGAGGGCTGCGCCGCCCACGGCAGTCGGGACGAACTGGCAGCCAGCTGCGGTTGGCACCGGCTGGAAGACTTTCAGACCGCTATCGAGAACAGCTTTTGTTGCGGTGCTTCCGTGGATCTGCTGCTGATGGGAATCGATACCGACACCGATGCCATCCGGGTGCATGTGCCCGGCCGCGATGGCCGCTGCCGTCTGGACACCTGGCTCGATGCCACTGCGGTCTACGACGCCACCCGGCACCTCTCCGCAGGGGAAGCGGAACAGCGCATCCAGGGTCTGGTGGAGCAGGCGGCGGCCTCCACCCCGGATCCAGGCATGGTGCGCTTCATCTCCCGCCTGCTTGTCAACAACATCTCCCAGATCGACTACGTGCGTCAGTTTCATGCCGGGCACTATGCCGATGCGGGTCATGCGGAACGCTTCATCGGCGTGGGCATTGGCTTCAAAGAAATCCATCTGCGAAACCTCACCTACTTCGCTTACATGGACACCGTGGAGGAAGGGGCCGCAGATCTGGATGTGGGCGTGAAGATCTTCAAGGGATTGAATGTATCCCGGGGCCTTCCGATTCCCGTCGTTGCCCGTTTTGATTACCATGGCAAAGTGCCTGGGGCAAAAGAGAGAGCCATTCTTCACGCCCAACGGGTCCAGGCGGCGATCGAAAACCGTTATCCCGATCTCCACAATCAGGGATTAATCCATGTACTGCTGACGGTCCGGGATCAGGATCGCCACATTCCAGCTGAGGCGGTGGGCTCAACGATCCATTTCACAGCTGCAGGAGCCCACTGACATGATTATCTGCAAAGTTGTAAAACCGCTGGTTTCCACCAACAGGATCCCAGACTTTGAGCACAAGCACCTCCAGGTGGTGCTCGATGGCAGCACCCAGAAGGTGGCTGTCGATGCAGTGGGGTGCATCCCCGGCGACTGGGTGATCTGCGTGGGCAGCTCCGCCGCCAGGGAAGCTGCAGGCAGCAAGTCATACCCGAGCGATCTCACCATTGTGGGGATCATTGACCATTGGGATCCAGAGGCTGGAAAGGCGGCCCCATCCACGGCGAAACCTGCCCTGAGCGGCGACAGTCCCACCCCACGGGCCCAGGTCAACGGAAGCCCCAGCAGTGGACAGGGCAAGGGCTGATGGAAATCATGCAGGTGGCCGGATCCCTTGTCTGCACCCAGCGGGTGGATGGTCTGGGCCACATGAATCTGCGGATCCTGCGCACGAGCAAGGGAAAACTCAGCGTCGCCGTTGACCCCGTGGGAGCCTCTGTGGGCAACTGGGTGTTCACAGCCAGTGGAAGCGCTGCCCGCTTTGCTTGCGGCAATCCCGAGATTTACACCGACCTGACGATCGGCGGAATCATCGATTTCTGGGAACCTGACGGCTGAAGGTGCCCCCGGCGGACTGCCCTCCGCCCCGATCGATTCAACGTCCCCCTCCTCCCCTTCGCGCCATGGCCACCTCTTCGTCCCGTTCCATCCGCTCCACTCGCAAGGGAACAGGATCTCAGGCTGCCTCCAGGAGCATCTCCAACCGGAAACCCCCGGCCAAAGCCAGTGTTCCTGCTCCAGCGACGAACGATGAACCCACCCTGGCCCTCCTGCCCCCTGCTGCCGCCCCCGCCAGCGATCCGATCCACCTGAAGGAAGACGTCGTGGCCCAGGCTCCCCAGACCAAAGCAAGCAGCAGCCGGAGGGCCAGCGCAGCCACCCCCCCCGAAAAAGGCACGTCACCGTCTAGTGCACCAGGCCAGGCAGCTCAGACGACCCCTGGGGCCCCTGGGGAGATGGGCAAGGGCACCGGAGGACCCTCCGTTCCCGCCCCGCCCTCCAGGAGGGGTGGATCCATGGTTCCTTTCTCCGGGAGAGGAATTGCCCTTGGCATGATTGAAACCCGCGGCCTGGTTCCAGCGATCGAAGCGGCAGACGCCATGACCAAGGCCGCGGAAGTCACCCTGGTGGCAAGGGAATTCGTGGGTGGGGGCTATGTCACCGTCCTGGTTCGTGGTGAAACGGGAGCGGTGAATGCGGCCGTCCGGGCGGGTGCCGATGCCTGCGAGCGGGTTGGGGATGGACTGGTCGCGGCCCACATCATTGCCCGGCCCCACGTGGAAGTGGAGCCCGCCCTCATCGCCAACGATGGCCCCAGGCGCCTGTGATCTCACCTCACCCCCCTCACACTCGCGTGCTCGCCGACCTCGGCAAAGCCCTGAGCCTGGAGCTCTCGGCTGTGCAGCACTACCTCACCCTCGCAGTGTTGATGGACCTCCGGGGTGACAGCACTTCAGCCGATCGCTTTCGCCGCGAGACCGTGGAAGAGATGCAGCACGCCGAACGGATTGTCAAACGCATGGTCAGCCTGGGGTTCTCTCCAGGAGCGTCCCAGCTGAGGCCAGCCGGCCAAGGCACCTCACTGCCTGCCCTGCTGAGACTGAGCAAGAGTCTGGAGGAAGAACTGGTGGCCCATTACGGGGAGGCTGCCGCCCTCTGTCAGCGCCTCGGAGATGTTGAAAATCACGCGTTCTTCGAGGATCTCTTGCTGGAGGAGAGGCAGCATGGGGAAGCCTTGGACTCCTGGCTGACAAGCCTCGAATCCACCCATTCGCGATCCCTGGCGCGAGCAGCCGTTTGATTCGGCCCCCTTCTCCCTTCCTCGCCATGGCGTTCACATGACGAGCATGCCCGCGGTGACTGCCCTCCCGCTACCCATCCAGCTGGCCTGGCTCATCCCCCTGTACGGGTTCGGCGGTGTGCTCCTCTCTCTGCCCTGGGCCGCAGGCTGGGTCAAGCGGAATGGTCCCCGTCCGGCGGCCTACCTGAATCTTCTGCTCACGCTTCTCGCCGTGGTGCACGGCAGCCTGATCCTTCGAGATGTGCTCACCCTGGGGCCCCAGCAGATTGATTGGCGCTGGTTTCAGGTGGCTGATCTGGACCTGCGCATCGGCTTTGATCTCTCTCTCACCAATCTGGCTGCCCTGGAACTGGTGACGTTCATGAGCCTGTTGGGCCAGGTGTTTGCCCTGGGCTACCTCGACAAGGAATGGTCACTGGCCCGCTTCTATGCCCTGTTGGGATTCTTTGAGGGGGCCATGGCAGGGGTTGTTCTCAGCAGCAACCTGTTCATCACCTATTTCCTGCTGGAGATGCTCACCCTCTCCACCTACCTCCTTGTGGGCTTCTGGTACGCCCAGCCCCTGGTGGTAACGGCCGCTCGAGATGCCTTCCTCACTAAGCGGGTGGGCGATGTGTTGCTGCTCATGGGTGTGGTGGCCCTGGCCGCCTGGGCTCCCTCCCTCTCCTTTGAAGACCTGGATCAGTGGTCCAGAACCGCCCTTCAGGAGGGAGCGATCACCCCTCTGGCTGGCAGCCTCATCGGGCTGGGTCTGATCGCCGGACCTATGGGCAAATGCGCCCAGTTCCCCATGCATCTCTGGCTGGATGAGGCCATGGAAGGCCCCAACCCGGCCTCCATCCTCCGGAATTCGGCAGTGGTCACCTGCGGCGCCCTTGTCCTGGTGAAGGTGATTCCCCTGTTGCGCCTCTCGCCCCTGGCTGGAACCGTTCTGCTGGTGGTGGGCACCATCAGCGCCCTGGCAGGGGCCCTCGTGGCCATTGCCCAGGTGGATCTCAAGCGAGCCTTCTCTTATGGCACCACCTCCTACCTGGGGTTGGTGTTCATTGCCATCGGGCTGCAACAACCCGCCATCGCCCTGCTGTTGTTGCTGGCCCATGGGCTTGCCAAGGCCCTCCTGTTCATGAGCGTGGGCTGCGTGATCGCCACCACCAATTGTCAGGACATCACCGAACTCGGTGGGCTGGCCCAACGCATGCCAGCCACCACAAGCGCCTATCTGATGGGGGGAGCGGCCCTAACGGGGATGGCGCCCCTTGCAGGGTTCTGGTGCCTCTCCCGGCTCGTCGAGGTTCTGCTTCCAGACAACCTCCTGTTTGCGGGCGTAGTCCTCCTCACCAACAGCCTCACCGTGTTCAACCTGGTGCGGGTCTATCGCCAAGTGTTTCTCGATAAGCCTCATCCCAAGACCAAACGCACCCCGGAGGTTCTCTGGTTGATGGCCCTGCCGATGGTGAGCCTGGCCGTTCTGGTGGCCTTGCTGCCCGCCGTGATGCGCCGGTTGGAGCCCTATCTGGGTCTGGGACCCGTATCCGCAACGGCAGGACTCCTGGTACTGGCCAGCGGAGTATTGGGTCTGGTGGCGGAGCTGGCCCTCCCCGTTTCCCGCTTCTCCTCCCGCTCCGTGATTCGCCCCCTGCGGGCGATCCAGGATCTTCTCGCCGCTGATTTCTACACCGATCGTCTCTACCGCTCCACCATCGTGGCCTTTGTGGCCGGAATCGCCCGGCTCACCAATGGCTTTGATCGGCAGGTGATCAATCGCCTGGCTGAAAGGGTCGGACTGGCCTCCATGGCCACCGCCGAAGGGCTGAAACTTGGCGTCAGCGGTCAGCTCCAGAGCTATGTGTTGACGGTGATCACCGCCATCGTGCTCCTGTTTGTAGGCCTGGCGTCCCTACAGGTACTGAGGTAACGGCCATGTTGAGCCTGCTTCTCCTCATTCCTTTCCTGGGTTGCCTGCTGTTAGCCCTCTGGCCAGGCCATCCAGCTCCCGGGGTGATGCGCAAGGTGGCCCTTGGGGTGTTGTGCGTGCAGGTGGCCTGGAGCCTGGTGGTGCTCCTGGCCTTCAACCCGCATGAGGGGGCCATGCAGCTGGAGCAATCCGTTCCCTGGATCAGGGGGATCGGATTGACCTACAGCCTGGCCATCGATGGTCTGTCCCTTCCCCTGGTGTTGATCAACGGGGCCCTGAGCCTGGTGGCGGTGATCTGCACCCGGGACATCAGTCAGCGCCCCAGGGTGTATTTCACCCTGCTGCTGCTGATCAGTGGGGCGGTCAATGGGGCCTTTCTGGCGCAGAACCTGTTGCTGTTCTTTCTGTTCTACGAACTGGAACTGATCCCCTTATGGCTCCTGATCTCGGTCTGGGGGGGAACGGGCAAGGCCTATGCAGCAACGAAGTTTTTGATCTTCACTGCCATTTCAGGCTTCCTGATTCTGGCGGCGTTCCTCGCCCTGGCGGTTCTGCGGGGATCGGCCGATTTCAGTTTCCTGCCCGTGAGCAGCGACCAACTGGGAATGGCGAGCCAACTTGTGCTTTTGGCCATGCTGCTGGTGGGATTCGGCATCAAGATTCCTCTGGTGCCCTTCCACTCCTGGCTCCCTGATGCCCACACCCAGGCCTCCACACCCGTATCGGTCCTTCTCGCAGGCGTTCTGCTGAAGTTGGGCACCTACGGATTGCTGCGCTTTGGGCTTGGCCTCTTTCCTGAGGCCTGGGCAGTGGTTGCCCCCTGGCTGGCCATCTGGGCGGCAGTCTCAGTGCTGTATGGATCGTTTGCCGCCATCGCCCAACGGGACATGAAACGCATGGTGGCCTACAGCTCCGTAGGTCACATGGGCTCCATTCTGCTGGCGGCGGCTGCGGCAACACCCGTGAGTCTGCTGGGGGCTGAGTTTCAGATGGTGAGCCATGGGCTGATTTCAGCCCTGCTCTTCCTGCTGGTCGGAATCGTGTACCGCAAAACGGGCACCCGGGATCTGGAGGTCTTGCGGGGACTTCTGAACCCGGAGCGCGGTCTGCCCTTCACGGGCACCCTGATGATCCTTGGGGTGATGGCCAGCGCGGGGATGCCTGGGATGTCTGGATTCATCTCCGAGTTCCTCGTGTTTCGAGGGGCGATCGGCACTTTCCCGGTCGCCACCCTGCTCTGCATGGTGGGCTCTGGTCTCACGGCTGTGTACTTCCTGCTGCTGGTTAACCGGGTGTTTTTTGGCCGATTGGCCATCACGCCCGTGGAAGATCCTGTGAGCCACAGCCGGCTCGACATCCGACTGGCCCCCGTTGCACCTCGGGAAACCATCCCTGCCACGGCCCTAGGCCTTGCGGTGGTGCTCCTGGGTCTGGTGCCTGCCGTACTGGGTACCCTGTCGGAGACAACCACCACGGCAATGGCCCAGATCCCCTCCATCCTCCAGGCTCTTGCCGCCCAGGGGGTGGGCTGATGCCTGTCATTCCTGCACTACTCACACGGAGTGGGGGCCAGCCCGATGCCCTGGAATTGGAGCGGCGTCTGCTGGCGGGGGAGGCCCTTCTGGCGGAATCGTCAGACCACACGATGCAAGTGGTAGACGTGCTGGAGAGCTACGGCATTGTGCTGGATGCCTACAGCCGCAATCTGATCTACCAGGCGGAGGAGCAATTCCTCAATCCGTTTCCGATCTTCAAGTTTCTCGATGGTGATCTCAGCCCAGCCAAGATCTGGCGCCATCTCAACCACGATCGCATCAATTTTGAATATGCCGAATATTGCATGCGCGCCATGCTCTGGCATGGCACCGGGGGGCTGGATGCCTACCTCGACAGTGAGGCCTTCCTGGCCAACTGCAAGGACATCATCCGTTGCAAGACGCGGCGAGATCCCCTGCTTGCCCTCCTGAATCCCCTGTTTCCCCAGTTCCTGCCGGAACTGATCCGCACGGCCGCCACAACCCATGCCCTGGGCCAATTCTGGCGTGTGATGAGTGATCTCTTCCTTGATCTGGCGAAAGCGGAGCACCAGGGAAAAGTAGCCTCGATCGACGCCGTGGTTGATTTCATCAAAGATGGTCTGGTGGCTGCAGCAGGCAACCCCATCACTTACAAGATCAGTCTCGGCGGACAGGAGTTCTGGGTATTGCCCCCAGACGCGGGGCTCACCTTTCTGGTGGATGTGGCCGTTCCCTATGTGGAGGCCGTCTTTCTTCGGGGCACACCCTTCCTGGGCACGGTGTCGTTCAACGCCCAGGCCCAGCAGATTTCACCGGAACAGAGTTCCTTTGCTTACGGTGCCCTCTTTGCAGATCCCCTCCCCACCATGGGAGCGGGAATCCCACCGAGTTTGTTGATGCAGGACATGTATCGGCATCTGCCTGATCGGCTGCACACCTGGTATGACACCCAAGGGCGGGGAGAGGGGGATGTGCGCGTAAAAATCTGCATGAGTTTCCAGAAAGCCATGTTCTGCGTCACTAATGCGGCCATCAGGGGAACCTTCCCCCATCCCCTCAACAGCACCGATGCTCAAGAGCAGGCCGCAAACCAGGCCTACGCATCGGCATGGGCAGGCCGGCTCTGCCAGGCACGGACGGACTGCCTGGATGAGGGACAGGCGTAATCTAAGGGGATGGAACAACCGTGGACTCACCGAGCGCGTCCTGATCGGCTTGAAAGGCGCATCGAATTTTCGGATTACGAGAGCACTCGCATCTTTCTGGAGCGACTGAACAGCCTTTCGGAAAAAGAAGGCTGCTTTCCTGACATCAGCTTTGGGCGCACCTACGTGAATCTGACGGTGCGAAGTGAGGGTGAAGCTGGGGAGATCGGGCCCAGCGAAACGTCCTTTGCCGCCGCCGTCGATGACCTTCTCTGAAGCCATCGGGGCTCATCCGGAAGCCAGTGGAGCAGACGAACCCAGCATTGACCTGAAGAGTGCCTACGACACAGCCGGCATTCAGGAGTTGTTGGACCAACTGGATCGTGAGCTGATCGGGCTTCGGCCCGTGAAGGCGAGAATCCGGGAAATCGCCGCCTTGCTTGTGGTCAACCGGGCGCGGGAACAGATGGAACTGGTCACGACGCCACCCAGCCTGCACATGTCATTCACAGGGCACCCAGGCACTGGGAAGACCACCGTGGCCGAGAGGATGTCCAAGATCCTCCATCGCCTGGGCTATGTAAAAAAGGGCCATGTGGTTACAGCAACCAGGGATGATCTGGTGGGCCAGTACATCGGCCATACCGCTCCAAAGACAAAAGAGATGCTCAAGAAAGCAATGGGTGGTGTGCTTTTCATTGATGAAGCCTATTACCTATACCGACCAGACAATGAAAGAGATTACGGGGCAGAGGCAATCGAGATCCTATTGCAAGTGATGGAGAACAACCGCAATGATCTTGTGGTGATTCTTGCAGGCTACAAGGAACGCATGGATGTTTTTTATCAATCTAATCCTGGGCTGTCTTCTCGAGTAGCCAATCACATCGACTTCCCCGACTACTCCGAAGCTGAACTGCTCGCGATCGCTAAATTAATTCTCGCCAGCGAAAACTATCGTTTTAGCGAGGAGGCATTGGATGCCTTCTCGGTCTATATCAAGCGCAGAAAACAACTTCCCTATTTCGCCAATGCTCGCTCCATCCGCAATGCCATTGACCGGGCCCGGATGCGTCAGGCCAACAGGCTCTTCACCAAAATGGGAACCACCCTCAAGAAAGTGGATCTGATGACCATCGAAGCTGCAGACATCCTTGCCAGCCGAGTGTTTGCTGGGGAGGTGGAAGGCCTGGATCGCAGTGAGCCGATCACAAAGATCTGACCCTTGTCTGGCGTGCGAGCGCATCGTCAAAAACCTTACAGATCCCAGCAGCCACTTGATGGGCGCTGTAAGCCTCGATCGCATCGGCATGAATCTGGTAGGCCTGCTTGAAGGTGTCGTAATGCGTCGGGATGCCGGCCAGAACCTCCAGGATGGATTGGGTGTCCCTGCCGTCCACATACATTCCGATTCCCAGATGATCGACCACCTCCTTGAGAGGGTTCTGCAGGGGTCCCAGAACGAGCACAGGCTTGTGATGACCTAGATATTCAAAGAACTTCGAGGGGTAATTGTCGTGGTGGCGGGGGCCGATGACCACGAGTTGAAGATCGGCATCTTCTGCTAACCAATGGGAATGGGAATAGGACACCATCGGATGAATCATGATCATCTTTGCAAGATATGGGTTTTCCCGAATGCGTTGGCGGGCGGCGGGATAAACGTAGCCATAGATATCCAATCGCAGAGGAAAGGATGAGTCGTTTCTCTGTTGCAAACGAATGAGGGCATCAAGGAAAGGTTCGATCGGGCGCCATTCCGGTAGCATGCCCAGATAGAGCATGCGCAAGGGTTGCTGCACCTTTGCCGAACGCTGAAGCCTGGCCAGCTCACTACGATTCACAGAATAGAGATTAGCCATCTCTGGATAGCTGTCGGTCAGATTCACGGTTTTTTCAGGGGCGACCAGGCCCGCATCCACATAGCGATGCATGGTCAGGGGAGACATAAAAAGAACACCACAACTCTGATCAAATATCCTCTTCTGCAGAGCCGGTTCAGTGGGGTAGAAGCCGAATTCATCCCTGGCCCCATGGGGATCATCAATGAGAGCAAGAAAGGGTTTGCGCATGTCCCTGGTAATGTCACTCACAAGCGCTAAAACTTTGAAATCTGGGCTCTTGCCCGCGATCAGATCAAACGTCCAGCGCTGTTCCGCCTGACGAATCGCGGTCTCCAGACCCGCCAGGAGAAAGGCATCCACATCATGAGCAGTAACAGCCTCAAGCAAGCGAGCCACGAGCTGAAGAAATCCATAGAAGACATAGAGAAAAGACTGTTTTGGGAACCGATTCTTACGGATGGAAAACCGAGTTGATGCAGAGACATTTGCTGTGTAATGCAATCGCTCTTTTGGATAATCAAGCTTTTCAGTAAGCACCGAAACGAGTTCCGGAACCGGACCAGCAAAATGCAGCTCCCATTCAGAACCCTCAAGAAATGGCAAGAGCTTATTATAAATCAAAGCTTGTACACCGCTGCAACCTGGCGGCTGAATCATCACCAGCAAGGCACGCTTCACCATTCAACGGCGCTTCCTGGAGTCAATCTGCAGCAGGTCTCTGACCTGTTGGATCTTTCGTGCCAAGGCAGGGTCATCAGTAATTTTTTTCTCAATCTGCTCTACGGCATACATCACGGTGGAGTGATCCTTCCCGCCAAACACCTCACCGATCCTTGGCAGAGAAAGGGTGGTGCTCTGACGCATCAGGAACATCCCAACTTGCCGGGCCTGACTCACCGCACGTTTGCGACTGGGACTCCGCATTTCCTCGATCGCCACCTGAAAAACCTCCGCCACCTTGTCCAACACCTGCTGCGGGGTCACTTCAACGCTGATCCCACCCGGATCCAACATCGGGGCCACAGATTCCACCGTCATAGGCAGGCCCGTGATGGAAACGAAGGCCACCGCTCTAGTCAAGGCCCCTTCCAGCTCACGGATGTTGGAGGTGAAACGACCGGCAATGTAGTGAATCAATTCCCGCGGTAAGGCCATCTGCTCCTGTTCGGCTTTCTTATGGAGAATTGCCATGCGCGTCTCCAGATCTGGAGATTGAATATCAGCAATCAGACCCATCGAAAATCTGGAAATCAAACGCTCCTGCAACCGTGGAATCTGACTCGGTGGGCGATCAGAAGCAATCACGATCTGGCGGCCAGCTTCATGAAGGGCATTGAAGGTATGGAAAAACTCTTCCTGGGTGTATTCCTTCCCCTCAATGAACTGAATGTCATCCACCAGGATCAGATCGGCAGCCCGGTAGCGATTGCGAAATGCCTGCATACCATCCTTTCGGATCGCCTGGATCAGATCATTGGTGAAGGTTTCAGTGGAGACATAGAACACCTTGGCCTCCGGATTGATCTCCAGGCGGTAGTGGCCGATCGCCTGCATCAGGTGGGTCTTGCCCAGACCGACGCCCCCACAGAGAAACAGGGGATTGAACTCCCGACCTGGTGCCTCTGCCACGGCCAGGGCCGCCGCATGGGCCATGCGGCTGTTGGGCCCGACCACGAACCGGTTGAACACATACCTGGAATTGAGGCCGGCTTCTCCCCCCTGCAGATCTCCGCGAAACGGTTCCGGGTCGCTAGGGAGTGGAACACTCTGGAGGACTGGCACTGCCGAGAGCCCGTCTGCCCTCGAGAGGCCGTTTAGCCTGGCCCGGACTCCGTCCCCGTGAGGTTCCGGGAGGGAGATCGGAGCAGATGACTCGTTGGGGGAGACCTCGACCGTCACCCTCACCGGACGCCGTGCCAGATCACAGGCCAATTCCTGGATCTGGGAGAGATAGTGCTTGCGAAGCCATGTGCAGGCAAAGGTATTGGGTGCTTCCAGCGTCAGACAATCCGCACGGAAATCGCGGCAGCGGGCAGGCCGGATCCAGGTTTCAAACGTCGGCTTGCTGAGGGTGGCCTTGAGGGCGTCCTGCACCTGGGACCAGAGGTCTTCGCCGTGCTGCACCGCCCTCCCACCCGGTCGAACTGGGGAATATAAGCAGGTCTGGGGGGAACGCCCTGCTCATTTCTGGCTTTTAATGCTGGATGACCACTTTTCTCCCATGGTTGCGCGTTCTTCTGTCCTGATCCTGCCCGCAGCCACCCTGTTGACCCTGCTTACCGGCTGCGGCGTTGCCTGGCCGCCCAAGGGGACCGAGCGGGGAGAACAGCCCATCAGCGATGCGCCCCCCGCCCCCTCCCTCCAGCCGAGCAGCAACGTGATCGTTGCGGCGGTGGACAAGGTGGGGCCCGCGGTGGTGCGCATCGACACGGTCAAACGGACCCTCAATCCCCTGGGTGGCCTCTTTGGCCAGGGCCCCTCCATCCAGCAGCAGCAGGGACAGGGTTCGGGGTTCATCACCCGCTCGGATGGGATTGTGCTCACCAATGCCCATGTGGTGGATGGGGCCGCTCAGGTGGGGGTCACCCTTCCGGATGGGCGCAGCTTCTCCGGAAAAGTGCTCGGAGCCGATCCCCTCACCGACGTGGCCGTGGTGAAGGTGGTGGCCACGGGACTGCCCGTGGCCCCCCTTGGGGATTCCAGCAAGGTGAGGCCAGGGGAGTGGGCGATCGCCATCGGCAACCCCCTGGGACTGGACAACACCGTGACGGCGGGAATCATCAGTGCCATCCAGCGCACCAACGCGGTGGGTGAGGGCCAGAGGGTGCCTTACCTGCAGACCGATGCGGCCGTGAACCCCGGCAACAGCGGTGGGCCGCTGATCAACGACCGGGGCCATGTGATCGGGATCAACACCGCCATCCGTCAGGCACCCGGGGCGGGCCTGAGCTTTGCCATCCCGATAAACACGGCGCGCAAGATCGCCTCCCAGATCATGGATCGGGGCTATGCCAGCCACCCTTACATCGGGGTGAGGCTGGAGGCCCTCACTCCCCAGCTGGCCCGGGAGATCAACAGCACCACGGATCAATGCAAGCTGCCGGAGGTCAACGGGGTGGTGGTGGTGGATGTGATGAAGGGCAGTCCTGCGGACGAAGCGGGGCTCAAGCCCTGCGACCTCATCGAACAGGTGGGGGACAAGGCCGTGAAGAACCCATCGGAGGTGCAGCTGGCGGTGGACCAGGCCCAGATTGGCCAACCCCTGGCCCTGCGGATCCGTCGAGGGGAGGGAACCCAGGCCCTCACGGTGAAGCCAGGCAACCTGCCTCGCCAGGAATGACGCGTCAGCGGTTGGTGCTGCTGGGTCGCTGGCCCGCCCCCTCCCGTTGCAAGCGCCGTTTGGCCGCATCCATCGGCCACTGGCGCGCAGCGGCCGTGCAGCGAAGGCTCCTCTGGCATGGTCTCTGGGTGGCCCGTCAGGCCTCCGGGGAGGCGCAAAGGCAAGGGCAGCCGATGGAAGTGGTGTTCGCCCTCACTGGCCTGGCCCCCAGGGCAACCAGGCGCTGGGCCAAAGACCTGCCGGTGGATCGGGTGGTGAACCAGGGAGACGGCAGCCTGGGGGTACGTCTGCAGCGACAGGTGCGTCGAGCGGCCAGGGAAGGCATCGATCACCTGGTGATAGTGGGCACTGACCTGCCCCATCTCTGCAGTGCGGATCTCCTCGCCGCCTTCAACGCGTTGCATCACTCGGCTCTGGTGCTAGGTCCCGCCAGCGATGGTGGCTACTGGCTCATGGGCCTTTCCCCGCGCTGGCAAGCCCCACGGCTGTTCGCCGGGGTCCACCGGCCCATCCCCTGGGGAACCGACAAGGTGTTCCTCAGCACACTGGAGGCTGCAACCGCTGAGGGGCTGGCGCCTTTCCTGCTGCCGCAACGGAGCGATCTCGATCGACTCGGGGATCTGCTGGCCTGGCGATGAGCGCCCCGCTGGCCGTGGTGATCCCAGCGCGGAACGAAGGCCGCCGGCTGCCGTTGCTGCTGGCCGATCTGGCGAGCGGAGCAGGTTGCATCGGAGAAATCTGCATAGTGGACGGCGGCAGTGGGGATGCCACGGCCAGCGTGGCGCATCTGGGGGGAGCCCGGGTGCTGCACGCCCCGCCGAACCGAGGCGCCCAACTGGCCAAGGGAATTGCAGCCACGTCCGCCCCCTGGCTCCTGCTCCTCCACGCCGATGGGCGCCTTCCCAGAGGCTGGGAGCAGACCGTCATCCATGCCATGGCTCAGGGCTCCGGGTGCTGCTGGGCCTTTCACCTGGGGATTCAAGGCCGGTCCGTGGGGCTGCGTGTGGTGGAACGACTGGTGGACTGGCGCACGGGGTTGTTTCAAAGGCCCTACGGCGACCAGGGGCTCCTGGTGCACCGCCAGACCCTGGCTGCAGTGGGAGGAGTGTCCCCCATCCCCCTGATGGAAGACCTGGAGCTGATCCTGCGCTTGCGGACGGTGGCTCCCGTCCGCATGCTGGCGGGCCGCTTCCTGGTGGATGGCCGGCGCTGGCAACAGCTGGGGGTGCTGCGCACCAGCTGGACCAACGCCCAGCTCAGGCGGGCCTGGCGAGGGGGCGAGGATCCCCAGCGGCTGGCGGAGCGCTACGGGGCATACCAGAAGGCACAGCGGCGCTGCTGGGGCTCCAGCTCCCAGCCCTGATGGCTGTAGAACTCCACCACATCTGGATCCGCATAGAGGGTGACCCGCTCCACCCCCATGACCTGCAGATGGCCGATCACGTAGTCCATCAATTGTTTGCCAAGGCCCACCCCCTGGTAGAGGGGATGGACGGCCACATCCCACACGGTGGCCTCCACCACGCCATCGCCCGTGCAGCGGGCAAAACCCACCAAGCGGGGAAGTCGCTCATCGTGGCGCCAGAGCCCAACCCGCAGCAGGCTGTGCTGGAGAGCCTTGCGCACCCGCCGCAGGGGGCGACGATTCCAGCCCACCGCATCGCAGAGGGCTTCCAGTTCAATGAGATCGATGGGCCGCTCCAGGCTGAGTACCGCCTCCAGGCGGGCCGCCTCCGGCAGGGCGCAGAGGCGATAGCCCGATCCATAGAGGCCAGTGAACAAAATCTCGCGATGGGGCGAATCCTCAGCCACGGGCGAACGGGCAGTGCGCAAAGCAATCTGACGATCTTCGCGGATTGCTGATCCCGTGCGCCATGGTTGGACGCCCGATCCCGATCAGTGTGAGCGGCAGCCCGGCCATCCCTCCCACCCTCGTGGCCCTGCATGGCTGGATGCTCTCCGGCCGGCTCTGGCACCAGCTCGCGACGGAGCTACAGCCCCACTGGCAGCTCCTGGCCCCTGATCTTCCCGGGTTTGGTTCGGAAGCCAGACCCAGGGGTTTGCAACCATCTCTGGCCAGCTATGGGCGCTGGGTGGCGGAATGGGTGAAACGGGAGCTCGACGGGCAACCGGTGGTGCTGGTGGGCCATTCCCTGGGGGGCAGCGTGGCGCTCCACGCGGCCGAACACCTCGGGGATCAGCTCATCGGACTGGTGCAGATCGGTGCTGGCGGAGGGGTGTTTCAACCCCGTCCCTTCCGCCAGTTGCGGCGTGGGGGTTCCCTCCTGTTGCGCCTCCGGCCCCTGGGGCTCGCCCACTGGCCTCTCCTGGATCGCTTCCGCTCCCCCCTGGTGGCCGAGCATCGGGCGGCCAGGGGTCTGCTGGCCTGCAGCACCAACCGGGGGGCGGTGAGGCAATTGCCCCGACTGGCCCATGGGCTCACCGTGCCGAGCCTCTGGATCGCCGGAGGCCAGGACCAGGTGATGCAACCGCGCTATGTGCGCCACCTGGCGGGCTACGCCAGCGATCACCATCTCGAGATTCTCAACGGTGCGGGCCATCTGCCCATGTGCCAGCAGCCCAGGGAACTGGCCGGGCTGATCAGGGAGTGGCTGGAAAAGACCGAGCCAGCGGACGCCTAGAAGGTGGCCAACCCCTTCTCCTGCAGCTCAGCCAGCTGAGAATAGAGACCTCCGGCCGCCCGCAATTCACGGTGGGTGCCGCTTTCAATCAACCGGCCCTTGCGGAGCACCAGGATGCGATCGGACGACTCCACCGTGGCCAGGCGATGGGCGATCACGATGGCGGTGCGATCCTTCAGCAGGCGTTCCAGGTCACGCTGGAGCGTGGCTTCCGTGGACGGATCCAGGAACGCCGTGGCCTCATCCATCACCAGCACGGAGGGATCACGGGCCGCCACCCGGGCCACTGCCAGCAGTTGCCGTTCTCCAGAGGAGAGATTGGCCCCCCGCTCCCTCAGGGAGGTGGCCAACCCCTCTGGCAGGCGTTGGAGGAGGGATCCCAGCCCGAGATCGAAACAGAGCCGCTCCACCTCCCCATCGGTGAGGGGACAATCGAGGCGCACGTTGCTGGCCACGCTGCCACTGAAAAGGAAGGTGTCCTGGAGCACCACCCCGAGGCGCTGGCGCAACACAGTCTGGGGCAGCTCCCGGATGTCGATGCCATCGAGGAGGATCCGGCCGGCCTGGGGGTCGTACAGGCGGCAGAGCAGGCGGATGAGGGTGGTTTTGCCGGAACCCGTCGGGCCCACGATGGCCACGTGCTCCCCTGGGGCGATGCGGAAGTTGAGGTCGTGAAGGATGGGATCGTCTGGGCGGTAGGCAAAGCTCACACCTTCGAACACCACCTCCCCCGGGCTGTAGCGCTGGCTTGCGCTTCGACGCACCACCTCGCTGCGGGCCCCCTCACTGATATCGGTGATCTCGATGGGCCGGCTGAGCAGCTCGTCGATCCGCTCCACAGCCGTGAGCCCACCCTGAATCTGGGTGAACCGTTCTGCCAGCTGGCGGAGGGGATCAAACAGGCGCAGGGAGAAAAGAATGAAGCTCGTCAGGGTGCCCAGCCCCATGGCCCCTCCCGTCACCAGGCCCCCGCCAACGGCCAGCACCAGGGCAATGGCGGCCTGACTCACCCACTCGATCATGGCCGAGATGGCGCTGTCATAGAAGATCACCCCATCCACGGCACGGCGATAGGCCTGATTGGTGGTGCGAAACCGTCGGCTGTTCTCCCCTTCGCGGCGGAACATCTGTACCACCTCCAACCCCTGCAGATTTTCCTGAAGATCGGAGTTGAGCTGGCCGAGCTCCTCCCTCACCCGGTAGTTGGCACGCCGGTAGCGGCGCTGCAGCCAAAGCATGCCCAGGCTCACTGGAATCTGCAGGGCAATGAGCATCAGGCCCAGGCGCCATTCGATCATGAGCATGGTGATGCTGATCACCACCAGGCTCACCAGATCCCCCAGCAGACCCACGGCCCCGCTGCCGAACACCTCCGCAAGGGCCTCCACATCGCTGGTAAGGCGGGTCACGAGCTTGCCGGTGGGGGTGGTGTCGTGAAAGCGGAGGGAAAGGGCCATCACATGGCGGAAGAGGGCCTCCCGGATGCGGGCCGTGAGCCGCTGTCCCACCACCTGCACGTTGTAACTCTGGGTCCCCTGCAGGCTGAGCCGCACGAGCACGGCCGCCAGGAGCAAGCCCACCAGCACCCGCAGGGCCTGAGGCACCGGCAGGCCCTTGAGCCAGGGCAGCACGGGCTCGGCCCGGAGCACGGCGATGGCCTGACCCACCAGCAACGGTTGAAGGGCTCCTGCCAGGGCAAGAGGGATGAGGAGCAGGAGAGCGAGCAGCAGCCGGCGCCTGTCCTGGGCGAGGTAGGGCAGGAGTCGCTGCAGACGGCGGGTGTCCAGGGAGGCCATCAGGTGGAGGCCACCGCTGTCCCTTCCCCATCCTTCGGGGGGTGGGAGACCAGGGAAGGAGGGGGGCTTTGGGCCAGGGCAGCCATGCGCGCCACAAGGGTCTGAAGAGGGCCCTGATCCAGCCTCAGGGCCAGGGGATGGCCGATGAGGCGGGCGGTGCTCTCAAAGAGGGTTTCGATGGACACCAGCCCGTTGTCCTTGAGGGTGCGACCACTGGCCACCAGATCAACGATGGCCTCCGACATGCCCGTGAGGGGTCCGAGCTCCACGGAACCGGTGAGGTGGATCAACTCCACCGGCAGATCGATCTGCTCAAAGAACGCCTCCGCGCAGCGCGTGAATTTGCTGGCCACCCGGCAGTGGGCCGGCAAGTCAAGGGCGCTCTGATAGCCGCTGGAAGCCTTCACCGCCACGGCCATACGACACCACCCGAAGCCCAGATCCACCAGGGGAGCCACCGGGAGTTGGTGCTCCCGCAGCACATCCTCCCCAACCACTCCCAGCTGGGCCTGCCCATAGGCCACGTAGACCGGCACATCCGCATTGCGCACCAGCAAGGCCCTGGCGGTGCCGCAGCGGCTGGGCATCGTCAACTGGCGATGGTCTGGGTTGAGGAGATCGGTGAAATCCAGACCGATCTCCCGGAAGCAGCGGATGGAGTCGGCCAGAAGGGCGCCCTTGGCCAGAGCGATGGTGATCACGGGGTATCAGAACGAAACGAACGGAAACCAGTCCGTCTGACCCTACTGAGCGGGCTGGCACCCAAGGGCGCCAAGAAGCATCCGCCAGAGACGGCGTGCTCGCAGTCGACGGCGTAAAAGGCGACGCTCAGTTTAAATGGTTGGCAAAAGCTCAGTTAGCAAAGCTGATGCCGCAAGCATGGGAGCTACTGATTGATGGAAGTAGATACAGTCCCAGCCTTGCGAGACAACTATATTTTTGTGCTCCACGCGGGGAAGGAAGCTGTTGTTGTCGATCCTGCCCTCGATGGTCCCATCGTCAGCTGGTTGAGGTCCAGGGGATTGAATCTGCTGGCGATTCTCCTGACCCATCACCACGCCGACCACGTGGGCGGGGTGCCTGGCTTGCTTCAGATCTGGCCCAACGCACAGGTGTATGCCTCAGCCTCGGATCAGGAGCGCATCCCCTGGCAAACCTGTGGCGTCAGCGAGGGGGATTGCTTGTCCCTGCTCGGTCGGGAGGTCAGGGTGCTGGAGGTGCCAGGCCACACGCGAACCCATGTGGCCTACCACCTGCCGGCCACCGCCCCGAACATGCAAGAGGAGCTCTTCTGCGGCGACACCCTGTTTGCGGGCGGCTGCGGACGATTGTTTGAAGGGAGCGCCGAGCAGATGCATCACTCCCTGCAGCGTTTGCTGGCTCTGCCAGAACACACCCGGGTGTGGTGCGCCCATGAGTACACAGAAGCCAACCTGCGCTGGGCCGTCACCCAGGCGCCCCATCTCGCTGACATTGCCCAGCGACTGGCGGATGTTCAGGAGCATCGGCGCAGGGGCCGGGCCACCATCCCCACCACCCTCGCCGAGGAACGTCGGACGAACCTCTTCGCGCGTGCCTGCACCAGCGCCGAACTGGCCGCATTGAGAGCCCATAAGGATGGCTGGAATGGCTGAGCACCCGGAGTTGACACCACCTCGCGAATCCCCCATCCCCCTGGAGGGTCTGCCCTTGTTGCCACCGTTGAAGTTGGCCGTGGTGGGGCATGTCGAAATGGTGACCTTCCTGAGGGTGCCCCAACTTCCGCCAGCAGGCTCGATCACCAGGGCCACTGAGGGGATGGAGCTGCCCGCGGGCGGGGGGGCCGTTGTAGCGGTGCAGCTGGCCAAGCTGACAGGTGGGCCTGTGGCCTTCTTCACGGCCCTCGGGCGGGATCGCTCCGGGGAGCAGGCGGCCAGGGATCTGGAGGCCCTTGGCCTGGAGATGCACGTCGCCTGGCGGGAGGCATCCACCCGAAGGGCCGTGAGCTGGGTGGATGATCAGGCAGAACGCACGATCACCGTGCTCGGGGAGCGGTTGATGCCATGCGCCGTGGATCCTCTCCCCTGGCATCTGCTGGAGCAGGTGGACGGGGTCTTCATCACAGCTACCGATGCTGCTGGGGTGCGGCTGGCGAGAGGTTGCCCCATGCTGGCCGCCACACCCAGGGTGCGCTGGCCCGTTCTTCTGGAGAGTGGGGTGACGCTGGATGCCCTGGTGGGCAGTGCGCTGGATCCGGCCGAGGCCATTCCCCTCGCGCTGCAGGATGTCCCTGCCCAACTCACCATCACCACCGAGGCTGCAGCCGGTTGCACGGCCCTCCCTGACCGTGGATTCAGCGCACCCAGGTTGGTGGATCCGCTGGTGGATGCCTACGGAGCGGGGGATTCGTTCGCTGCTGGTGTCACGGCAGGCTTGTCGGCGGGTTGGTCCTTGGCGCAGGCCATCAGCCTGGGAAGCCACTGCGGAGCCGCCTGTCTGCAGGGGTTTGGTCCTTACGCCAGCCAGTTGAACCTCCGCAGAAGCGCCGGACATGGCCCCGCAGCCATGCGGACCTGAGGGCGCCTCCTACGCCCTGGCCCTCAGGCGCGCACCGCCGGGGAAAAGCCAACCGGCAGCATGGGAGCGGAGACGGACATGGCCCCGTTGCCCGCGGGGGTGGAGCAAGGCAAGCGGAAGGCGCAACCGCAGACGCCTGTCTCCCCATTGCACCAGATAGGCCCAGTCCTGACCAAGAAATTCTCTCCCCAGCACCCAGGCCTCACCGGCTGGATCGGGCTCGAACGTGAGCCCCTCTGGAAGCACCAGCACATCCCAGGGCTGACCGGTGGTGGCAGACAGAGCGCCGTTCTCCTCCAGCAGCTCCAACGGCCCCACGTCCGTCTGGACCAGGCTCCCTTCCCGATGGCCCGGCAGGGTGTTGGCCTGCAGCACGAATCGCCCCACAAAGGCGGTCGCCGGATGATTCAGCAGGTCGGGAGGTTTCCCGCACTGGTGCAACACGCCGCTCTGCATCACGGCCACCCGATCGCAGATGGCCATGGCCTCTTCAGGATCATGGGTGATGAGCAAACCGGAGGCCCCACAACGGCTCAGCACCTCAGGAAGTTCACTGCGCAGCCGCAACCTCACCTCCACATCCAGGTTGGAGAAGGGCTCATCGAGCAAGACCAGGGAGGGACCGGGAGCGAGAGCCCGCACGAGGGCGAGCCGTTGCCGTTGCCCACCCGACAACTCATGGGGATAGCGGCGCTCCAGACCTCCCAAGCCCATCAGGGTGAGCAACCAGGCCACACGATCCTGAACCTGAACCGATGGAGGGCGCCCCCTGCGCGAAGGGGTGAGGCCAAAGCAGGCGTTCTGCCAGGCATCGAGATGGGGGAAGAGGGCGTAGTCCTGAAACACCATCCCCACCCCCCGGGATTCTGGCGGGACCCATCGGTGAGAGCCGGCCACCTCCTGGCCATCGAGGCAGATGGTGCCCCGCGCCGGGGTTTCAAATCCCGCAATCAGCCGCAGCAGGGTGGTTTTGCCGCAACCGGAGGGTCCGAGCAGCCCCACCAGTTCCCCCTGCCCCAGCTCGAGGGAAAGCCCTTGCAGGGTCCACCCCTCAGGAGCCATCCCCGGGTAGCGGTGCCAGAGGTCGTGCACGGTCAACCGAGGGCCCGACGATGCGGAAGGGGCTGGCAAACGGCGCCATAAGCTCACTTCATGCATCCTGCAACGGCGGAGGCCCATCCGTGACGTCCGATCCTGTGGCTCTGAACACCGCCGGGGCCCCGGCTCCTGTCGGGCCCTACAGCCAGGCCGTGAAAGCCGGCGGTTGGCTGTACTGCTCGGGGCAGATCGCCCTGGATCCCCAGAGCGGCGCCATGGTGGGCGCGGGGGAGGTGGGCGCCGAAACGAGGCAGGTGCTCAGCAATCTGCAGGCCGTGCTCCAGGCGGCGGGAGCCGGGCCGACTCAGGTGGTTCGCACCACGGTGTATCTGGTGGACCTCGCGGATTTCGCCACGGTGAACAGCCTCTACGCGGAGGTGTTCGGCACCGAGGTGGCCCCCGCCCGCGCCTGTGTGCAGGTGGCAGCCCTGCCAAAGGGAGCTCGGGTGGAAATCGATGCGGTGGCGTTCCTGGGTTAGGGCGCCAGGGGTAGGGAAATCAGACGGAAGGTGAGGTTGAGGCGCTCTTCCCGTACCCGCTGCCTGGGGGGCAGGGCATGGTGCCAGTGGCTCTGGGTGGGGGGATGCATCACCAGCAGGTCGCCGTGGTGGAGCTCCATTCCAAAGGTTTCGCCGCCGGTCCCCCCGGGACGGGGGCGAAACCGCAGGGTGCGGGTGGCCCCCAGGCTGAGGGAGGCGATGGGATGGTTGGGGGCGAGTTCGTGTTCATCGTCCGCATGCCAGCCCATGCAGTCTTGGCCATGGCGGTAGCGGTTGAGCAGGAGGCTGTTGAAGGCCACGCCAAGGTGGGCTTCGACCTGGCGGCGCAGGTTCAGAAGGGGCTCGCTCCAGGGGAGGGGGGTTTCCAGCAGGCCGCTGTATCGGTAGTGGCAACCGGGATCCCCGATCCAACAGGTGAGACGGGGCACCGGATGGCTTCGGCCATACACCCGCACCACGGGTTGGCGCCAGGGGAGGCCCTCCTGCAGCTGCTTGAGCAGATCGGCGGAGGCCGCAGCGCCAGCCCCCCGGGGGAGGCCCTGCAGCCAGCTGGGCCAATGGTGCAGAAGCAGACCCGGCTGGCGCGTTTGCAGCACCGTCAGGCGATCAGGTTGAGATCGGCAGTGGTGAGGGTGGTGAGCGGATTCACCCCGTTGCGGAGTACAGCGATCTGGGTGAAGCCGCCGTCAAGGTTGCCGTTGGCATCGTGCCAGAGGTTGCCGGAGGCGGTGTCGTAAACCAGGCGCGTGTTGGCGGTTTCGCTGCTCACAAAGCCGGTGCCTCCAGCAAAGTTGCCCACCAGGAGCTGGCTGCGGGCCACGGCGTTGATCCTCCCGAAGCCTGCGAAGGTGGTGCGGCTGAGGGCCAAAACGTCGGTGCCACTCTGGAAATCCGTGATCACATCGGCTCCGGCAATGGCAGGGGTGTTGGTGACCCCCCCGGCGGCATTCAGCACAAAGATGTCACGATCCAGTCCCCCGGTGAGCACGTCAACCCCGGCACCACCGATCAAGGTATCGGTCCCGGCACCGCCGTCGATCGAATCATGGCCCGCCAGGCCCTCCAGGGTGTCCGCTCCGCCAAGACCCAGGATGGTGTCGTTGAGGGCTCCACCGGTGAGGGTGTTGGCATTGTTATCGCCCACCAGGGTCAGGCCCACCGGAGCCGTGGTGAAGGCCGGGGTCTGCGACACCACCGTGGGTGCAACGACATCAGTGGGCGTGAAGAAGATCGACTCGGAAAAGGGCACGCCGGTGTTGCGCTGGAAGATGTCGGCGAGGGTGGCGTCCTTGTAGAAGTCGAAATCCTTGGTGCGATCGAGGTAGTAGAACCGATCAGCCTCCTGGAGCTTGTCGAAGGTCTGGTGGAGGATCACCCAGAAAGTCTGGCCCACCACGCCGCCGTTGATGTGCTTCTCGCTGAGGGCACCCACCCAGCCATCGAGTCGATCAATCCCCTTCACGGTGTTGCCGTTCACCAGGGTGATGTCGGGATTCGCCCGGCGGAAGGCCAGGATCTCGGCCGGTTGCAGCACCAGGTCAGGATAAGCAAGTCTGAGCTTGTTGATGTCTGCCGCGCTAAGGCCATTGCGGGCCTGGAAGTCTTCCCAGGAGGTGTAAGGAGTGAGGGGTCCGTCGGCACGCTCCACCGCCTCTCTCACGTAGGGGTCGGTGGAGGCGGACAGCTGCATCCGCAATTGGTTGAGGCTGCCCAGCCCCAGGTCGCGCCCCCGCTGCACATTGAAGGAGAAGAGGTCGGCGGGGTTGCGCACCAGATCGTTGCGCAGGGCATTCACCACTTGCGTGTCGATCCTCTCGGAGGCCTGGTTGGCAATGCCTTGCAGGATGGTGGCGGCCCCGATCTCGCTGTAGCCCGGTTGGGGCACGTACCCCGGCGGGAGAGGCGCCGTGAACTGCCCCTTGTTGGTGGGATTGAGGAACACGTCAAACAGGGGCACGTCCTGGCTGGCCCCGGCCGGGGTGATCAGGCGCACGAGGTTGGGCACCCCGGAGTGGCCAAAGCGGAAGGCACTGGCGGCGAATTCATGGGAGATGCCCACATCCGCATTGGGGTTGTAGCCCGACCAGCCGTGCTGCCCGCTTCCCTTCATGCCGCCGAGGAGGGCATCGGTGTAATCGGTGAACAGCACCCTTTGGTATTCGGTTTCATTGACGATCTTGGCCGCCTGGTACAGCTCCTCAGCCGTGCCGCTGAACCCGGACGCCAGGAGACCATCCACATGGAAATTGTGGTTGCGGGCCCACACCGTGTGGATGCCGGTGAGGGTGATGTTCTCATTGACGCGTCCATCGCCGCCCACGATGTGATCAAGGGGGCTGATGAATGGGTTGAGGTCGAGCAGCAACGGTTGGTTGCTGCCCATGAAATTCCTGTACAGATCTGGCACCATCGCCTCGTTAATCACCCCGGTAGCACTCACTAGCCCCGGGTAGTAGGCGCGGAAGGTGGTGTTGAGGCCGTTGCTGTTGAAGCGGGTGTCGTTGGCCCAGTGATCGTGGATGAGCTTGCGCAGGGTGGGCAGCAGGCGCATTGCGGGGTTGGAGGGATCGACAGCCCCGGAGGCCAAACGGGCCCCCACGGTTCCATTGCCGGTGGTTTCCCGCAGGAAGGTGCCCACCAGCTCGATGGATCCGTAGGCCTGGTTCTGGTCGACATACTGGGCGGTCTGGTTGCGATGAAGCGGGATGCCGTTGGCATCAAAACCGATCACCGTGGCTCTGGTCAGGTCAGCCGGGTTGTCGGTGGCCCGGTTCACCCCGAGTCCGCCGATCGCCAGAGTGCCGCTGCCGCCCTTTTCCACGAAATCAAAGCCGTGGTCGACGTATTGCCCGAAGGCCACCCAGAGGTGATTGAGAGCCTGCGTGGGCGTGGTGGACTCCTGAACACCCACAATGTTGCTGATGGCCCGGGGATCAAGACCCCGAAAGAGGGGGTTCACACCGAGGTTCTGCACCGTGATGGCCCCCGTGGCCGGATCCGTGACCCGGATCGGGCTCCCGTAGCGAGCACCCGTGACCCGACGGAAGGTGGTGTTGGCCATCCCCCAGGTGGGGT
>JAYKIG010000097.1:0-10606 GCA_035286045.1 Cyanobacteriota bacterium | reverse complement strand
GACTGGTTTCCCCATTCCTGATGCGCGCGAAGGAGCCCTCTCCCACGCTCAGTTCAGAAGAGCTGGAGGATCTCCAGCTCTTCCTGAAGGATTGGTTGCGCCATGCCGGGCGCACCCAGGCCGATCTCAGGCGTGCCCTGCGGGCCACCTCGATCCGCATGCCCGTGCTGGTGTCGGAGCTGCAACGTATCCATTCCCAGCAGGGACTGCGGGGCCTGGCGGAACAGTTGTGCCAGATCGAAACCCTCTGGTACGGGGAAGACTTCGATGCCCCCTCCAGCGGTGCCACCCCGGAGTTGGGAGGGGCGGACCCCATGGATCAGCTGGATCTTCTCCTCGATGAGATCCGCGCCGCATCCGAGGAGTCGTCTGCTGCAAGATTTCCCGGGCAGGACGAGCCGGCTTGAGGCAGCATGGACGGATGGATGCTCCACCCTGCATGCGCCCCCCCTCCCTGATCCCCGTCCTGGGGATTGTTTCGTTGGCCCCCTTGCTCTGGCTGACACCCCCGGCCCTGGCTCAGGTGGAACAATTCTTGCTCAAATCCGGAAGTCAGGTGGGGCCGAGCACGGAGGTGAAGCCCAAGAACTGCATCACCGCCAAGGATGGAAGCGTCACCTGCGACACCGAGCTGGTGAATCCCCCGGGCAATACCCCGGCCCAGCCGCAGTACAATCCGTTCAGCAACTGACCATGGCCGTCGTTCCCCCCTCGCCATGGTGGTCGGACAAAGGCTTCCTGAGGGGGGTAGATCGCATGGAGCAGCTCATCGCCAAGTTGTTGGGGGTGCTGCTGGTTCTGTTGATCGTTCTGGCCAGCGTGGAGCTCCTCCGGCAGCTCGCCACGGCCCTGCTCCAGCGCCAGACCGTCTGGCAGGGCGATGCCCTGTTCGCCTTTTTCGGCCAGCTGCTCAACATCCTGATCGGCCTGGAGCTGCTGCATAACATCACGGCCTATCTGAAGCGCCACGCAGTGCAGATCCAGCTGGTGCTCCTCACCGCCATCACGGCGGTGGCCAGGAAACTCATTGTGTTGCCCGGCACGGCCGACTCCAAGCCCCTGATGGTGGTGGCCCTCGGCCTCACCGTGTTGGCCCTGGCGGGGGCCTACTGGTTGATGCGCTATGTCAACCAGCGGGAAACGATGACCAGAACAATGCCAACCAGATCGTTCCAGGATGGGGATCTGTCGCCACGACCCGATGACGGCGACCGGCCCTGATCCGCAGGCTGTCTCCCCGCTGCAGCAGACGGTTGCTTTCCTCATCGGCAAATCGAAGGCTGGCGCTGCCCTGCAGCAGGCAGACCCACTCCTCCTCCTGTTGCTGATACCAGAATCCTGGAGCACTGCTGGCCCCACAGGAATGGATGCGCTCCAGCCGCAGCGTGTCTGTGGCGAGAAGCACCTGGGTGTGCTCCTCCCCCGGGGGTGGGGGCTCACCCCCCAGCAGTGAGGCGCTTCCAGGGATGGATGAGTTCTCCCCCCAGCGCCGGCCGATCTCAAAGCCATGGCTCCTGGCCAGGGCCACAACCTCATCATGATGGGAGCAGTGGCGCAGGGCGTCCCGCAGCGCCGGCTGGCGTTCGCTCAAGGCCACGAAGGCATTGAGCTGGCGCACTTTCTCGAGAAACCTCTCCAGATCGGCATCGGCCATGGCAATCAGATCAAGGTGGTGCTCATCCGCCAGCGCGTAAAGAGCTCCCCGGCAAACAGAATTGTTTCCTCATGATCCACCCGCCAACCCAGGCGCTCCAACAGGGGCCTCGAGAGTTGGCTGGCCTCAGTGCGCAGAGTCGTCTGCCCTGCCCGGCGGGCATGGGCCTCCAGGCTCTGCACCAGGCCCGTGGCGAGCCCCTTTCGGCTCGATCGGCCACGGCAGTAGAGCAGGGACAGGCGATCCAGGGGATCCAGCAGGGCGAAGGCCTCCACGGCGCCGGGGCGCTCCGCGGTGGTGCCCACCAGGCCATAGCCGCGCTCCAGGGCCTCGCGAACGGTTGCGTGGGTTGTGGGATAGGCAGCCCAGGCCTGAGTCTGCTCCGGCCGATAGAGGGGGGTGGCGAGGGTCTGCACCGCATCGGCATAGGTCTCCATCACCTGATCCCAGTCGTCCTGTCGCAGCGGCCGCAGGATGAGGGAGGGAGGCACGGGCTCAGGGGTCCTAGGCTGCCACCAGGATGATTCCCTGGTGGGTTGATGGTTCCACAGAAGCGATTCTGGATCGCCATTCTCCTTGCCCTGGCCCTGGGTTGGTGGATCCTCTGGCCCCGGCCTGCCCTGGGGGCCGATCTGTCCTCCGTCCCGCCCGGCCCAACCCAGACGTCCGGGGCCGTGCTCTTCAACCAGCACTGCGCCGGCTGTCATGTGAATGGGGGAAATGTGATTCGTCGGGGAAAGACCCTGCGCCTGGCGGCCCTGCGCAGGGCGGGGCTCGAGAGTGGGGAGGATGTGGCCCGGGTGGCCGCCGAGGGACAGGGGCAAATGGGGGGGTATGGGGAGGTGCTGGGCCCTGGTGGGGCAGAGGTTGTGGGCGATTGGGTGTGGCGACAAGCGTTAGCTGATTGGCCGAAATCTGAAGGGAACGGTTGAAGGTTTTTGGCACATTTGCAAACTTTCACGAAATATTCCCATTCACTTTTTGATTGTGCTGTGCCAGCAAAGTGGCTGTCTATATCCATGTTTCTGGTGGCAGGTGAACTCATTAAAAAGACATTGGTGTGAGAACCAACTTCTAATGACCAGCATTCGCAACGCAATCGTGCGCGGCTTTGGTGCCGCCCTCGCCGGCAGTGCCCTTCTTGCCGCTCCCTCCTTCGCCGCTGAGCCAGGCGCCGAGCAGCTTCAGTCCAGCGCCCAGGCCCCTCTGCAAATGAGCCAGGCAGGTGAGAAGGAAACCCAGATCGCCCAGACCTACATCCCCCTCGTGGGTGAAGTGGGCACGGAATCCGTGCAGGGCACCGGTTTCTACCTGACGGTGGGCGCCGGCGCTGCCTGGCCATCCGACATGGATGTGCGCACCCGTGATTTTGAGCCAAACGTCAATGGTGACATGGAGTTTGGCGGGGGCTTCTCCATTGACGCCGGTTTGGGCTACGACTTCGGGGCCATCCGTACCGAGCTGACCTACGGCTACACCCGCTCCAGCATCAACGATCTGAAGTTCAATAACGACTTCTTTGATGCTTCCGGCATCGTCAACAAGAACGATGTCATGGCAAGCGTTTACCTTGACATTCCTTTCGGCGCCTGGGTGCCCTACCTCGGTGGCGGCATCGGCTACACCAACCTGAGCACCCCTGGCATCCGCTTCGACGGGGATCGCTTCGGCAGCACCAACCAGGGCCTCTTCGGCTGGCAGGCCAAGGTGGGTGTGGCCTATGCCATCAACTGGAACACCGACGTCTACGTGGAAGGCACCTACTCGGGTGCTGAGGGGTTCTCCAGCGATGAGCTCCGCTACTCCTCCTACAACGATTTCGGCGCCAAGCTCGGCTTCCGCTACCGCTTCGGCTCCCCCGCCGTCGTGGTGGTTGAGCAGCCCGCTCCAGCCCCCGAGCCCGCTCCCATGCCCATGCCTGAGCCCGCTCCTGCTCCCATGCCCGAGCCCGCTCCGATCCGCGGCCTCTGGTGATCAGGCTTCGGCCTACCTCTTGGATGTCTCAAGGGAGCGGTTCACCGCTCCTTTTTTTTGGCTCGCTTTCGGGGATCCCTTCCGGCCTGTCAGAGGGCCTGGATCCAGGGATGCACCTTCACGGCGGTCCAGATCCCTTCACGCCAGTACACATCACCCTTCACCAGGGCTTCCACCTCCTCCTGGCTGCCCGCCTCATAGAGCCCGAACACATGGCTGATGTCTTCCGTGGGCCCAATGGTGAGCAGCACCCCCTCCTCCTTCTGGCGCCGCAGGCCCGCCAGGTGTTCCTCCCGGAAGGGGGTGCGTTTTTCGAGCACATCGGCGCAGTAGGTGCCCCAGAGGACGAATTTCATCGCGGAAATGGCCGGCAACCGCCAAGGTAGAGCCCTGTTTGTTCCCCCCCCATGGTCGGGTCCCCCCGCCCCTGCGCCGCGGATCGCCTGGATGGGGTGCTGGATCCGGTGATCCCCCTGTTGGGAGAACTCATGCGACGCCGGCCCGATGTCCTCTCCCTGGCCCAGGGCATGGTGAGCTGGGCGCCGCCGCCAGGAGTGCCGGAGGCCGTCCGCCAGGCCCTTGCACTGCCGGGATCATCGCTCCATCGCTATGGCTCCACATGGGGCGAACCTGCCCTGCTGGAGCAGGTGGCTCGCAAGCTTTGGCGCAAGAACCGCCTGGATCTGGAGGGGGCGGCCCTGATGGTCACCAGCGGCAGCAACATGGCCTTTGCCGCCCTCTCCCAGGTGATCTGCGACCCGGGCAGCGAGGTGATCCTTCCCCTGCCCTATTACTTCAACCACGCCATGGCGGTTCAGCTGGCGGGGGGGGTGGTGGTGCCGGTGGACGGGGGGCCCCTTCCCGATCCAGACCGGTTGGCGGCAGCCATCACCCCCCGCACCCGGGCGATCGTGACGATCTCCCCTTCCAATCCCAGTGGCATGGTGCTGCCCCGGACCCTGCTGACGGCCATCAACAGGCTCTGCGCCAGCCGAGGCCTGTTGCACATCAGCGATGAGGCCTACGAGATGTTCGTCCACGGCCACGAGCCCCACTTCAGCCCAGGCAGCCTGGCGGGTGCGGCGGCCCACACCGTGTCGCTCCATTCCCTCTCCAAGGGCTATGGCATGGCGGGCTGGCGCATGGGCTACGCCGCTTTCCCCCAGGCCCTGCAGCCCGCCATGGCCAAGGTGATCGACACCTTCGAGATCTGCCCCACCGTGCTCAGCCAGCGGGCGGCGGCGGCGGCCCTCGCCACCGATCCCGCCTGGGCAGAGGAGCGGGTGGCCACCCTCAGGCCCTGTCGCACCCTGATGCTGGAGGCCGTGCACCAATGGCACGCGGCAGGTCTGCCCGTGCGCCTGTGGGCTGAGCCGGACGGCGCCTTCTATGGCCTCCTGGTTGTGGAGGATCTGGTGGATGGACAGGGCCAGGGCTTCAGCAATGATGCCCTCATGGAGCAGCTGGTGCTGGATCACGGGGTGGCCGCCGTGAGCGGGAGCGCCTTCGGCCTGCACATGCCAGGAGCCTGCGTGTTGCGACTGAGCTACGGGATGCTCGGTGAGGCCGAGCTGACAGAAGCTCTGAAGCGACTCGGCCAGGGGCTGGCGAGCCTGCGGTTTCGCTGAGATGGGTCCAGACGCACCCGTTGAAGGGGCATTCAGGTCAGGGCCGGTCCAGGCCCTGGCGCAGCTCGGCGCAAAACCGTCCCGCGGCCATCGCCACGTCTTCACCGGAGGCATGGGCTGCCGCCATCACCTTCACCAGGGCACTGCCCACGATGGCCCCATCCGATCCCCACTGGCGCACCTGGCGGGCCTGCTCGGGGCCGGAGATGCCGAACCCCACCGCCACCGGGCATCCTCCCTGCTTCTGGAGGGCCTGCACCAGGGGTTCCACCCGGCTTTCCAGGGCGCTCCGCACTCCGGTAACGCCAGTGACGCTCACCAGATAGGTGAACCCTCGGCTGTTGGCATGGATGCGGGCCATGCGCCCGGCGGGGGTGGTGGGGGCCACCAGGAGCACCAGATCCAGGCCGTGGCTGGCGGCGATGGGAGAGAGCTTCTCTGCTTCCTCCAGTGGAAGATCGGGCACCACAAGCCCGGCGGCTCCGGCCTCGGCGGCCTGGCGGCAGAAGGCTTCCATCCCCCGGTTGAGCAGGGGATTGCTGTAGGTGAAGAGGATCACCGGAAGGGTGAGCTGCTCCTTCAGGGAGCGGAGCAGCTCCAGAACGGCCGGCGGGGTGGTGCGGGCCGCCAGGGCTCGGGCGGCGGCAGCCTGGATTACGGGGCCATCTGCCAGGGGATCGCTGTAAGGGATGCCCAGCTCGATCAGATCAGCCCCATTGGCCTGCAGGGCCAACAGGGTGGCGGCAGTGGTAGCCAGATCCGGATCACCGGCCATCAGAAAGGGCATCAGGGCGCAGCGGCTATCGACCTGGAGCGCCGCGAAACGCGCGCGAATGGGGCTGCTGGTGGCAAGGCTCATGGGGAGCAAGCCTATTCGTCGGAGGGCACCGGCTCGGCGGGCAGCTGGCCCACCTCCTCGAGGAGCCTGGCCTGCTCCTGGGGGCTGAGGGCATCGAAGCGGGTCAGCAGTTCCGCATCCGTCTGGGCGTCATAGGTGGCCCGATAGCGGCGGCGCTGCTCCATGTAGGTCATCTTCCCGGTGACCACCCGGAAGAGATAAGAGCTCGTCCACCCCACCACCACCACCATCAGCAGAGCGGAGGCCGCAATGCCCGGTGTAAAGCCATCCATGCCCGTGGATCGGAACACCCAGTAGCCCGCTCCGCCCAGAACGAGCACTCCCAGTCCCAGCAGCAGGGCCTGGCCCCGGGTCAACCGCCCACCTCACCCTGGCCCGCCATGCGCAGGTTGAGGAAGGGGGCGAAGAGAATCAGCCCCGGAAAGAAGAGGAACACCAGGCCGTAGATCGCCGTGCGCTCGATCTTGCCCATCACGGTCCAGCGGGTTTTCAGCCACCAAAGCAGGGCCAGGGGGATCACCACCAGATAGAGGCCCCCCAGGGCCCCGTAGGCGCCCAGCACCAAGAGCGTTTCAGTGGAGAGCTGGTTCAGGAACCCCGGCAGGGCCACGGCAGGGTAGCGACATGGGGGAAATCTAAGATGGATCCGCGGGGGCATGGCGGAATCGGTAGACGCAGCGGACTTAAAATCCGCAGGTCGCAAGGCTGTGGGGGTTCAAGTCCCCCTGCCCCCATCGCTGAGAAGCCTTGCAGCGAGAGGCTTCTGGATTCGGGGCCGGCGATCGGGTCTTCCGGCCGTTAGGCACGATTTAGGCACGAAAACGCCCAAAAGCGGCCAAACTAGGCACGGTTTCCGTGGCCTCCCGGGACAGTACCTGTGGCGTCATCGCCTATTGCCATGGGGGGATGCAGACCGCGCTGCTGCAGGCTGGAAGCCAGATCGGAGTCCCATGCCCCAACCCACGCTTGAGCGGCCCCATGCCCTCACCACCACAAGCAACCCTGAGCCGCCCGGCCAACCGCCAGCTGCGGAGCCTGAGGAAGCCAGGGGATTCGGTGGTGGCGCCCGGGGCGGCAGGGCAAAGAAGCGAGCGGGCGGCAGACGCCGCAGCGGCCTGAGCAAGGGCGACTGGGGCCCGCTGGGCAAGCATCCCGATCTCGATGCGATCGTGGCCCGTCAACGGCTGCACCTGCCGCTCTCAGGCCGGCTCACCGGCGCCCAGGTGAACCAGGCCTGGAAACGTTGCGCCAGTGAGCACCATCCCGATCGCGGGGGAGAGCACGACACGATGCAGCTGGTGAATGGAGCGCGGGATCTGCTGCTCGGCCGCGATCTCAGCTGAAGCGCAGGGTCAACGCCAGGCCAGTTGGTGCCCCGCTGACGGCGGTGAGCTCCAGCCAGAGCCAGTGATCGGCTGGTACCAGGGGATTGAGCAGGGCCGAGAAGCTGACGCCTGTGGTGCTGCCACCGTTGGCACTGCTGATCGTGAGCGGGGAGCTGCTCACCGCCGTGCCGGCAGCGGAGACATCCGCCCCATGACGCAGTGAGACCCCAACGCTGGGGGTGGTGCCGCCCGTGAGCACCGCATCGAGACGGCTGATGGTGAGGGCGTGGGGAGCGCGCAGGAGGATGCGGCGCTCGCCGGGCTGGGGATTGGCCAGCCAGATCGCCTGCGGCGCCATCGGCCCTGGGGGTCCGAGCAGCGAGGCCATCTGTTTCCAGAAGAGGGGCATCACAGGTCCGGCGGGCTGCTCTTGCTCTTGCCATCACCAGGCTGACGGCCCGATCAAATCGGCAGTTGCCCCGGCAGATCCTCCGGCACCCGGAAGATGTCTCGCCTTCCCTCCTTGCCAGGAATCAGGAGGCCTCGACCCGCCAGCTTCTGCAGATCGCTGCGGGCGGTCTGATGGCTCACGCCATGGCTGCTCTGGTGAGAGAGCACTGAATACCGGAAGCCTGAATGCCGCAGGGCATGGCGCAGCAGGGCCAGCTGGCGATGATTGAGTCCGTCCATCCCCTCCAGACGCTGCTGTAGGGCGTCGACCTCGCCGGCCTTGCGCTCCAGGTAGGCATGCAGGCTGGCAATCGCCAGCTGGATCACCTTCACCTGGGCCAGCAGGAAATAAGTGAGGTCGTTGTCGTCGCTCTCACTGAGCAAAAACGAGCGCTCGTACTGCCCGCGGGCCTTGTTGATCACCGAGGAGATCGAGATGAATTCGAACAACCAATAGCCCTGGTTCAGCATTGCCCAGTAAAAGAGCGCCCGTGCCGTGCGGCCGTTGCCATCGCAGAATGGGTGGTCGTAGGCCAGCCAGAAATGCAGGCCGATCGCCCGCACCACGGGGTGGATGAAGACTTTCGGGGTCTCGCTGTTGGCAAAACGGCAGAGTTCCTCCAGCCTGGTGGGTAGCTCCTTTGCCGGTGGCGGCACATGGAACACATTGCCGTAGGCGTCATCCACCACCACCTCCTTGTCTGGAGGGCGCAACCGGCCGGCATCGGCTGGGTCATCCAGCGTCTCCTCACTCACCAGCCGGTGCAGATCCAGTACCAGTTGGGGCGTCAGTGGTTGATCCCGCAACTCCCGGATCCGCTGCATCGTCAGGAAATTGTTGAGGATCATTCGCTCGGAGCGGTCCCGGGGTGGACGGCGGCTGCGGATCATGGCCTTGGCCACATCCCGCGTCGTGGCGGCACCCTCCATCTGGGAAGAGGTAATCGCCTCCTCCATCAGCGAACTCATCAGATACCGATCACGCGTGCTGCGTGTGGTGACGCCCTCAGGGGCCACCACGCTGGCACCGGCCTTCATGTCGATTTCATGCAGACCCTGAAGCAGCACCGGCGGCTGTGAAAACCAGAAGGCCTGACCGTCGCTTGCCAGCAGCGGCAGGGGTGTGCGCCGACGGGAGAGCTTCTCCGCCAGCCACCACTGCTCATGGCTCAGCCCCTGGGGCGGAGGGCGATGGCGCAGCTCATCCCAGTGCAGGTAACGATCCCCTTCCACCTCGCTGACCAGGCGGGAGAGCAGCGGCAGCGCCTCCTTCAGCCCACCGCAGCGCTCCAACAGCTCCTTAAGAGAGGGGGGCTTACAGGGCAACCGGGCGGCCAAGAACCGACGAACTTCAAACTTGAGTCAAATTAGAAGATGACTTGAAGTTGTGGCCTGCTCAGGCTGCCAGCTCATAGACCTGGCCGGTGAGCCGGTCGAGGTAGAAGTCGCCCACCGCCGGTGGAGGCACCAGGGTGGTGGGCGGCGGGCCGTCGCCGGAGAACCAGCGGGTAGCGCGGCTGCCGACGCCTGATTCCTGCACCACCGCCAGGGCCGGCTCGCCGCTGCTGGGATCCGGCAGGAAGCCCAGGCCGCCGTTGGGGTGCAGGCGCAGGCGCCAGACCACGGCATGGCGTCCGTCGTAGGGCTCACCGCTGATGCCGCCGCTGGGGATCAGGGGCTGGATCACGCCACTGGTGCCGCCACCGCCATCGCGGTTGTTCAGCAGCTGCTGGGGGGGAACCGGGCAACCCACCAGGGCAACGGGCAGGGTGGCGACCAGCATCCCCAGCTGCACCTGCACCGTCACATCAGCCCGTTGGGTATAGACGTGCCGAAGCCGTGGGGCGGTGCGGGAGATGGCGGGCCAGGGCACCTCGTTGCTGCTGCCATCCCCCCAGGTGACGGAGATGGGAGCAGGGATGCTCTGGCGGGGGTTGATCACCAGCTCGATGGCAGTCGAGGCGATCGGTTCGTTCCAGCGGCTGTCGGCCGGCAGCCAGAAGAGCTCCAGCTCACTGGCCGGGATGGGCCCTTTGCGGTAGCCGAGCTCGGCCCAGCGGCCGAACTCCATCGGCAGCACCCACTGCTCCAGCCCTGGGCAGCCCGGTGGGGGGAGCAGCCGCACCCGTGCCCCGCCCACCGTTGATGGTTGTTCGGGCAGGGGATAGGGCATTGCAGGGGGATCAGATCAAGGGGTCAGAGAAGAGGTCATCGGGCAAGGCGCCCAGTGGAACCTCGGCTGTGGACTCGGGATCGGGCGCCTCGATCGCTGCAGCAGGAAGCTCGCCTTGCTGCGCCGGTTCGCTGTTGGGCTCAGGGTCGATGGCATCGCTGCCGTCGTTGCTGTTGTCGTTGACCGTGCTGGCGCCGGTGTCAGCAGGTGCCTCGGGCTGGGCCTCGTCTTTGTGGCGCCTGCCGCGCCGGCCGCGAGTTGATGCAGGTTTTGCATCGTCCTGGTCAGGGAGCTCGCCTGCGGCCCCGGCAATGGATGCCGGCGGCTCGGCTGCGGCGATCCCATCTGAGGGGGCCTCGGCCCCAGCAACCCGCCAGCCGAGCCCCAGCCAGCCCGGCAGATGCACCGGCCAGACGTAGCGCTCCTGGTTGCCCTGCTGAATGCGCAGCATCCCGGCCGGCAGCGGTCCCTGGGCAGCGATCCCGGCCATGGGGGAGTGGTTCATGGTCAGGCCGGCAGGGTGGCGGTCAGGCCGACGACCAT
>JAYKIG010000096.1:0-35930 GCA_035286045.1 Cyanobacteriota bacterium | reverse complement strand
TGGTGGGGGAGTTCCCTGAACTGCAGGGGATCATGGGTGCCAAATACCTCCTGGCGGAAGGAGAAGGCCGGGAGGTGGCCCTGGCTGTCTGGGAGCACTACCTTCCGCGGGGAGCGGGCGATTCCCTACCAGACACTCCCCCTGGGGCCTTACTGGCCTTGGCCGATCGCCTGGAGTTGTTGTTGAGTATCTTTTCGCGGGGCGATCGTCCAACGGGGTCTTCCGATCCCTATGGGCTGAGACGAGCTGCCAATGGCGTCCTCCAGGTGATTTGGCATCAGCAATGGCCCATCAATCTTCAGAAGATCCTTGAGCGTCTATCCAGGGAATGGGAATTGATGTTCCCCGATCTGAACGTAGATTCTATCGTTCTCTCGGAAATTCTTATTGAGTATTTCAAACAAAGATGGATTTCCTTGATGGAGGATGATAGTTTGGATCCAGATATTGCTCAGGCTATTGCTGGTTCGGTGAACAGTAGATCATCCATCCTGTTTGATCCGTGCGAGGCCCGAGAGCGGGCAGGCTTTTTACAAACTCTCAGAAATGAGGGGCGACTGTTGGCGATACAGTCTCTGGTCCAAAGGGCCTCGCGTCTCGCTGATAAGGGCGAATTAGGGAGGGACGTGTTGAGAGCTGGCACATTCGTTGATCCCAGCTTATTCGTCAGCCAGAGTGAGGCTGCAATGTTTGAGGTTATTGAGGCCCTATCCAGCGTTGCTGAGAGCAAGGGAAAATATCGTGAATTAGCCACTTGTTTGCAGAACAGCAGACAAGCATTAGGGGCCTTCTTTGATGGATCTGATAGCGTTTTAGTGATGTGTGATGATCTATCACTACGGCGGAACCGATTGAATTTGTTATCAGTTCTGCGCAATCAAGCCTTCTGCTTAGCAGATTTTACCAAGCTGGAGAATTGAATCGTATTTGGGGAATGTATTAAGTCGTTTGTCTACGGCTTTCGCGCAAAGATAAAAACGGAGCAACCAGTAGGGAAGGTGAGACCTCGTTTTAGTAAATAATATTCAAACTGAGCAAGTTCTGCGCAGAATCTTTCCACCAAATATGAACCAGCCTGAACGTCGCTCGACGACAATGGAGGAGGAAATAGCTTTCTTCTTACGATAATTAATGGAAATATTAACGCGTTGGCATAACTATCAGACAATGGTTCCAATCCTGCCTTCTGGAGCATCTTTCTTAATCCGCTTCGCCGAAACCGATGACGCGTCTGAACGGCATCGTCGTGATAGGACCACATCCACTGATAGGCAGGAACATTGATGACAGCCATTCCCCCAGGACGCAACACACGCGTAAACTCCCGTAGGGCAGTGGATGAATCATCAACGTGTGCAATAACATCAGCACTTGTTAGGATATCAAAAGAGTCCCTGTCAAAAGGAAGGTTAGTGATAGTCCCTTCTACAATTTCAGCCTGAGTCTTCTTTCTGGCCAGATTGCAAGCGACTGGCGATATGTCCAGTCCAGTGATCCTCCAACTTGCAGAAAATTCTTTCATTGCCAATATGAAACCCCCAGTACCACATCCCGCGTCAAGAACATGAGCAGCTCTGTCTTTCCAATCGGAGAGAGGTAAAAGCATGCGGTTATGGAGAGCTTTGAAATACCACATTGACTCTTCTAATTCATCTAACTTGGTATATTCTTCTATTTGCATTTAATAGTCTCTCCTGGGTGGGTTCTATGGATTGCCATCCTAATCCACACGGGATGTCTGTTGGACTTCCTTTCCCTCCACAAAGAGAGATCTAGTCAGCAAGAAAGAGAGAACTGTCCAAAGAGAGTATGTTATAATGGCTATTAGCCAACTGTCCGTATTTACCTTTTCTAGTGCAATTCCCAGCGCAAATGCAGTGGCATAGCCTACTAGCTGAATGAGAAAATAGCCAATTAGAAGTCGATAACGAAATCTCACTCTAAATGTAATCCGTGAATGTGCGTACGAATTTACAAAAATGCAAATACCACCTGCGATTCCTAGTGCCAAAGAAGTGTTACTCCTGCTCAGATAAAGGATGATTCCATAAATAATGAAAAACAGAAATTCGCTGAATAAACCAACTACTCCAAATCTAATGATTGTAGTGCGCAGCAAGAAGGAGGATCTCTTTTCAATCCTTCTTTTTAGGGTATCACGTTTAATCGTAAATTCAGATTTTCTCAATCGTGCGCACATGTGCCTGAGGCTTGCCGTAAACTGTGAGATAGATCCGACCCACATATTCACCGAGTAAACCAAGCAATAAACATTGGATCCCCCCAAAAAACAGGATGGCTGAGATCACGGATAGCCAGCCTGCCACTTGGTTTGTGCCAAAGAGACTGCTGACAATAAGGTAAATCAGTGAACAAGCACCGATCACAGCTGCAAGAAGCCCGACCACGCTTGCAAATCGCAGCGGCATTAAGGAAAAGCTTGTGAGTATAATGAGCCAAAGGCGAACAAGTCTGCGAATGTTATAGCTACTAGAGCCTGCCTCGCGTTCTGTATGTTTGACGTCCAGGCTTCCAATCCTGTTTGTTGTTTGTGAAAGTAGTCCATCAATATAAACAAAAGGGCTATTGACTTTAGTAATCTTCTCGCCAACCAGACTGTTAACACAGCGGAAACTGGACAAATAGTAGGAGTCAGGGAGATCCAGCAGGAGGCGGGCCGTCAGATTGGCAAATGCGCTACCAAGATTTCGGAACATATTATGTTTTTTCTCGATGTAGTCTCCATACACCACATCAAAGTTATTCGTCCTGGCATGTTCCAGCAGGCGCAGAGCCTCCTCTGGGGGATTCTGAAGATCATCGTCGATATTGATATAATAGTCGCCTTCCGCATGTCGATATCCTGTGAGTACGGCTTGATGCTCTCCAAAATTACGTGTGTGGCGAATGAGGGTTGCATCGAGAGGAGAATCTTTTAACCGTGTCCGAAGCATTTCGTGACTACGGTCTGGACTGCCGTCATCCACGAAAATGACTTGCCAGGGTTCCTGCACAGGAAGGGTTTCCAGGCGGAAAACAAGTTGATCAATCGATTCTTCGCTGTTATAGATCGGTATAATCAGGCTGAATGCATAGTCTCTTTGCATCTCAGGAACGATAGCAGTATTGAAGGTGGGTGCTTACGATGTTCACATCATTGGGGGTGACATAGGGATTTAATGGCAGGGTGAGAACACTGGCGGAAAATCGCTCACTGTTTGGCAGATGCTGCTCCGCAACCTCTGTCCTTTGTGCCATGAACGGATGTTGATGGCAGGCCAACGAGTAGTGAACGCTGTAGGGGACTCCGTCAACTTTTCCAGACGCAAGGACATGATCTCGATGATCCGGGTGAACCCTGATC
Organism: Cyanobacteriota bacterium; assembly: GCA_035286045.1. Lineage (GTDB taxonomy): Bacteria > Cyanobacteriota > Cyanobacteriia > PCC-6307 > Cyanobiaceae > Cyanobium. The sequence goes on along the minus strand of JAYKIG010000096.1, from coordinate 32,566 downwards.
ACGTAGAGGTGGTAGCTGTGCCTCCAGGTTTCCGTTTCTTCCGGCAGGGACACACCCGTGAGAGATGCCCAATCATCAAGCAACCTGCTGTATTGAGCTGCCCTGTTTCTCCTTTCATTGATCTGATTCTTGAGATCTTGAATTTTGCCTCTCAGAATCCAGGCTTGGATTTCATCAAGGCGACTGTTGACCCCAAAATCAACGGCCTCTCTCTTCTCATTCCATCCATAAAATCTGAGCCTTCTCGCATGCTCCAGAGCTGGTTGCGATGCATTTTTGCCGACGACCAGCATGCCCCCATCCCCTAGGGCGGCAAGATTTTTCGTCGGGTAGAAACTGAAGGCTGCAAAATCACCCCGGGTTCCTACGGGCGAACCCTGGTAGGTGGTTCCCATGGCCTGTGCGCAGTCTTCGATCAAAGCAACACCATGGTGCTGACACAGCTTCTGCAGTGCATCCAGATCGCAGGCTTCCCCGTAGAGATGAACGGCAATCACCGCACGCACTGGCCGATCGCTCTTCCTGGTGAGGAGCCGTTCCACCTCCGCTGGGCTGATGACGGGTTTCTCGGATTCAATATCGGCAAAAACTGGCTCAGCACCGGTGCGCAGAATTGCAGCCACAGTGGCGTAGGCGGTTAACGAGGGAACGATCACCCCATCTCCGGGTGCGATGCCTGCGCAGCGCAAGGCCAGTTCGAGAGCATCTGTGCCATTACCAACCCCAACGCAATGGTTGCCACTGAACCCAGCCCCGAGCCAGTTGGCAAAGTCTTCTTCGAACCCCCTCACCCCCTCCCCAAGGATGGTTTGCCCAGACTGGCTGACCCGTTCAACGGCGGCCTCGATGATGGGTTTGTAGTACAGGCAATCCAGCAACGGAAAATTCGCACGATCCAGCAACTGATCATTATTCAGATAATCCGCCAGCGAGCGGCGCGGGCGCGGCCTGAGAAGCTTGCGACCCAGCTTGGGCTTGGTGGAGCGGTTTGGGGAGGTATTGAGCTGCAGGTACATTGACATCTACCGATAGAACGCTAGATTGCTTCTGTAAAATTCTAATGTCCTTTTCAGGGTTTGGTTCAGGTGCCTCTGTGGTTGCCAGCCGGTTAGTGAACTGATTTTCTTATGGCTTGAGTAATAATCGCCAATGTCGATCTTGCTTCGCTGTTCAGGAAATTCCATCACTGTTAAGTTTCCATAACCATTGAGATCGATCATCCTTTGGGCCAGCTCAAGAAGGCTGATTTTTTCTTCGCTGCCCAAATTGAATACCTGACCGTAGCTCTCCTCTATCAGTGAGGTCGTGAGCAGGGCGTCCACCACATCCTCCACATCATTAAAATCTCGCAACTGATCTCCACCCCAGACCTCGATCGGATCCCCATCGAGCAGTTGGCGTATCCAGATCCCGACGAATGTCTGCCGCGCATCCTTCACCCTCATGCGAGGCCCGATGGTGTTGGTGAGCCGAAGAATGCAGGATTTGATATTGTAGACATTGTTGTACATCTGATAATATTGTTCCGCGGCGTACTTGTGAATTCCATTGATATCTACTGGATTGATAGGATGCTCTTCATCCACCGGCAAATAATCGGGCCTCCCATAGATCTGTCGCGTGCTTGCGAAAACGATTCGTACGTCAGGATTGACCAGTCGACAGGTTTCTAATAAGTTCAGTTGGGCTGCACAGTTGATGTGCAAATCAGTGTATGGGTCAGTCATGGAATCCATGTGACTTGTTTGCCCAGCCAGACTGAATAAGACATCGACGTCCTTGAGGAGCGGCTTCAGGGAGTGGGGCTCGCGGATGTCCGAGAAATTGATATGAATCTTGCTGGCGCAATCATGCAAGTTAAAAAGATTCCCCCCAAACTCTGGAATCATGCTGTCGATGACTGTGACATGACTGCCGTAATCGGCCAGGCGTCGGGCGAGTGTGGATCCTATGAATCCAGCACCTCCTGTAATCAGGGTTCGCTTATGACTCCATTCTTCAGCGTCGGTTGATGGCTGTGCAAGCTCCCTTACCACCATCCCCTCAGGGCAATAGGTTCATTGTACTTAATTTAGCAGACTGGCCTTTTTTGTTTGGTTTCCACTCACTGCCTGAACAAGGATTCAGCACAACACAACTGGAAGGTTAGGGAGGATGACCAATATTAGGGGTCATGACGGCCTGACCAGCCTCTTTTCTGGCACTGGGGATCTGGCCCCTTCCGTGCCCCCTATTCCCGTTGCCATCCCTTTTTCTCTGATAAACCCGCAGAGTTGCTTCCCGTATCCCTGCGGCGGCTGCCTCGATGGTGAATAGCTCCTGCACACGTGACCTTGCCGCTTCTCCCATGCGTTTCGAAGTGGCGGGATCAGCTGCCATGGTGCGCATGCCTCGCTCGAGGCCTTCGATATCCCCACAGGCAAATCGGAGTCCTGTGTGGCCATGCATCACCATGTCTTCCGCGCAACCCACCAGATCACTCACCACGGCTGGCAATCCGCAGGCCATGGCCTCGTTGACCACCAAACCCCAGGTTTCCCCATGATCCGAAGGGAGCACCAGGCAGTCGCTCACCGCATAGGCGGCTGCAATCTCGGATTGGTTCAGGAAACCTGCAAAGCTCACGGGCAGCTGGTGTTCTGCCACCCGTCGTCTGCATTCGTCCTCCAGGTGGCCTGTCCCCACGATCAACAGGTGAATCCGGAGCGATGCTGCATCCCCTCGGGCCACGAGCCGTTCCATGGCGGCAAGCAGATCCAACGGGCGCTTTTTGTCTTGAAGTTTGCCTGCAAAGAGAAAGCAGTAAGCGTCTGTGGGCACATCCCACTGTGCCCTGAGCGCAGACCGTTGCTTCCGCTGCTGATCTGCCTGATGCGCAAAGAGATCGTTGTCCACAAAATGCGGCGAGCCGATCAGTCGCCCATCACCCAGGCCGTGGCTGTGATACCAACGGGCATTGGCAGAGCCCACCGGCAATCCGATGGCCACCCCTTGAAAGAGGCGTCGGTAGACCCATCGCAGGGGGCGTGATCGGGGTCTGGCTCCGTTGGAATCCATGCGCAGCAGGATCGGAATCCTGAGCCAGCGTGCGGCCCAATGGGATTGCACCATGCTGAAGAAATGCCAACCGGTGAGCAAGACGGCATCGGGACGTTCCCCTGGCAGAGCGCAGCCCAGGTCGGCCAGAGGATTGGCCAGCCACACGCCCAGGTACCCGCTGGTGATCCCTTTCCCCCGCCCGCTGGGAGCCTGGCGCCAGCGATAGCCTTCCAGCAGGGGCACATCCCAGGTGAAATCCACCCCGAACCCCAGGCCCTGGGTCTTCTCATCGGGCAGGGAGTGATAGAGCACGGTGCTCTTCAGGCACGGGTCGGACGCCAGGCATCTGAAGAGTGGGGTGTGGTATTGCACAGGGTGACTACCCACAATCAGCAGGCGGGGCGTGCGCGTCGGCAGGTAGGCCGCTCCCGATCCGTTCAGCCGCAGGGCCCAGAGAAGGCCACGGATTTCGCCCAACAGGGTGACGGGAATCCACCAGGGGTGGCTCAGGTGGTGGCGCGTTCGCACGCAGCGGAGCATGGCTCCCAGGCTCGCGATCATGACGGAACGGGCCGGTATGGTGCGCAGCAAGAAGTAGTAGCGGCCCACGGAATGGTCCGGCTTCGCTGTGGTGAGGTGCTTGCCGAAGGTGCGGGTGCCTCCCCGATCGGCCCGCAGGTGGTGGATGAGCGCCTTCGGCTCGTAAAGAATCGTCTGCTCGTCCGTGCACCAGCGATGGGCGAATTCCGCTTCAAAGTGGTAAGCCACCTTCACGAAGTTTTCGTCGAAGCCGCCGAGGGCAAGGGCACTCTGGCGGGGAATGGCCACGTTGCCTCCCATAAAGGTTTGCACCCATCTCGGCGCCAGGCTGTTGAAGAAGAAAGGTGATCCCTCAGGATCGCTCTGGCCCCCGTGCCAGGGCTGAAGCACTCTGCCGGCCACCATGGCCTCCGGATGCTCCTCCCCTGCCCGTTGGTGGGCCGCAAGAAGTTGCGGATCCGGGTTGATGTCGTCGTCGAGGAATAGCACCCGATCGCCCCGGGCCTCCATGAGCGCCACGTTCATGGCAGCGGTGATGGAAGGCCGCTCCAACCGCAGCCACCGGATTCGTCCCTCCCGATCCCAGGACTCCAGTCTTCCCTGGCTCTCTGGCTCATGAACTGGAGTCTGATCCACGATCAGCAGCTCCCATGGGGGAGGGCTCAGGCTGAGCAGGGCATGGATGCTCTCGATCAGCACCCTGTCCCTGCCATAGGTGGGGATGGCAACGCTGAGCTTCATCCGTTCGGAAGCATCCATGGGCGGGTCTTGTCCCCCAGTGTGCCGTGGCGTTCTCGATGCACCTTTGGGCTGTGCCTGATTGGCAACTTGGCCAGGGTTGTCTGAAAAATGGCTGTCGGTTTGCTGTTGCCGACCCTGGGCCACCTTCCCCTAACTGTCTTCCACTCCCCGCACGATCCGGGAGAGTTCGCTGCGCTCATCACTGGTGATTCGGTGGGGGACCCCGCTGATGATTCTCTCGAAGTTGGTGAAGGAGTCCTTGATCTCCGGCCCATTGCCCGTGATGACGAATTCGCGGATGCCCTTGTCGTGCCAGGATCCACGCATTTTGAATACATTGAGAGCCCTGGCCATCTCACCACGGATTTCAACGTATTGCAGGAGGAGAATTGTATCCGTAATCGTTGAGATATGGGAGTCGGTAATGGAATGACTCCCCATGAACTCCTCGGATGTGTTCGTAAAAAACCCCGCGATTTCTTCTTGTTTTGCATAGCCAGTGACTCCGATTACAAACTGCCGGAAGGCATTGTGACTGACGCCCCTGGCAAGGGCGGAGAGGGAATCTATGGCCATTCTGGAGGGCTTGAACTGACCGATTTCAGTCTTGATGATCTGCAGGTGGTCTTCCAGACCGGTGGATTCGGGGTAGGCACAGATGATCTTCAACAGGCCATCTTGCTCCATCTCTTCAAAATCGATCCCCCAGCTTGTGGCGTTGCGCAGGAGCTGGGCCCTGGATTCCTCATAGGCAAAGAGGATGGCTCTCTCCTTGCTGCGACAGGCGTCTTCCACGAACTTACTGACGAGCAGGGTTTTGCCTGTTCCCGTGGCTCCTGTAGCCAGGATGATCGAATCTTTGAAGAACCCACCCCCACACATCTCATCCAGCCTGGGCACACCGGAACTCAGACGGACGTTTGAGGAGCGCTGGGTGAGGCGCATGGCACCGAGCGGGAAGATACTGACCCCGTGGCTACCCATCGTGAAGGGGAATTCTCCTTTCATGTGTGTGGTGCCTCGCAACTTGAGGATTTCCACCGTTCGGCGTCGCCGTTCCCCTTCGAGAACATTGCGAAGAATCACCACGTTGTCAGAGACAAACTCTTCCACCCCATATCTGGCGATTGGTCCATATTCGTCGATTCGCTCCGTGGTCATGACCGTGGTGACACCGATCTCCTTCAGCCTGGCGATCAGCCGAAAAATCTCTCGGCGTACAACAGAGATTGCGTCATATTGCTGAAAGACAGCAGTGATCGAATCGATGGCTACACGCCGAGCTTTGTATTTGCGAATTGCATAATTGATCCTTTCAATCAATCCAGATAGATCAAAACTCCCCGCCACATCCTGGCCTTCTGGATCGGGGGAGGCATCGAGCAGGAAAAGTTTGTCCTGCTCCACCATTTCCTGCAGGTTCCAGCCAAAACTTGCAGCATTTCGCAGAATATCCAAGGGGGATTCCTCAAAGGTGACAAAAATCCCTGGCTCGTTAAAATCCCTGATTCCATTATAGAGAAAATTCAGGGAGAATACGGTCTTGCCTGTGCCTGAAGTGCCGCTGATCAGAGTGGATCGGCCGATGGGTAAGCCCCCATGGCAGATATCATCAAACCCCTCGATTCCTGTGGGGAGCTTCTGAACTTGAAGAAGAGTGTTTTGATCCTGCATGGCACGGTGTGAACGGTGGGGAGGGAGAGGAAGATATGAAGCTCAGGATGTTTCCAGCGGATCCTCAGTCACCGGAGCTGCAGCAATTTCGGAAGTGTTCTCCTCCAGACTGAAGTTTTCATCCACCAGCTCTTCGTAGAGCAAGTCGAGACCTATGAGGACCCGTTCCCGGTCGGACAGGTCGCCGATGATCCGGCGCACTGGCGGGGGCAAGATCTTTGCCAAGGTGGGGGTGGCCAGAATCTTGTCCTCTTCCGCAAGCTGTGGATTTTTCAGCACATCGATCACCTTTAACGCATAAACACCACGGAATTCCGTTTCAAGAATGTTTCGCAGGGTCTTCAGGGCGCGCATGGAATTTGGCGTGTTCCCTGCCACGTAAAGTTTAAGGATGTAGGTTTTGCGTGCGGCCATTTCAAGCGTGCTCCTGAAGAAGGCTAAATAATTCTTGTGGTGTGGCCATGGGTCGGTCCGGAGGAATGGAGCGCCGATACATTTCACAGAGATGGGCCATCACGTCCAGGAGGGCGAGCCGATAATCCTGAAGAAACTCGATTTTATGTCCTTCGAGCTTTAGTTGCTTCCAGAAGCCGTCGATCAGGTTCATGTGGATCTCCACGGTTGTTGTGATGGGCAGATCGGCAAAAAATGCGGTGTTCACGAAGCTTTCCAGGGCTTGGTTTGCAGTGGCTGGATCCCGGAAGTAGCTCACCAGCAGATCGCGGTAGGTGCGACTGAGGGAACGCAATAACTCCTCCCGCTCCGCTTCGGCCAGATTGCGGAAAAACCGTTCCGGATCCCGCTTGTAGTACACGCCCAGGTAGCCAAGCCTGTCCTTGAGCCGATTCGCCAATTTCCATCGCTCCTCCGTTTCGTTGCCGCTCCCCATCAGGCCCTCCACACGGGCCTGCCCCCTCCTCAGGAACCGGGCAATGGCCGCATCCAGGCTGTAGGGCAGCTGCTCGAGCTGGTCGGCAGGAAGGTGCACCTCGGCGTCGTGGTACTCAATCTTGCCGGTCACTTCCCCGATCACCACCGCAGGAAACAACAGCTCCTCCTCCCGCAACTGCCTGTAGAGATCGACTGGCCAGGCGTCTTGCTCCAGCAGCACGGCATCCACTCCCTCCCGATGGGCACGCAACTGGACCAGGGGGTCCCCGTGTCCCTCCAGAGCCACCAGGGCGAAGCGTCTGGATTTCAGCCAGAGGGAACAGGCGCTCTGGAGAGTGGGGCTTTGGATGAGGCTCGCAATGGTGAGGGCGGGTTCGCTCATGGATGGATGCAGCCGCCAGACCATGGTGGGGGCCTCCAAATGTTGACGAATCGGCGGTCAGAACGGGAGGATCTTTGTTTGTCTTTCGATTGCCGTGAGTCCAGGCCCAATGGAGGCTTCCCCAGCCCCAGCCTGGCCGCGCCCCCTTCAACCATGAGCGCTTCAACCCCCGCCGCCCCAGAGAGCCCCAAGGCAGATCGGGCCCCAGCCCCCCCTGCGGCTGCCGATAGCCAGGTTTACGCGATCGTTGAGGCCTCGGGCCAGCAGTTCTGGTTGCAGCCCAACCGCTATCTCGACATCGATCGGATCGAAGCCGAGGTGGACAGCACCATCACCCTGGAGTCGGTCCTGCTCCTGAGTGGGGCCAAGGGCGTCACGCTCGGCCAGCCCTTCGTCAGCGGGGCCACGGTGGAGCTCAAGGTGCTGGCCCACCGCCGCGGACCCAAAATCCTGGTGTACAAAATGCGCCGCAAGAAGAAGACCCGCCGCAAGACGGGTCATCGCCAGGAGCTGACCCGGGTTCTGGTGCAAGCGATCCAGCTGGGTGGCAAAGCGTTCACCTGACGCCACCAGTCCAAGTCCTGCCTCAGACCATCCCCCCGTTTCTTCATTCCCTTCCCTCCCCATGGCTCATAAGAAAGGCACAGGTTCCACGCGCAACGGCCGCGATTCCAATGCCAAGCGCCTTGGCGTCAAGGCCTACGGTGGGGAAACGGTTTCGGCCGGATCCATCCTCATTCGCCAACGGGGCACCGCCGTGCTGCCCGGCGACAATGTGGGGCGTGGCTCGGACGATACCCTGTTCGCTCTCACCGACGGGGTGGTGCAGTTCGAGAGCATCAAGAGAGCCTTGCGCAACCGCAAGCGCATCAGCGTCATCACGGCCTGAGCTGGTTCCCTCCCTGGCCCGCTGATGGGTCTGGTGCATTGATCTGTGGATTCCTGGTGCTGGACAAACCCGCTGGGATCACCTCCCATGGCTGCGTCGCAAGGGTGCGCAAGGCTTACAACCTCAAGCGGGTGGGCCATGGCGGCACCCTGGATCCCGCTGTCACCGGGGTGTTGCCCATCGCCCTGGGCCCGGCAACCCGCTTGTTGCCCTATCTCCCTGGAGAGAAGACTTATCGCGCCATCGTGCAGCTGGGAGTGCGCACCACCACCGATGACCTGGAGGGGGATTGCCTGGCGCCCATGGATCCGCCAAGTTCCCTCACAGAGCATGATCTGCAACGGGCCCTCGCGCCCTTTCGGGGATCCATCGACCAGAGACCCCCAGCCTTCTCCGCCGTGCACGTGCAAGGCCAACGGGCCTATGCCCTGGCCCGTGCTGGTGAGACGGTGGTCCTTCCGGCCCGCCGGGTCACAGTCCATCGGCTCACCCTGTTGAACTGGAAACCGCAGCAGGGTCTGTTGGAATTGGAGATCCATTGCTCCTCCGGTACCTACATCCGATCCCTGGCCAGGGATCTGGGTGACAGTCTCGGCTGTGGCGGGGCCTTGGCGCAGTTGCGCCGCACGGCGTCCCTCGGTTTCGATCTCAGCCAGAGCGTGCCCCTGGAAGCCTTAACCGAACCGTTAGCCCGGAATGGGCTGGCCCCTGCCCTGCCCCCCCTCCTGGATCCCCTTCTGGTGTTGGGCCACCTGCCCCAGCACCGCCTTCGTGAGGAGGACGGGCCTGGATGGCGTTGCGGCCAGACCCAGGAGTGTTCCCAGCCTTGGCCCCTGGGCACGGTTGTGCTGATCGCGGCCCCGGATGGCAAGCTGGCAGGGCTGGCCAAGGTGGAAGGTGCCGGGGTGTTGCAACCCCGCCTTGTGCTTCACGCCAAAGGCTGAGGTTCCCATCGTCCTACCCGATCCGCCCCGCCATGGCCGGCCACAGCAAATGGGCTCAGATCAAGCGCACCAAGGCGGTGGTGGACGCCAAGCGCGGCGCCGTCTTCACCCGGTTGGGACGGGAAATCACCGTGGCCGCCCGAGGGGGGGCCGATCCAGCCGGCAATTTCCAGCTGCGCACCGCCATTGAAAAGGCCAAGGCGGCTGGGGTTCCCAACAGCAACATCGAGCGGGCCATCGCCAAGGGCAGCGGGCAGGCCGGGGGAGCGGCCGACACCTTTGAGGTGGTCCGCTACGAGGGCTATGGCCCCGCCGGCGTGGCTGTGCTGGTGGAAGCCCTCACCGACAACCGCAATCGCACGGCCGCCGATCTTCGCCTGGTGTTCAACAAGGCGGGGGGCAACCTCGGCGAGAGCGGTTGTGTCACCTATCTCTTTGATCAACGCTCCGTTGTGCGGCTCCAGCAACCTGGGCTGGAGGAGGAGGCGCTCCTGGAGGGCCTACTGGCTCTGGAGGACAACGCTGGGCTGGTGCCCCTCAGCTACAGCCTGGAGGAGGAGGGGGTCGATGTGATTGGTCGGTTTGAGGAACTGGAGGCCCTTCAGGCCGGACTTCAGAACCTGGGCTGGTCCGTGGCGAGCTGGGAGCATCGCTGGATCCCCAACACCAGTGCTCGTGTGGAGGACGGGGAGGTGCTGCAGGCCTTGCTGCGCATGCTCGATGCCCTCGAGGACCTGGAGGATGTGCGCAGTGTCACCTCCAACCTGGAGGCGGAGGAAGGCCTGATGGCAGCCCTGATGGCGTGATCCCTCCTCCGTCTGCGGCCATCAGTGCCCCAGGGCTGCGGGGTCAGCCATCACGCACACCGAACGGTGATGGTGGAGCCAGCTGGCGGGCAGAGTGGCAGAGGGAGGCTCCTCCAGGAGCCTCCGCAGGATGGGAGCCTTTTGAGCCCCCGTGACCACCAGCAGAATCTGTTCTGCCTGAAGAATGTCGGCCAGCCCGAGGGTGATGGCTCGGGGGGGCACTCGATCGGGATGGCCGTCGAAGGCCCCGGCATTCGCCTGGCGGGTGCTTCCGCTGAGCGCCAGGCAGCGGGTCGGGCTGTCCGGTTCGCAGGGGGGTTCATTGAACCCCACATGGCCATTGAGCCCGAGGCCCAGGAGCTGGAGTCCCACACCCCCTGCCTCCTCCAGGGCCTGCCCGTAGCGACGGGCTTCGGCCTCGGGGTCTGCCGCCAACCCATTGGGAAGATGCACCCGGGCCGGATCGATGCCCAGGGGGAGGCCGAGTGACTGGACCATTTCCGCAGCAAAGGATCCTGGATCCTGGGGCCCGAGCCCCACGTACTCGTCCAGGTTGAAGCTGCACCACCCCTGGCGCAAGGCCTCCTGCGCCTCGCGGGGTTGGCTGCGCACCAGATCCACCAGTGCGGCATACACGGGTGCCATTGTTCGCCCCGTGGCCAACCCCAGGGGGCGCCGGGGAGCCCGTAGGGAAGCGTCCAGCAGAGCCCTGGCGGCAGTTTGGGCAACGACCTTGATGGAGGGCAGGGCCAGGAGATGGAATCCTGATTCGCCGACGCTGCAGGACTTAGTAGCGACGGAGCACGGCCCCTGTGTAGTAGTGGCGAAGGATGTCCTCATAGCTCTTCCCGCGCAGGGCAAGGGCATAGGCCCCCCATTGGCTCATTCCTACACCATGGCCGTAGCCACGCCCCCTCACCATCAGCCGCAGATCGGGGGAGGTTTTCGCGAAGGAGAAGACCACAGGGGCGGCCTGCCTCCCCTCGTTGATTGGCGGGTCGATGCGGTCTGCCGGCTCGAAGGTGAACTGCACAAGGGTGCTGCGCAAACCCAGGCGCTGGCGCAACTCGCTGCCCGTCAGCACCAACTCCCCACCTGGTCCGATCACCCTGGCCTGCCGCACGCGACCCGTCGAGGACGTCTGCAGGGGCTCAATGGCGAAGGCCCCGCCGATTTCCTGGAAGGACCGGCGCAGATCCTCTGGCTCAAGAGCCTTTTCCCAGCGGCTTACGGGGCTTGCTGCATCAAAGTCGGGCACGCTCACCAGATAGGGCAGCTGGCGGCTCCAAAGATCGCCACTGTTTTCCGTGGCCCCCCCACTGCTGCTGTGAAACACGGCGTTGATCAGTCGCTGGCCATGGAGCAGCACCTTGCCATGGGTGCTCGTCACGGCCTCCCGCACCGCGGCGGATTCCGTTTCCACCCCCTTGTAGACCTGGCTGGCCACGGTGGCTTTCACATCGAAGGGGGCCTGGGGGCGCAGCTGTTGCAGGACATAGGTGCGGCTGGCGACCGCCTGGGCCCGAAGCGCCGCCTGGGGCCAGGAGTCGGGCATCTCACTGCCGACGACCCCCATCAGATAGGGCTCAAGGGGCAACCGATTGATCGCCTGCAGGCTCTTCCCCTGGGGCCGTAGGAGGAGGCTGCCCCTGTAGCGCCGTTGGTTGAGCACCACCAGATCCTGAGGGGCGATGGGCTCCAGCTGCAGCGCCTGCAGGGGCACGGGGCGAGGGGCCTGGGCCTCCTGGCTCGCCGGGCTCTTTCCTCCGGGGAGACGCGGTGGGGGCTGGATGGGAAGGAGGGCCCGGAAGGTCTGAATCGGGGGTGGATCGACCCCCTTCGCCAGGGATTCCAGGGTGAGGCCGTCGTCCCTTCTGCTCACCCGCAGCCGATGTCCAGGGTTCACCTCCAACAGAAGGCGTCCCCTCTCGTCCCGCAGGCGCAGTCCCTCCCGACCTGCCGCCCCCACGGTGATCACCGGACTCTCCAGCAGCAACACCCGGATGGGAGGCCCGGAGGGGGGAACCGAGGCCTCCGGGTCCAGCCGGGCGGCCCGGGCCAGGGGCACGCCGGCCAGCAACAGCAGGGGCAACAGGAGAGGTCGGGCCACAGGCACCTGGAACATCCCAGCCATTCTTGCGGCGCTTCCACGGGCCGACCAGGGGATGTGTCAGCCTTTCACCGGTGGAGGCAGGCGTTTGCAGGTCACCTTTCTTGGCACGAGCTCAGGGGTTCCCACCCGGGCCCGCAATGTTTCGTCGGTGGCTCTGCGCCTTCCCCAGCGCGCCGAGCTCTGGTTATTGGATTGCGGGGAGGGCACCCAGCATCAGTTTCTGCGCAGTCCCCTGCGGGTGTCCCAGCTGCGGCGCATCTTCATCACCCACATGCACGGCGACCATGTGTTCGGCTTGCCCGGCCTGTTGGCCAGCCTGGGACTTTCCGGCCAGTGCGATGGGGTGGACCTCTACGGGCCCGATCCGCTGAAGGAGTTTCTCGAGAGCGCCCTGCGCACCTCCTCGACCCGCTTGAGTTACCCGATCCGGGTGCATCCTGTGCGGGAGGCTGCCCGTAGCGGCACCCCTCTGCTGGAGGACGGGGATCTCCGGGTGCGGGTGGCACCGCTCACCCATCGTGTGCCCGCCTTCGCCTATCGGATCGAACAGAAACCCAGGCCAGGTCGCTTCGATGTGGAGAGGGCCAGGGCCCTGGGGATTCCCCCAGGGCCCCTTTACGCCGCCCTGAAGGCCGGCCAGACCATCACCCTGCAGGATGGCCGCGTGGTGGCAGGGTCGAGCCTGTGCGGCCCACCCCAACCCGGCGTAAGCCTGGTGTACTGCACCGACACCCTCTATTGCGAGGAGGCCGTGCGCCTGGCCGCAGGAGCCGACCTGCTCATCCATGAAGCCACCTTTGCCCACGGGGAGGCCGAGCTGGCCTTCCAACGGCAGCACTCCACCAGCACCATGGCGGCCCAGGCGGCCCTGGCCGCAGGCGTCAAGCAGCTCGCCCTGACCCACCTCAGCCCTCGCTACGTGTCCGGTAATCCCGTCACTGCCGAGGATCTGCTGCAGGAAGCCCTGGCCATCTTCCCCCAAACCGTTCTGGCCAAGGATTTCCTCACGTTGAACCTCCCTGCAACAGTTCGCGTCGTCCCTGGCGAGTCCCCCACCCCCCCGTGATACAAGGGCACAGTGCGGCCCGTCCGCCCATTCTTCGGCTTCTTCCATGGCCCCCACCCTCCGCTCAGTCGTCCGCGCCATCGCCAGATCCCTTCTGGTTCTTCCCCTGGCGGTGGCGCTGCTCGTCTGTTCTGCTGGCCCTGCCGCCGCCGCGCGGTGGGATGAGGCAACGCTTACCGTCCCCGCTGGTCCTGACGGCTCCACCGTCACCTTCAGCGAAAAGGAGATCAAGGCTGGCCGCAAGCAGTTCAACAACAGCTGCGGCACCTGCCACGCCGGCGGCATCACCAAAACCAATCAGAACGTCGGCCTCGACCCTGAAACCCTCGCCCTGGCCACACCCCCGAGGGATTCGGTGGCCGCCCTCGTGGATTTCCTCAAGGACCCCATGTCCTATGACGGGGAATACAGCATCGCTGATGTGCACCCCAGCCTCAAGAGCACTGACATCTTCGTGAAGATGCGGGATCTGGATGAGGAAGACCTCCGCCTGATGGCTGGTTACATCCTCGTGGCTCCCAAGGTTCAGGGGATCCAGTGGGGAGGCGGGAAGATCTACTTCTAGCGCCTGCGTCCACTGGAAAGGGCCTGGAGTGTCCATATGGCACCTCAGGCCCCCTTTCACTGTTTCAAACCCTGTTGCGCTCCTTCTGGGGCGCTTTTTCATGGGTGGGCTGCAGGGGCGGCGGAGGGAGCTGATTCCCGGGTTCCAAGGAGGCGGGCTGCTTGCTGTACCACCACTCCTGCAGCTCCGGTGAGAGCCGTTGGGGGAAAAGGGTGATCACGGTGAGGGTCGGGCGGGAGCCGGGCTGGAGAAGCTCCACTGAATAGGAAGGGCAGCGCCGTGCGGCGAGATCGGGCACGAAGCGGCGTCCCACCCGCCTCCAGCTTGGTTCCTTGCTCCGCCAGGCCAGCCGGCAGCAGGGCCAGGGAAGTTCCTCCCGGTCGAAGAGGCGACAACAGGGGCCGAGCACCCTGTAGCTGTATTGCCCCCCTGGGCTGGTGTGCAGGCTGCCTGCAGAAAACACCGTCTGAACCAGCTGCACCAGACTCCCTAAAAAAAAAAGCCACCCATCAGGGTGGCTCATCGCGGACCGCTTGGCGAGGGCTCAGTAGAGAGCTTCCTCAGCGTGGGTTTCGATCACGCAGTCGGAGGTGGGGTAGGCCACGCAGGTGAGAACGAAGCCACCTTCGATCTGGTCGTCATCCAGGAAGCTCTGGTCGGACTGGTCGACTGTGCCGGAGACAAGCTTGCCGGCGCAGGTGGAGCAGGCGCCCGCCCGGCAGGAATAGGGGAGGTCAATGCCGGCCTCTTCAGCCGCGTCGAGGATGTACTGGTCACTGGGGACCTCGATGGTTTTGTCGAGGCCCTCACCGGCGTTCTTGAGGGTGACCTTGTAGGAAGCCATGGAAAAGTGGGTGAGCTGACAGCCGCCAGAGGGCTGGGGCCGTAGGGCCCGCCCTTCCTACATCCGAAAGGGCCATTCCTGATGATTTCCAGCCTTGAGTCTGGAAAGCCCCAATCAGTGTGGGACTACCGATCAGCGTGCCTTATGTCACATCGGGCCCAGGGCTCCTGGGTGGCCGCCAGGGTGGCCTCCAGGCCCAGTGGCCTCAACACGGAGAGCAGGCCAGCTGCCTGGTTCACCAGCAGTCCACTGAGAAGTCCCACTCCGTTGCGTGTCAGAAGGCCGGGAAAGCCGCTGGAGAGCTCCGCAATCACGGGAGCCAGGATGTTGCAGAACAACACATCGGCCGGCGTTCCCTGCAGCAGGCCCTCCAGCTCGCTGATGGAACCCTCGCGAACGGAGAGGGCCTGGAAGCCGTTAAGCGCAGCGTTCTCTTCGGTGGCTCGGACGGCCAAGGGGTCGGTGTCGACGGCATACACCCAGTCCGCCCCCAGAGCGAGGGCCGCAAGGCCCAGCAGGCCGCTTCCGCAGCCAAGATCGGCCACCCTCAGCCCCTCCAGGGGCTGATCGCCGGGGGCCCCTGCTCTGATCCGGCTTGCCGCCAGAGCTTCCAGTCCCTCCAGGCACAGCCGGGTGGAGGGATGGGAGCCTGTCCCGAAGGCCGGGCCTGGATCGAGCCGAATCACCCTCCGTCCCTGCGCCTCCTCGGGCACCTCCAGCCAGGCCGGCAGCACGAGCAGGCTCGCCCCGATGGGGTCTGGAGCCCAGTGCTGCTTCCAGCTCAGGCTCCAGTCCTCATCGGCCACCCGTTCCCAGCGCAGGGGGGGGAATTGGAGGTCAAAGGCTTTGGCAAGGGGGCACAGGGCCCGTTCCAGGGCCTGCAGCTCCTCCTCAGACCAGTCGGATTCGGGGAGCCAGGCCTGTAGTTCCCTGTTCAGGGGGTCGGAGGGTCCATGGACCACCGCCAGGCGACGCACCCCCAGCTCCGGAAGCTTCCAGAGCAGGCTTTCTTCCAGCTCTTCACCCGAAAGGGCCAGGGAGAGCTTCCACCATCCTTGCGTGGGCTGGGAGGCTGGGGACGTCATCAAAGCGTGACGGGGTGGGCCTCCTGAATGCCGTTGATGCTGTGGATCGAGGCCAGCAGGCTGGGGGGGATGGGGTCGTCCAGGCTCAGCACCATCACCGCATCCCCGCGCACGATCTGACGTCCCACCTGCATGGAGGCGATGTTTACGTTGTGTTCTCCCAGCAGGGAACCCAGTTGCCCGATGATCCCAGGCATGTCCCGGTGGCGGGTGAAAAGCATGTGATGGCTGGGCGCCACATTCACAGGGAAGTCGTCGATGCTGATGATGCGCAGCTCCCCTTCGTTGAACACGGCCCCGGCGACACTGTGGGGTCCTTTGCTGCCCCGTGAGCGCAGGAGCAGGGAGCCGCCGGCGAAATCCCGGCTGCCGTCGTCCTTCACCTCCAGCACCTTGATGCCCCGCTCCCTGGCCTCCAGGGCGGCATTCACGAAATTGATGCTGTCCCCCAGGGCGGTGGAGAGGATCCCTTTGAGGGCGGCCACCACCAGGGGTTGACTCTGGAGGGAGGCGAAGTCGCCCTGCAGGCGCACCTCCAGCTCACTGACCTGGCCCCCACCCATCTGTCCCAACAGGTGGCCGAGGGTTTCGGCCAGCTGGAGGTGTGGCTTGAGCTGGTTAAGCAACTCCGGGGTGAGCCCGGGGATGTTGACCGCGCTGCGGGCCGGAAGGCCCAGCAGCACATCGCGGATCTGCTCGGCCACATCGATCGCCACATTTTCCTGGGCCTCCGCCGTGGAGGCCCCAAGGTGGGGCGTGAGGATGAGCCGATCCTTCACCTCGCGCAGGGCCGAATCTGCGGCGAGAGGCTCGGAGGCAAACACATCCAGGGCCGCACCCGCGATCACCCCTTGATCAAGGGCTTCAGCCAGGGCTGCCTCATCCACGATGCCGCCCCGGGCGCAGTTCACCAGCCGAGCCGTGGGTTTCATGGTGCGCAACAGGGCCGAATTCACCAGGTTTTCCGTTTCCGCCGTGCGCGGCAGGTGGAGACTGATGTAGTCGGCCTCGGCAAACAACTGGGGCAGGGGGAGGAGACGCACCTGCATCTGCTGGGCCCTCTCCGGGGAGATGAAGGGGTCGTAGGCCGCCACCTCCATCCCCATGGCCCGGGCCACCCGGGCCACGTGGGATCCAATCTTTCCAAGCCCCACCACCCCCAGCACCTTCTTGTAAAGCTCGTTGCCCACATATCTTTTGCGATCCCATCCGCCCGCCACCATGCTGGCGTGGGCCTGGGGCACGTGGCGCGAGAGGGCGAACATCAGGGCCAGGGCGTGTTCGGCGGCGGCGATGGTGTTGCCCTCCGGAGAGTTGACCACCAGCACGCCCCGGCGGGTGGCGGCGGGCACGTCCACGTTGTCCACCCCCACACCGGCGCGGCCGATGATCCGAAGCCGGCCCGCAGCTTCGATCACATCGGCGGTGACCTGGGTTCCGGAACGAATCATCAGGGCGTCGTAATCCCCGATGCAGCGTTTGAGCTCCTCCGGAGCCAGGCCCGTGCGCACATCCACCTGTGCCACTTGGGAGAGAATGTCGATCCCTGTCTGATCAATGGGATCGGAAACCAAAACCTTCGTCATGTCCGGCGGGGTTGGGGCGCGGTGCTGGATGGGAAGCGGGTGAACACCGCTGACTTCAGCCGGAGGTGCAGTGTAGACAGCAACGGTGAAGCCTTTGGAGACAACCTGTGGGCATGACGGTGGTGGTGGTACTCGACAGCCGCAAGCGGTTGCGGGAGTTGCGGGACCAACTCGCTGCTCTCCAGCCGCCCCTGGCCAAGCTGGTGGCCGTGGGGTCCGGGGAGACGCCTCTGGCCACCCTGGAGGAGCTCAATCCGGCCTTTGCCCGCCAGCGCCGTCAGAAGGGGATGGCTCTGTGGTTGATCCCCTTTGGCTTCCTGGCCGGTCTCACCTTCACCCAGATCACTGATCTGCACACCTTTTCGGCTCTGGGGCCCTGGGGGGAACCGTTGATCGGTGGTCTCCTGGGGATGGGCTCAGGATGGCTGGGCAGCTTCGTGGCAGCGGCCAGCGTCAGTTCCGAGGTGGATGACCGTATCCGGGCCCTCCGCAATCGCCTGGAGGAAGGAAGCTGGTTGCTGCTGGTCGAGCCCGCTGCCGGGGTGGATGTGCCGTGGACGCTATTGCAGCAGGCCCGGCCCAAGGCCGTGGTCCGTCTTGGCGAGGCTTGACGGGCATGGACCCATCCCTGGACCAGGTGTATGCCGCTGCAGAGCAGGTGCTGCGCACTTGGCAGCCCTGCTGGACCCCGTTTCTGGATCCACCCCTGAGGTTGGAGGCGGAAACCGTTCTCGCCCAACGGAGTGATCTGCATCTCAGCAGCGAAGGGGGCTTCGGGGGGGCGCTGCGTCGTCGTCTGCTGCTCCAGCGCCAGGACACCATGGCCAGCGATTCGGCTCCTCCGGCGGGTTTGCAGGGATTGGAGGTGAGCGGCAATTTTCTATTTGATTCCGCCTCCGCCTCCGAGATGCGGGAGGGATTGCTCCAGGCCGGGGCGTCCCCGGGGGAGCTCGGGGATCTCTGGTTGCGCGGGGATCGGGGGGCCCAGGGGGTGATCAGCGAGGAGTTGGCCACCTGGCTGGATGGCTGCCTGGCCCAGGTGCGCAGCGTGGAGGTGCGTTTTGAGGTGCGCCCTCTGGAGGAGCTGCAGTTCCCCCCCCAGCGTGTTCCCCGCACCGTGCAGACCGTCGAAGCCTCCCTTCGGGTGGATGCGGTGGCGTCCGCTGGATTTGGCCTCTCCCGCACGCGGATGGGAGCATTGATCCGCCAGGGGGCCCTGAGGCTCGATTGGAAGCCCGTGACCTCCCCCAGCCAGGTGATCACCCCCGGCCAAAGCGTCCAGCTGGAGGGCCGGGGGGAATTGGAGATCCAGGAGGCCACGCCCACGCTCCGGGGACGGTGGCGCGTGGCGATGGTGAGACGCTGACGGCCTGGAACCCCCGTTGGCACGAGGGATTGGACGGCCCTGACTGGCTGCTAAGGTCTGGCTTACGCAAACAGAACCAATCACAGGGTTCTGCCTGCTCTGCGGGCGATTAGCTCAGAGGTAGAGCACTACCTTGACACGGTAGGAGTCACTGGTTCGATTCCAGTATCGCCCACTTCCCGCTTCAGGGCAGACTTGTGACCATCCCTGCCGTGATCTTTTCGCCGTGAACAACGCGTCCACCCATGTGGTTGTGGGCCTGGGTCGTTCAGGGATGGGAGCCGCCCGTTTGTTGCGGGCCCAGGGGCACCCCGTGCTCCTGTTGGAGAGTCGTTCCGGTGCGGCCCTGGAGGCCCAGGCGGCCGGCTTGCAGGCCAACGGGATCGATGTCCGGCTCGCGGCCCCTCTCCATCTGGACACGTTTGCATCCCTGCCGCGCCCGCTGACGGTGATTGTGAGCCCGGGCATCCGCTTCGACCATCCGGTGCTGGAGGCCCTGAGGCAGCAGGGTGTGCGGGTGCAGGGGGAGATCTCCCCGGCCTGGGACTCGCTCGGGGGGACACCCTGGATCGGGATCACGGGAACCAATGGCAAGACCACCGTCACCCATCTGGTGCACCATCTGCTGGCCCAAGGGGGCCTGGATGGCCCGATGTGCGGAAATGTGGGGTTCTCTGCCGCAGAACTCGCCCTGGAGCGCCTCATGAGCGGCCAGCCGCCCCAATGGCTGGTGGTGGAGTTGAGCAGCTATCAGATCGAGGCCTCCCCTGAGGTGTCTCCCCGCATCGGCGTCTGGACCACCCTCACCCCAGACCACCTGGAGCGCCACGGCAGTCTCGCTCACTACCGGGCCATCAAGCGCAGCCTGCTGGAGGCTGCCGGCACCCGTATCCTCAACGCGGATGATCCCGATCTGCGTGCCCACGCGGCCAGCTGGGACCAGGCCCAGTGGGTCACAACAGGCCCCCGGGACGCCCTGGTGGGCCTTCTCTCCCCGACGCTTTGGGTGGAGGCAGAGATGGTGCACAGCGCGGCTGGCCCCCTGCTTCGAGCCGACAGCCTCGCCATGCCAGGCGCCCACAACCGCCAAAATCTCTTGATGGCCGCAGCGGTGGGCCTGGAGGTGGGGCTCACCCCGGAGGGCATGGAGGCCGCCTTCCGCAGCTTCCCCGGGGTGCCCCACCGGCTGGAGCGCATCCGGGAGGAGGGGGGCATCACCTGGGTGAACGACAGCAAGGCCACCAACTACGACGCGGCGGAGGTGGCTCTCAAGGCCCTGGAGGGGCCCCTGGTGGTCTTGGCCGGCGGCCAGAGCAAGGAGGGTGAAGCGACGGGATGGCTGGCCGGGTTGCAGCGCCAGGCGGCGGCTGTGGTGCTCTTCGGTGAGGCCCGGGAGGCCTTTGGGCGTTTGCTGGTGGAGGGGGGCTACGGCGGAACCGTGGTGGCCACCGAGGGGTTGGCAGAGGCCGTGGCCACCGGCCGCGACCTGGCCCAGCGCCTGGGCTGCCGAACCGTTCTTCTTTCACCCGCCTGCGCCAGTTTCGATCAATACGCCAATTTCGAAGCCCGGGGCGACCATTTCCGCCAGCTGGTGGAGGGCCTGTGAGCAACCTCCCGGCCCACTGGTTGATGAAAAGCGAGCCCGAGGCTTACAGCATCGGGGATCTGGAGAGGGAGGGCACCACCCTCTGGGATGGGATCCGCAACTACCAGGCGCGCAATTTCATGCGGGAGATGGCGTTGGGGGATCGGGCGTTTTTCTATCACTCCAATGCCACCCCTCCAGGCATCGTGGGGTTGATGGAGGTGATCGAGACAGGCTTGGTGGATCCCAGCCAATTCGATCCGGAGTCGAAATACTTCGACCCCAGGTCGAACCGCGACGCGCCCCGCTGGGATTGCGTGCGGTTGCGCTACCTGCGCACTTTTCCCGAGCTCCTTTCCCTGGAGGCCCTGCGTGACTCCTTCGGGGAAGAGGAGCTGGCTGTTGTGCGTCGGGGCAACCGGCTGTCCATCCTTCCAGTGAACAAGGCCAGTGCCCTTCGGATCTATGGCCTCCTCGGTTCCCCGCCCTAGGCGGCTTCCCAGTCGCTCCTGGCTTCTGTGCGCCTGCCCTGGTCCGCCGGGTGGGAACGACGCTTTCGGGGTGTCTCATGGACGGAGCCATGGAAGCGGCTTTGACCTGGAAACAGATTGGCCAGGTAGCAACGCGTCACAGCCCGATCCTGACAGCCGTGCTGCACCAGGAATCCCGCCAGGGCCGCCTGGAACAGGCGGTATTGATCCCAGTTGGGGTGGTGATCGATGAAGGTGCGCATCGAGGCCAGGAGCGACTCGGGCACCTCCGCCATCAGGCTCACGGTTCCCTCAGTCTGCGAATGATCTTCCCTGCGCTCTCCACGACTCCCGACCATCAACGTTGCTTCCCGATGCCCCCCCACTTCTCCACAGCTTGAGGCCAGAGTCAAATCTGCAAAGACTCTGGATGGGATTGATGTCTTACTAAAAGACAGCAGTCCCCACGGGCGATGCGGGGGGGGGATCGGTGGGGCTGGGCTGAACTGGACGCCACTGAGCCGTTCGTCAAGCTGGCAGTGGGATCAGGGAGGGGTTTTCCACAGGATCCATGCCAACCCTTCCGATCCGGACCTTGGGCTCTGGAAAACCCCTGGAAAACCCCCGCTCCGTTGGGGGGAGCATGGGGAGAAGCCAACCCATGAGGTTTGCTCATCAGTGCCCAGATGGAGCGGGTCTAATGGGTCGATGGCGATCGGCTCTTCAGCCTTCTGTGTTGAGCAGATCGCTGTAGACCTGAAGAAACCCAGCTGCCGCCTCCCGCGACCACTCCCCCTCGAGACCCCGCCTCCCTGGGCCAGATTGCAGCACAAAGCGCAGCGTCCAGCCCTGGCGATCCCCTTCGAGGGCCACCCAGAGGTCGCTCCCGGGCTCTTCTGTGTCTCCCTGGAATTCCAGGCAGATCGATTCCTCCTCCATCAGCGAGGAGCTCAGGATCCCGTGCTGCTCCTTCAGGGCCTTCATGGCCTTGAGGAGGGCATGGCCTTCCGCGGCGGTGAGCTCACTCGCCCAGTCTCTGCCACCGATCAAGAGCGGAAAAGGGTCGCGCTGAGCATCCCAGGCCAACCGCCACCCTTCGCCTTCCCGCTCCTTCACGCGGCTCAGCCGGGCAGAAGATCGGGTTGGTCCTGCTCGTCACTCAACTCCACGATCGCCCGCTGCACAGGTTTGATCATGGATTCATCCAACAGCCCGTCAAAGTCGTCGAAACGCCGTTGCTTGGCCCGGTAGGCGATGCGCACGGTGGTGAGATAGCGGTTGCTGGATTGACGGATCAAGCTCTCAGCCCGTTGTGCAAGTTCCTTGGGGTTGAGATCGGCTCCGCTCTGCATCGAAACACCGCATACATCCTCCACACTAAATCAGCCCCTTGCTGATCAGCTCCCAGCCATGGCGGGAACCCTCGCGATCGACCTCGGCAGCACCACCACGGTGGTGGCCTGGCAGGAGGAACGGGGTACACCCACCCTGCTGCCCCTTCCTCCCTACAGCGGCGGCCATCCACCCCTGGTGCCGAGCCTGCTTTGGTTGAGCCATCCCGGCCATCTCCATCCCCTGATTGGCCGCCAGGTGCTGGACGCAGGACTGGCCGATGCCGCTGGCCCTGGTCTGTGTCGGGATTTCAAGCGCTGGATTGGTGTTCCCCAGGGTGAGCCGGCTTCAGCGGAACATGCGCTCCCACTGGCCTGGTTGTCACCGGAGGAGGCAGGAGCCATGCTCCTGCGGCGCATCTGGGAGGCCCTCCCCGCCGACCTGGAGCCCAGCCGGCTGGTTCTCACGGCCCCTGTCGATGCTTATGGCGGCTACCGCCGCTGGTTGCAGCAGGTGAGCCAGTCGCTTCCCGTGGGGGAGATTGCCCTCGTGGATGAGCCCACAGCGGCAGCCATCGGTTGCGGCCTGGCCCCGGGAAGCAAGGTGCTGGTGGTGGATTTTGGCGGGGGCACCCTCGACCTGTCTCTGGTGGTTCTGGAAGGGGGAGAGGGGCGCTCGGCGCCGGTGGCCCAGCTTCTGCGCTTTGCTGGCCGGGATCTCAGCCAAAGCGGCCAGCGGTTGCGCACGGCGAGGGTTCTGGGCAAGGCAGGGGTGTCTCTGGGGGGGCGTGATCTGGATCGCTGGATCGCGGCAGCCCTTTGCCCCGCACAACCCCTCTCAGGAGAGATCCTGGCCGCGGCTGAAGCGCTTAAGTGTGCATTGAGCACCGAGGAGGAGGCTTACCAGATCGCGACCCTCCCTGCCGGAATGCCCGTTGAGTTGCGGCTGAGCCGCTCCTGCTTTGAGCAGCTGTTGCACGACCAGGGACTGGCCAAGGTGATGGGGGAGTTGATGGAATCGATGGGGGCTGCTGCTCGGCGCCATGGCCTGGATCTGTCCCAGCTTGATGCCGTCCTCCCCGTGGGAGGCAGCAGCCGCATTCCATGGTTGCGAAGGCTTCTGAAGGAGGCCTTGCCGGGGGTGACCCTGCGGGACGATCGCCCTGTGGAGGCCATCGCAATGGGCGCTCTGGCTCTCACCCCAGGGGTCCAGGTCAAGGATGTGTTGAGCCGGGGGGTCTCCTTGCGGTTCTGGGATCGGCGCAGCCGTTGTCATCTCTGGCACCCCTTGTTTCAGGCCGGTCAGCTCTGGCCCACACCCCAGCCCCTGGACCTCGTGCTCGCCTGCAGTGACGAGGATCAGTCTGTCGTGGAGCTGGTCCTTGGGGAACCCATCCTCCAGGAGCGGGCCGAGGTGGTCTTCGTGAACGGGGTGCCGGTGATACGCGCCCGTCAGGGGGGATCCGCTCCCGTGCGGCCCTGGTCGGAGACCCCCCTGCGCCTGGAGCTCGCCCCCTCCGGTGCTGCGGGGGTGGACAGGCTACGGTTGCGTTTCTCCATCAATGACCAGGCCGAGCTGGAGATGGAGGGAATCGATATGGTGGCGGGTACCGCCCTGCCCAGAGTGGTGTTGGGAACGGTGCGCTGATCGCTGCCTTCTGCTTGAGTGCGGCGGCCGCAATGGAGGTGAGCCTTGGCGGATGATGTCTCAAAAGCCCTGTCCCGCGTCCATCGGTGGGTGGGTCTTCCCGTGCTGGCCTTCAGCCTCGGGATCTCTGGCTTGTGGCTGTGGAAGCAGCAATTGACCCAACAGCTGCGGGGCGCCTCGGCCGAATTGAGGATCGAGGAGTGTCTGCGGCTGGAGCGCCGCCTTCAGTCTCTGGAGTGGGTGCCCAGCCCCGCCACCCAGGACAGCGGCCGCTGCCGGCGTGAAGCGGCTGAGCGGTTGTGGCAGGGGCAGAAACAGGCCGAGGCCCTGCGTCTGCAACAGGAGTTGGTGAACTCCAAGGCTGCCAAGCTTGAAGACATCGAACGGCTGCAGACGTGGAAGGGAGGGTTGCAACGGCTCGCCTTGCAAACCTTTGAAAGGGGGGAGCTGGAGCAGTCCCTCGCGTTGTTGCGCCTGACGGATACAGCCGGAGGGGATCCTGGGGTGGCGGCCATGGTCAACCAATTCCAGCAAACCTGGGGCAAGAACAAGTTGGATCTGGAGCGGGCCAGCTCCCTTGCGGCCAGAGGCCAGTGGTGGGAGGCCCTCTCCGCCCTCAATGGCCTCAGCCATCCCTACTGGCGGCAAAAAAGCCTCCGCCTGCGCCAGACCGTGGAAGCCGGCCTGGCAAAGGTGGAAAAGAAACGGGTGGAGGTCCATGGCCCTCTGCCCTATGCCATTTCTCCCAAGCGCCTCGATGAGCTTGTCAAGAAGCGAGTGGCTGCCGGGGTGCCCGATTGGCAGGCCTTCTCAGAAGCCTGCCGGGCCCTGGGAGGCCGGCTTGAAGACAAGGGTCCGGAGGCCACCTGCGAGCGCTGAATCCTCCCGGGCTCCCCAGGGATCGGCAAGGAAGGTGCTGCCGTGACAGGATGTCGCCGATTCTGGAGGGTGTATGCAGCCGGGTGATCGGGTGACTGTGAGTTCCAGTGTGGTCGTCTTCACCCATCCCGAACATCGGGGATTGCCCTTTGACCTTCAGGGTCAGCAGGGGGAGGTGGTAAGCGTGATTGATGGATGGAAAGGGCGGCCGGTCAGTCCCACCCTTCCTGTGGTTGTGGCCTTCGGCAAGTTTCGTGCCCACTTCCGGGCCGATGAGCTGACGAAGGTTTGATGGATTGCCCCCCGTCAGGGATGCAGAAGAAACACCCCCTCTTCTCCATCCACTTCCCTGAGGCATAGCTTGATGGATTCCTGCCGAGAGGTCGGTACCACGCGGCCGCAGAAATCAGGTTGGATGGGGAGTTCGCGATGTCCCCGATCCACCATGACGGCCAGCTGAACCTTCCTGGGCCTTCCCCAGGACTGGAGAGCTTCCAGGGCAGCACGCACCGTGCGACCGGTGTAGATCACATCGTCCACCAGCACCACTAGGCGTCCATCGATGCTGGAAGGCAGGCAAGTGGCCTCCACCAACCGGGTTCCCACCCGAGCCAGATCATCCCGGTGAAACGTTGGATCCAGGCTGCCATGGGGTATGGGATGTCCTGCGATGGCACTGAGCCTCTCGGACAGCACCTTGGCCAGGGCCACACCCCGTGTGGGGATGCCCAGCAGCAGGAGATCCTTCGACTCATTGGCCGACTCCAGCATCTGGGAGGCCAGGCGATCGAGAGTGCGTCCCAACTCCAGAGAGGAGAGAATTTCAATGCGGGCGCCAGGCTCGGATGTGGGATGGGCCAAACACATTGCCCAGCAATCGGACCCTGATGCTAAGGGTCAGCTTTTTCGATTTGATGTTCCCAAAGCCTGACGCTTTGTCACCCACTTTGGTCGCGCGGAAGGCCTGGATGTAGTTTTGGCGTGGATGAGAGCCCATCAGCGAGCAGGCCTAGGGTGAATTCAATCCCTCCTTCCCATCAGGTCCCTCACAAGGCGGCCACTCCGGTGCTCCATTTCGCTGACGCCCCTCCGGTCGCCCCCGTTGTCCTGGCAATCTTGGATGGGTGGGGGTACAGCCAGGAGAGCCAGTTCAACGCCATCACCGCAGCCCACACCCCTGTGATGGATGCTCTGTGGGAGGCCTATCCCCACACACTGATCGCGGCCAGTGGGAGTGCCGTCGGCCTGCCCGAGGATCAAATGGGCAATTCCGAGGTGGGGCATCTCACCATCGGTTCAGGACGGATCATCCGCCAGGAACTGGTGCGGATCTCCCAGGCCGTACGGGACGGAAGCCTGGCCCGCAACCCCGCCCTCAACGCCCTGGCGGACACCCTGAGCGCCACCGACCGACCTCTTCACCTTCTGGGCCTCTGCTCCGATGGAGGCGTCCACAGCCATCTGGAGCATCTCGGCGGGCTCCTCCGCTGGGCGGCAGCACGAGGCTTGCATAAGGTTTGCATCCACGTGATCACCGATGGCCGCGACACACCGCCCACCAGCGGTCCTGACTATCTCGAGCGAGTGACGGCCCTGATCGAGGAGGCTGGAGTTGGTGAGATCACCACCTTGTGTGGCCGTTATTGGGCCATGGATCGGGATCATCGCTGGGAGCGCACGGAGAAGGCCTACCGCCTGCTGACCGAATCCAGCCCCCTGAGCAGCCTCTCGCCTCAGGAGGTTCTGGCCGAAGCCTATGGCCACAACACCAGCGATGAGTTTCTGGAACCCGTCCGGTTTCTTCCCACACTGCTCGAGCCCGGGGATGGCCTGGTGTGTTTCAACTTCCGGCCCGATCGGGTGCGCCAGCTGATTCGCGCCCTGGCCTGTGCCGATTTTGAAGGGTTTGAACGCGAACGCATCAACCCCCTCCATCTCGTCACCTTTACCCAGTACGAGCAAGGTCTCCCTGTTGCCGTCGCCTTTCCTCCGGAATCCCTGGACGGTTTGTTGGGCCAGGTGGTGTCCGAACACGGATTGCGTCAGTTCCGCACTGCGGAAACAGAGAAATACCCCCATGTCACCTATTTCATGAATGGGGGCATTGAGCAGGCTTTCCCAGGAGAGGATCGCCACCTGGTTCCTTCGCCCCGAGTGCCCACCTACGACATGGAGCCTGCCATGTCAGCACAGAAGCTGACGGAGAGTTGCATTGCTGCCATCAACAAAGGGATCTATTCCCTGGTTGTGATTAATTATGCCAATCCCGACATGGTGGGCCACACCGGTCAGATGCAAGCCACAGCTGAAGCCATCACCATGGTGGATCGTTGTGTCGGTCAGCTGATGGAGGCAACAACGCGCATGGGTGGCACCATGCTCATCACCGCAGATCATGGAAATGCCGAGGTGATGCAAGGCCCGGATGGTCGCCCCTGGACGGCTCACACAACCAATCCTGTTCCGGTCATTCTGGTGGAGGGTGAAAAGCGCCAGCTTCCAGGCCACGGCACCGACGTCAATCTGCGGGAGGGTGGTGGGCTCGCCGATATCGCTCCCACCCTTCTCGCCATCCTGGGTCTTCCGAAGCCGGAGCGCATGAGTGGGGAATCCCTCATCCCTCCTGCAGCCGTTCCCCTCTCTGCGGAACGGTCCTCGCAGACTCTTCGGGTCTGACCCCTAAACTGACTGAATGGTGAAGTCTTTCCTCTCCTGGATCTGGATGATGAGCGGCATCCTGCTCGTCATCAGCATCCTTCTTCACAGTCCCAAGGGCGATGGCCTTGGAGGTCTGGTTTCCGGCGGCAGCGGAATGTTCACCAGCGCCCGCAGTGCGGAGGCCACCCTCAACCGCGTCTCCTGGACTCTCATGGCCCTGTTTCTTGTGCTGGCGGTCATTCTCAGCGCCGGATGGGTGGGATAGACCTCCGGTGAGCCTCCCACGCCGTGCCTTGCTTCATTCAGGTCTGCGAGTGGTCGCTACTGGCCTCGGGGGTTTCATGCCCCTTTGGGTCTTGCCCCGTCGCGTGGAGGCGGCTTCGAAGGCTGCGGATGCACGCTGGGCTCTGAGCGAAACGGAGTGGAAACGCCGTTTGCCGCCCGAGGTGTACAGGGTGTTGCGGCAGGAGGGCACCGAGCCCCCCTTCTCCAGCCCCCTCAACAAGGAGAAGCGTCCGGGTGTTTATCGTTGCGCCGGCTGCAGGCTTTCCCTGTTCAAGGGAGAGGCGAAGTATGAGAGTGGCACAGGCTGGCCCAGCTTCTGGCAACCCCTTCCCGGAGCGCTTGGCACCAAAGTCGACTTCAAACTTCTGGTGCCGCGCACGGAATACCACTGCAGGCGTTGTGGGGGCCATCAAGGGCATGTGTTCAAGGATGGCCCCAGACCCACAGGTCTTCGCTACTGCAATAACGGAGTGGCATTGGTGTTTGAGCCTGTTTCCCCCTCAAGCTGACGTGACGATCCATTGCGGAAGATGGTGGGCGGCGCCGGGGAGGGGGAAACCTGCGAAAATTTGGAAAACGTTGCTGTTTTCATTTTAGGAATGGGCAGTCCTATAAGCCAAGACACCTTCTTGCAGCGTGCTCGAGCCAGGTTTGCTGATCACTACGATTACAGTCAGATTCTCTATAAAAGCTATAAAACTCCGATTCAGATCCGTTGCAATCTTCATCCGGTGAAGTTGATTTCCATCACTCCGGAGAAGCACCTACAAACCAGCGGTGGCTGCAAATATTGTTTGCGCGAAAGCCGTATCCGCATGCTTGAGCGCGAGTTGCAGCGCGATTCTGCCATTCGCACTACAGCACCTCCTCCTTCTTCCCAGCCTACGCTGCAAGAGGTGATCCCTGGCGTCTAGGCGGGTCACAGGAACCCTGCTTTTAGTGTTCACCGTGGTCCAGGGGATGGCCCTCGCTGGCGATCCCCAAGGGTGTCGTCTGCTCCGGACCCAGCGGGATGGCCTTGCCTCTGCAGCCATGGAAGAGGAAATGGCTCTGGTGCGGTCCGTTCGGGCGGGGATCTGCCCCGATCTGGCCCGACAAGCGGAAGCGGCCAACGCCAGGGATCTGGGTTATGTCCAGGCGGACGCCTTTGATTACGCCGAATGGACCCGCTGCCGCCAGGAGGCCGAGCACACGCTGCGAGGGTCCAAGCCACCCCGATATCGCAATCACAAGGGATTTGTGTTCTATACCCATCAGGGAGCTCATCTGGCTGAGCGGGCCGATCAACTCGGCGCCTCCCTGAAGGCTTCGGAGTGCCCCTGAGGGCTAAGCCAGGGAGGCCAGGTTCACCGTTCCCGCTGTTTCCACCACGGCACTAAGGCGATCACGGGGATCATTGCTCACTCGGGTGATAGTTAAGGGTGCACCGCTGTAGAGAATGCAGGCAGCGGCTTCCAGATCGGGCTTGAGCGCAGCAAAGCCCTCGTCATTGTTCGGAAGCCGGAGGCGGTCATTGGCTACATAAGTGAAAGATTCCCCTTCAAGCCGAAGTTGTCCCCCCAGTCGCCCATCCGCTTCCAGGAGCGAACCAAAGAGGGCTAGTCGCTTGGCGAGATCCACAATTCGCTCCCTGTGGGATGACCCTTCACCAGACTTGCGCTGGGCGGAGAGGCCAAACTGACCACCACCGTGGTCCATGGCGTAATTGATCTCGTGGCTGATCAGCATGATCCCAGGACCTTCCGGCACGTGCCGATAGTCCGCCACGTCAATCAGGGCACCAGGGAT
Organism: Cyanobacteriota bacterium; assembly: GCA_035286045.1. GTDB lineage: Bacteria > Cyanobacteriota > Cyanobacteriia > PCC-6307 > Cyanobiaceae > Cyanobium. Next base: position 3,391 of record JAYKIG010000096.1, on the reverse strand, counting down.
CTTTTTGACGCGGATCCACTCATGGAAGATGGGGATGAAGGCCGCTTCATCGACCTGGCCAGGATATGCGGGAAATTTGAGACAGAAACGCTCGACATTCATTGTTCAGCGTGACGTGGGATTCTGAAGTTGAAGAAAGGAGATGTGTGGCGCGGGATCCGTCAGTTCGTCACCGGTTTCCTCTCCTGGAACCAACGATGGAAGGCTTCCGTGGATGCCAGACCAGACTGGAGCATGCGGGAGTGGCATTCATAGGCCGCCTCAATGAACAAGCGAGCCTCCTCCACGGATTGCTTCGCTCGATCGAGAGTTGCCGGTACCAGACGATTGTCGAAGGCCGTGAAGAAGTAACTGGCGAATTTACCCCGAACAAATGGATCAAAGAAAAGTTCCGTTTCGTAGAAGTATTGTCGGAAGTCCCGCACAATCGTCTCAGGTTCGTCTGGGATGTCCACATCCGGCACCTTGAGAAGGGCCTGGGCTGCTTTCAACATAGCGGCCAGTGCCTTGTCGGCAGCCTTTTGTACGTTGTCGTTCTCCCCTCCGCCTTCCAAAAGCAAAGTAGCTTCGAAATTCAGACTCTCAGCAATGGCAACGTCGAAGTTGGTCAGCGAGACCACTTCGCCTGCACATTCTCCTATTCCGATATCGCCAATGGTGTATTCCCGGGCATCGCCCCAATCGGTGTAGAACGATGGGTCGTCGGCATAGGGGGGAACTTCCGTGAAGGGATGCACACGCTCCTTGATTTCTTTCTTGCCTATGCGATTGACAAAAGCAGAAAACTTCTCGCCTTTTTCTTTTTCTTTCAGATAGAGATCCAGCAGAAAGTCGACTACTTCTGGCACGCGCTTCGTGGGAATCACACCCAGAGATTGCCCATATTGGAAGGCATTGCGATCCCACTCGCCCCCGAGGATGAGGTGGAGGTGGGGAACACGATGGCGATCCACCAGGCGATTGGAGCCGTAGAAGCCAATCTCCGCCACCGTGTGCTGGCTGCAGGAGTTGAAGCAGCCGCTTACCTTGATGCGGATGTCCTTCACGGTTTCGTCGTACTGCCAACCTTTCAGAGCCATGCGCTGCCTCAGTTCCCCAGCCAACCCCCGCGAGGAGGCGATCCCCAGCTTGCACGTGTCTGTGCCGGGGCATGCCGTCACATCGGCAATGGTTTCTGCGCCCGGTGCGTGGAGTTGGATGGCTTTGAGCGCCTGATAGAGCGCTGGCAGATCAGCGCGATGAATCCAGCGAAGCAGGAGATTCTGCTCCACGGTGGTGCGGGTTGCATCAGGGGTGAAGCGCCTGGCCACATCGGCGAGTCCACGCATCTGGGGTGCAGTTAGATCGCCGAGGGGCAGATTGACGGTGACGCAGACGAAACCATCCTGTCGCTGTTCGTAGATGTTGGTGGATTTCCAGAGCTCAAATGCGGCGGCATCTTCACCCAGTTCGATCACCAGACCTTCGGAGGCCGGCCTGGCCAGTCCGGATTCGGTGTATTGAGGAATCGCCGTCAACCACTCCGTCCACTCCGGGTCTTGTTCAAGGAGAGCCCGCTCCTCTTTCACCAAGCGACGGAATTCATCAATGCCCAGCTTCTGCACCAAAAACTTGATGCGGGCCTTGTTGCGGTTTTTCTTCTCCCCAAGGCGCGCGTACACCCTCGCAATCGCTTGGGAGAGGGGCAGCAATTCCTCAGCCGGCACGAACTCATCGAACAGTTTGGCCAGGTGCGGTACAGCGCCGAGGCCACCCCCCACATAGAGCTCAAAACCCAAGGTTTCCTTGTTGTCTACGATGCGCTTGCTGGCAATTAAGCCCAGGTCATGCATGTAGGTGAGCCCGCAGGGGTGCTGGGCACAACCGGAGAAAGCGATTTTGAATTTCCGCCCGAAATCCTGAACATCTCTGTGCCCAAGAAAGTAGTTGGCGGTTTCATTGGCATATCCCGTGACATCAAACGCCTCATCCCGACACACTCCAGCCAGAGGGCATGCTGTGACATTACGAACGGAGTTTCCGCAGGCTTCTCGCGTGGTGATCCCGACAGCCGCCAGTCGGCGATGCATGTCCGGGGTGTCTTCAAGCGAAATGAAGTGCAATTGAAAATCCTGTCGCGTGGTCACATGCAGGATGTTGTCTGAATATTCCTCAGCGATATCCGCCAACACCTCCATTTGAGCAGCGGTCAGGCCGCCGTAGGGGATCTTGATCCGTTGCATCCCTGGAGCCTCCCACTTCGTTTCCGGTCCTTTGGTCAGATCCGGATGGGGGAAGGCGATCTCCTGTGTCTTTTCGCCGTCATGGCGGAACCCATTGTCGTAGCGCTGGCCGTAGGCCCCCCGTCGCAACCGCAATTCAGCAAAAACCTTGTCCTCAATCTTCCCTTGGCAACGCAACACCATCTGGTTTTCAAAGGTGTCGATTTCTTCGGCCATCTGGGGGGGGATTTGGTCCGCCAGTTTGGCTTTCCAGGATTGAGGCTGGAGTGTCGTCATGTTGTCTGTATCTTGATTGGGAAATTCTTGAGGCTTGATTGCCACGAATGACCGTTGCTCCATGCTAGTTGGCAGGGTTCGGGGCGCTGGCTGGAGCGGAAGCCTTTACGAGTCTTTTAACAATCCTGTCAGCAGTCGCTTCCGTTTTTCATCAGTCTTTCCACGTCCACACTGGCGATGTGCCCTGACGCGCTGAGGGCAGACTGGGAGAAAAGCCCAAAAAAAGGGGGACTTTCGTCCCCCTTAAAGAAAAAGGGGGGGAAACCCACCCCCTTGGGCTCTGGCAGATCAGTAGTCGAAGTCGCCACCACCCATGCCACCCCCTGCAGGGGCAGCCTCCTTCTTCTCCGGCAGATCGGCCACGATGCATTCCGTGGTTAGAACCATCCCGGCGATGGAGGCGGCATTCTGCAGGCCGGAGCGGGTCACCTTGGCGGGATCGACGATGCCAGCGGCCAGCATGTCGACATACTCGCCCGTGGCAGCGTTATAACCCTCGTTGAAGGGCTTGTTGCGCACGTGCTCAGCAATCACGGCTCCGTTGGCGCCAGCATTTTCAGCGATGCGCTTGAGCGGTGCGTTGAGAGAAGCGGCCACGATCTGGGCGCCGATCAGCTCCTCACCGGACAGGTTGGATGCTGCCCACTCTTCCAGCACAGGACCCAGGTGGGCCAGGGTGGTGCCGCCGCCGGGCACGATGCCTTCCTCAACAGCTGCCTTGGTGGCGTTGATGGCATCTTCCAGGCGCAGCTTCTTGTCCTTCATCTCGGTTTCGGTGGCAGCTCCCACCTTCACCACGGCCACGCCACCACTGAGCTTGGCCAGTCGCTCCTGAAGCTTCTCCTTGTCGTAGGAGGAATCGGTTTCCTCCATCTGGGAGCGGATCTGCTCAC
>JAYKIG010000095.1:0-30307 GCA_035286045.1 Cyanobacteriota bacterium | reverse complement strand
CTCCCGCTCCGAGAGATCTGCCCGGATCACCTCAACGCCTTGGGGTGTTGGCTGGTCGCGGAGGTTGCTCTCGGGCATGGAGACCATTCCAGTCTGGTCATCCTAGGGAGGATCCTGGTTCATGATGTTGCCGATCGAAGCTGTTTTCTGTGAAGCTTGCTCAAGCTCTGGAGTCCGGCCAGTTCACCATCACGGCTGAGGTGACTCCTCCCCGCGGAGGGGATGTGACACGCACCCTGGAGGCTGCCGCTGGATTGAAGGGCCTCGTCCATGCCGTGAATGTGACGGACGGCAGTAGGGCTGTGATGCGGATGAGCAGTTTGGCGGTTTGCCGGCTGTTGTTGGAGCAAGGCATTGAGCCCGTGTTGCAGCTCACCTGCCGGGATCGCAATCGCATCGCCCTCCAAGCTGAACTCCTGGGGGCCCACGCCCTGGGGATTCCCAATGTTTTGTGTCTCACGGGGGATCCCGTGCGCGCCGGCGATCAGCCCGAAGCGCGGCCCGTGAACGAGTTGGAGGCCGTCCGCCTGTTAAGGCTGGTTTCCAGCCTTAACGCCGGGGCCGATCCGGTGAAGGGATCCTTGCCGGATGGAGGAATCCAGCTGCTGTGCGGGGCCGCAGCCGACCCCCACTCCCCGAGCTGGAGTGGGTTGGCCAGTCGGGTGCGCAGGAAGGTGGAGGCCGGGGCCCGCTTCATGCAAACCCAGATGGTGATGCATCCGGAGGCTCTGAAGCGGTTTGTGGAGGAGATCACCGGCCCCTTGGGGATACCGGTTCTGGCGGGTGTGTTTCTGCTCAAATCCGCCCGCAATGCCCAGTTCATCAACAGGGTTGTGCCTGGCGCGGCCATTCCCGACCATCTGATTGATCGTCTGGCCGGATCGGCAGATCCAGCCAAAGAGGGAATAACCATCGCTGCTGAACAGATCTGCAGCTACGCCACCATTGCCCAGGGCGTTCACCTAATGGCTGTGAAGGCGGAGGAACGTATTCCGGAGATTCTGAAGCTGGCTGGTGTGACCAGGGTTTGAACGAGTTGTCCGAAACTGGGGATCAGCTTGCCTTGAGAGCAAAGTTGGTTCCCAGCAGTTCAGCCAGGGCTTTCTGCTGAGGGGAAGGGGAAATCTTGTCTTGGCGACGGGCATCCGTGATCAACCAATCTAGGGCCGCTTCCTGGAGATCAAAGTGGTCGCCATTGCGATCGACGCAATAACGGCCATACACAAGTTTTTCAACAAGATTTACCCCTGGACCGATGCGGGAATAATCAAAAATAATAGAATTATCAATGGTGGCACCTTCGCATATGTGACAGCTAGGCCCAATCATCGCCGGACCAATAATCGTTGCACCATCTTCGATTTTGGTCATTCCTCCCACATAAATTGGTCCTTGAACATTGATCTTGTCCCAGTTCGCGGCCACATTGAGCCCGGCATAGATGCCCGGCTTCACCTCAATGCCTGGCACCTGGACCTGACGCACATCTCCCTGAAGAACACTGCGAATGGCTTGCCAATAATCGGGAACTTTGCCGATATCCACCCATTCAAATTCCATGGGCAGTGCATAGAACGCTGCCCCAGCTCCTACGAGCCTGGGAAAGAGATCGGCGCCGATATCAAAGGCTTCTCCAGAGGGAATGAAATCCAGAACCTGAGGTTCAAAAATATAAATGCCCGTATTGATCATGTCACTAGCAGCCTCGTCTACAGAAGGCTTTTCCTGGAAAGAGAGCACCTTGCCGTCTTCATCGGTGACGACAACACCGTAGCTGCTCACTTGATCCATGGGCACTCTCTTTGTGATCAGGCTAGCCATGGCTCCTTTTGCTTTGTGCCGTTTCACCGCCTCGGTGAGGTCGAGATCGATGAGAGCATCACCGCAAAGAACGATGAATGTATCGTCAAAGAAAGGTTGAAAATCCTGAATTCTTTTGATTCCTCCTGCGGAACCCATGGCATCACCGATGAGTTGTCCATCCTCGATTCTGCCTTCAAAACTGTAGGCAATATGAACTCCAAATCTTTGCCCGTCGCGGAAGTAATTCTCGATTTCTTCGGCAAGATGGGAAACGTTGACCATGATCTGGTCAAAACCATGTTCCTTCAATAGTTCCAAAAGAAACTCCATCACTGGCTTCTGCAGGATGGGAATCATCGGCTTCGGCGTGGTGTGGGTGATCGGGCGAACCCGGGTTCCCTTTCCTGCCGCGAGAATCATCGCCTTCATTCGTAGGCGTTTGAAAACAGAATGCATTCACTTTAGGGCCTTCCCTAGGCCGCTATCACTCCCGGAGCCGGCAGGGAAGCTGACCCTTCCCCAGGGGCCTCGCCTTCCTTGGGCCCAACCACGGCCCAGAGGCGCCGCAGGCTAAGGGGCCCGAACAGGCCTCCCCGCTGCTGCAGTTCCACCTTCCCCTGGGAACTCAGGAACAACAGGGCCCAGAACACCCCCACCCGATCCCGATCCAGATCGTCTTCCGGTGCATCGGCCGTCCAGCTCACCCAGGCACCGACCAGGGCATCGAAATCGAGCCAGCCATGGCCTTCCCCAGGCCAGGCGCTCTGGATGAAGGAGTTCAGCGCAGCCGTGGTTTCCGGCAATTTTTCTCTGTGGGCCAAGGCGGCCACCTGGGCAATGGCCATCCGTTCGCTGAAGCGCCGGCCTCCCCGTTGTCGGGGCCGGCGCTCCTCCTGCTCCAGGCGCTCGGCAATGTCCTCCAACTGGCGGATCAATTCCCCAAGACTGACGGGTCGTTGCAGGGGGGGAGGAGCAACCGGGCGACGGAGAAGCTGGCGCTCCGGACGGAGGGGCAGGAGGATCTGCAGATCCTGATCGGATTCCAGATCGCCCTCATCGACAAAAAAGGCATCGTCCGCCTCAGGCGGGGGGACATTGACCTTCTCCAGCAGTTCGGCCTTCAGACCCACCAGGACCGACGCCGCCAGAAAGGCCTCGCTGCTTTCTGCAAGATCCTGTTCAAACCTGGTTCCCTGGCCCAGGGCCAGGCAGGGAGCTGAGATCCGTTGGTGCAGTTTGTCCAGAAAGCCATCGATGACCGCGATCACATCCACATCCCAGGGATCGATCTCGCCCCGCTCGGCGGCGTCCTGCAACATCCGGATCGCCATGCGGGCGCCCGCTTCTGCCACAGATCCCCCAACCTGACGATTTGCTCAAGGTACCTATCCCGTCCAGCACAATCCAGACCCAGCTTCAGGCCAGATCCGCAGTGTTCAGCGACTCTCGGAGGGGGCGGTGCTCTCTCCGGCAGCAGGGAGAAGGCCCAGCTGGGCATCCACAGTGGCGCGATAGCGCTGTAAATCGTTCTCCAGCTCCTGAATGCGCACCCGTTGGGCTTCTTGCTCGCCGTCGTTTTGAAGGGTTTCCACCTTGCGCACCACCCCGCTCCAAACGGCATAGATCCAGGCAGCTGTTGCTCCAAGGCCGCCCACCAGGAGAAGCAGGGCAGCCAGGGGGAAGGTGAAGCTCACTCCTGGGAGGAAATGCACCGTGGTGGGCGTGGTGTTTTCCAGAGTGAACATCACCATGGCCAGACCAAAGCTGAAGATCAGCAGGAAATTGAGCTGACGCACGGGGGAGGCAGCGTAGTGTTACCGGCTTAGGGGGTGGGGTGGAAGGTTGTCAATGGTGGAGCCTGTATGGCAACTGCAGGTAGCCCAGAGATCGACGAACTGGATCGGAAGACATTTTTAAGGGGGAGAGGGGCCATCTTGGCGAATGCCAAACCTTCCCGTCGAACCAAGGATTCGATTGAGGCTCGATAGCTGTCCGTCATGATCCTGGGGTAGAGGCCGATACCGATGATCGGAATCAATAAACAGGCAATCACGTAGATCTCCCTGGGTTCCGCATCCACAAGGTTGGTGTGAGAAACCAGTTCGGCATTCTCCTTGCCAAAGAAGATTTCCCGCAACATCGACAGCAGATAAATGGGAGTCAGAATCACGCCGATTGCCGCGAGGATAGAGATTAGAATACGGAAACCAAGGGTATAGGCTTCGCTGGTGGCAAATCCCACAAACACCATCAGCTCGGAAACAAAGCCACTCATCCCAGGGAGGGCGAGGGAAGCGAGGGAGCAGACAGTCCAGAGAGCAAACATTTTTCTCATCTTCTGGCCCACCCCACCCATTTCATCAAGCTGGAGTGTGTGGGTGCGGTCGTAGGTGGCACCCACAAGGAAGAACAGGCTTGCTCCGATCAGGCCATGGCTCACCATCTGCAGCATGGCACCGCTGGTTCCAAGGGCACTGAGGCTGCCAATGCCGATCAGCACAAATCCCATGTGACTGATCGAACTGTAGGCAATCTTTCGCTTCAGATTGCGTTGGGCAAAGGAGGTGAGGGCAGCATAAATGATATTGACTACCCCTAGAACAACAAGAAAAGGAGCAAACTTTACATGGGCATCTGGAAGGATCTGCACGTTGAAACGGAGCAGGGCATAGCCTCCCATCTTGAGCAGGATGCCCGCCAACAACATGTGCACCGGTGCGGTGGCTTCTCCATGCGCATCGGGGAGCCAGGTGTGCAGGGGAACAATGGGTAATTTGACGCCAAAAGCAATCAGAAAGGCTGCATAACAAATCATCTGAAAACCAGTGGTGAACCCTTTCGCGGCCAGTGCTGTGTATTCAAAGGTCGGAGTCCCACCGCCATAGAACGCCATCGCCAGTCCGGCCAGCAGAATGAAGAGGGAACTGCCGGCGGTGTAAAGAATGAATTTTGTTGCCGCGTATTGCCGCTTCTTTCCTCCCCAGATGGCGAGGAGCAGATACACGGGGATGAGTTCCAGCTCCCAGGCCAGGAAAAACAGCAGCATGTCCTGGACGGCGAAGACCGCGATCTGGCCGCCATCCATGGCGAGGAGAAGAAAGTAGAAGAGCTTCGGCTTGAACGTCACCGGCCAGGCCGCCAGGCAGGCTAGGGCTGTGATGAAGCTGGTGAGGAGGATCAAGGGCATCGACAGGCCGTCGGCTCCGACGGACCAGGCCAGCCCCAGATCAGGGAGCCAAGTGACCCGTTCCACCAATTGCAGACCTTCGACGGACGGGTCGTAGCCATTGAGGTAACCCCCTACGGTGAGCAGGAAGGTGGTGAGGGCCACTCCCAGGGCATACCAGCGGACCTTGCGTCCATCCCCCTCATCCGGAATGAAAGGGATGAGCAGAGCAGCGGCGATCGGCAAAAGAATTGCGGCACTGAGCCAGGGGAAGGGCACGGCCTAAAAAATCGCTATTGGAAGTGTAGAAATATCTTCCCGTCAGACCATGCTCCGATGGGGGATGTCACACATCAGCCGAAGGCGCTGAACAACACCACCATGGCGATCACGCCACCAAAAACGATCAAGGCGTAGAACTGCACTCGTCCAGTTTCAAAGTATTTGAGCCCTTCCCCGCTCCCCAGGGTGAGCAGGCCCGTGAGATTCACAACCCCATCCACCACCTTGGAATCCACATCGAGCACCCGCTTGGCCAACAGGCGACTCCCCTGTACAAAGAGTTTGTCGTTGATGGCATCCAGATACCACTTATTGGCAAAGAAATTGTTCACCGCAGGGAAGCGGGCTGCCACGGCCTGCCCAAGGTCGATGCGTTGCAGGAAGTAGGCCAGAACGGCCAGGCTGATCCCGGCCACCGAAATGGCCACTGATGAACCCGCCAGAGGCAGGAACTCGTTCCAGGAAAAGTGGTGGGCCATTTCGGCTGCTTCTTCAGGATCTAGAACCCTTGCGAAACGGCTGTTCCAGGGGGTTCCCAGCAGGCCAATCAACATCGAAGGCACGGCCAGAACCACCAGGGGCGCCGCCATCTGCCAGCCTGACTCATGGGGATGGGAGGAGCCGTGGCTGGAGTGACCTTCTTCCCCATCGCTCACCCGTCCAGCTGCAGCAAGCAGTTGGGCCTGAACAGCCTTGTCGTGGCCACGGAAGCTGCCTTCGAAGGTGAGGAAGTAGAGGCGAAACATGTAAAACGCTGTCATGCCAGCCGTCAGAAAGCCTGCTGCCCAGAGGAGAGGGAAGGTGTGAAAGGCCTGGCCAAGAATTTCATCCTTGCTCCAGAAGCCCGCCAGGGGGGGGATGCCGGCAATCGCGATGCAGCCGATGAGGAAGGTGATGGCGGTGATTGGCATGTACGTTCTCAGTCCCCCCATCAGGCGCATGTCCTGGGCCAGCACCGGGTCATGACCCACCACGTCCTCCATCGCGTGGATCACAGAGCCTGAGCCGAGAAACAGCATGGCCTTGAAGAACGCATGGGTCACCAGATGGAACATTCCTGCCACAGGAGCCCCACAGCCCATGGCCAGCATCATGTAGCCCAGCTGGGAGACGGTGCTGTAGGCCAGGCCCTTTTTGAGATCCTGCTGGGTGAGGGCAATGGAGGCTCCCAAAAAGAGAGTGATGGTGCCGATCACGGCAATCACCATCTGGACCATGGGGTAAGGGGCATACACGGGCTGCAGGCGGGCAACGAGAAACACCCCTGCGGCCACCATGGTGGCTGCATGAATCAGGGCGGAGATGGGCGTGGGCCCCTCCATCGCATCGGGGAGCCACACATGGAGCGGAAATTGGGCGGATTTGGCCATGGGTCCCATGAACACCAGCAGGCAGAGGAGAACGGCCACGCCCGTGGTGATCCGCCCATCGGCCACCGCCTCTTGGAGACGAAGGCCGATGGTTTCAAAACCGAAACTCCCCGTGGCCCAGAACAGGCCGAGGATGCCCAGCAGTAATCCGAAGTCGCCAACACGGTTGACGACAAATGCCTTCTGGGCCGCATTGGCGGCTCCATCCCGGTCATACCAAAAGCCCACTAGGAGGTAGGAGCACATCCCGACCAGCTCCCAGAACACGTAGATCTCGAGCAGATTGGGACTGATCACCAGGCCCAGCATCGAGCTGCTGAACAAGGCTAGATAGGTGAAGAAACGGACATAGCCCTTGTCGTGGGCCATGTATCCATCGGAATAGACCATCACCAGCAGGGCAATGGTGGTGACCAGGCAGAGCATCACGGCTCCAAGGGGGTCCACCCTGAAGCCCATCTGCAGGTTGAACGTGCCTGCACTCGCCCAGTCAAAGAGCACTTCCCGCGGGGCTCCGCCGGCGAGTTGCTCGTAGAGCACGGCGAAACTGAGAACGGCGGCCGCCCCCACACAGGTGATGAGAAACCAGGCCACCGGCTTTCGGAGGCGGTTCACCGTGCGGTTGAAACTCAACAGGCCGAGGCCTGTGATGCAGGCACCCACTAGGGGCAACAGGGGTATCAACCAGGCCAGGTCAGCAGCAGGCATCCCCATCACTCAAGCGTCAGTGGAGTGTAGTCAGGCTGTCCCCGGGATTCAGCCATCTCGGTCACCTCAGCCCAGCCAGTGGGCTAAGGCCGTGCGGGAGAACGCCGTGGCGGCGGATCCGATCCAGCGGTGGGCCCACCAGATCACCCCCACCGCCACGGCGATGCCCACCTGGGAGGGCTTCACGAATTCCCCCGGTTGAAGCTGCTGCCGTCCATCCCAGACCGCCTGAAAGGGGAGAACGGAGGTGCTGTCCCGCCATTCCTCAAAGGCGGCACCAAAGCGCTTGCGCAGTCTGTGATCGCCGTGCCACACGGCAAACCCATGGTGGGCAATCAGGGCCAGACAGGTGACCACCATGAAGCTGGTGCCGATCCAGAGCAGATGGGTCGCGCACCAGAGCACCTGGCCCACGGCCTGAGGATGGCGGCTGATGCGCATGATTCCCTCGGAATAGATCCGTACCTGGGGCTTAAGCACGGCTGGAATCTCGAGCAGGTTGTAGGTGGCGGGATACAGAAAGAAGAAGCTCAGGGCCGTTCCTGCCCACACCACCGGCACCATCCAGGGTTGGTCCTGAAGATTCCAGAGGCGGATGCCGTCGTAGCGGTGGCTGAGGAAGTAGGCGATGACGAGGACGGCAGCGGGAATGCTGATCACTGCGAACAGCAGGCGCCAGGCCCGTTCGCCGATCCGCGCCGCCCCCCAGGGCCGCAGGGCCGCCCCCCCGCTGTGAAGCACGCCGAAACCAAGGAGGAGAAGGGCCATCACCCAACTGCTGTGGTGGGGGGAGCTGGCCATCAACGTTCGCTGCGTAACGCAAGTCGTGTGAGATCAGTCTGCCAACCGGCAACCCCTTTACAGTTGGTGCCGACTTGCCGGTTCAGCCATCGGCCAACCCGAGGCCCCTTCCGAGGACCACACCGAGGACCCCCAGAGCCCATGGCAGATCTGCCTTTCACCCTTGATCAGCTGCGCATCCTTCGGGCGATTGCCAGCGAAGGCAGCTTCAAGAAAGCTGCCGACAGCCTTTATGTGACCCAGCCGGCGGTCAGTCTGCAGATCCAGAACCTTGAGAAGCAGCTGGATGTGGCCCTGTTTGATCGGGGCGGTCGCAAAGCCCAGCTCACGGAGGCAGGCCATCTGCTTCTCAGTTACTGCGACCGCATCCTCAGCCAATGCCAGGAAGCCTGCCGGGCCCTGGACGATCTCCATAATCTCAAGGGTGGATCCCTGATCGTGGGCGCCAGCCAGACCACCGGCACCTATCTAATGCCAAGGATGATCGGCCTGTTCCGGCAGAAGTATCCCGAGGTGTCGGTTCAGCTCCAGGTGCACAGCACCAGACGCACAGCCTGGGGAGTTGCTAATGGCCAGGTGGATCTGGCCATCATCGGCGGGGAGCTGCCCCCGGATCTGAACGACCTGCTCCAAGTGGTGCCCTATGCCAACGATGAACTGGCCCTGGTGCTGCCCCCGAAACATCCCCTGGCCCGCTTGCCTGAACTCACCAAGGAGGATCTTTACCGGCTGGGTTTTGTGTGCCTCGACGCCCAGTCCACCACCCGCAAAATGGTGGACCAACTCCTCTCCCGCTCGAAGCTGGATGTGGGCCGGATGAAGATTGAAATGGAGCTGAACTCGTTTGAAGCCATCAAGAATGCCGTCCAATCCGGCCTTGGAGCAGCTTTCCTGCCAGTGGTGTCCATCGAGAGAGAGCTCGCCTCCGGCAGCCTGCACAGGCCTCAAGTGGCCGATCTGCAAGTGCGCAGACAACTCAAGTTGATCAGCCATCCCGCTCGATATTGCTCCAGGGCTGCGGAAGCCTTCCGGAAGGAGGTGCTGCCCGTGTTCGCCAGCCCTGAAAGTCCCTTGCGTCAACCCACCCAGGCCAGGGCCGCGGAAGTGCCCACCCCGGTGCTGCCCACCTGAGCTGATCCCTCAGAACTGGTCGCCTTCCGGAGTGACGCCGACCGAATCATCCGCCGCTCCCGCCACCCCAGGCATCTGGAACTTGTTTCCGGTGATGTCGGTTTGATAAACACAGCGCACGATCGGTTTGTCGCGGATGGACCCGATGTAGGCAAAGGTGTTCATGCGTTGCTTGCATTCCCGCATCTGCTCGGCCGTCACAGCGCCCTGCTTCTGGAGCACACTCCAGTTTTCCCTGCGAATCACGCAACCGGGCTGGAGGGTGGGTTGGGTCACGAAACTGCTGCTGGGATTCATCGTGGTGTAAAGCTCGATATCCATGACAAAAGCGCTCGCACCCCACTGCTTGCAGAATTCCGGGTCGGGCACGGCCATGTCCAGCTGCTGGCTGCTGGCGATGTTGCCCTGATTGCCCTGGGTGGTGCTGGTCACCGCGCTGCCGATGCCGATGCCCACCACGAGCACCCCCGCCAGAAGAGCGGCCGTGGCCACATTGAAGCCGCCACCGCCGGGGTTGCCTCCTCCCCCCTGCCCAGGACCTCGCCCCCCTCCACGATCCTCCAGGCCTGGATCGTTGCGATAGCGAAACTCCCTCTCAGGCCTTCCGTAGGTTGGGCTGCGACCCCCCCATGCCCTGGCCTCGTCCCGACCGCCGCGCCATGGGCTCCGGTCGTCAGAGAACTCTCCCCGGTTGTCAGGTCGGGATCTGGTCACAGGGCCTCAGGGCTGCGGGGCAGACCCATCGAATAGTTCAACACCCTGCAATCAGGGTTGTAGCGAAGCTCACCAGCCTGTAGAAGCTCGCGGAGATAACCCTCAAGCTCCGAACCGATGCGCCGAAGGGTGTAGTCGTTGAGATCTTCTCCTGCATGGGCGGCCACGAGTTGTCGGAAGCGATCCTGCACCTTCCGAACCACCTCCCCATCCCAGAGGAACTCCCCATCGGGATCCAGGTCTAGGGTCAGTTGGCTGGCATCGGGCACCAGATCACCCCCTTCCACCCGGGCCGTGAACAGCCGCACGTGCCGGGTGGTGGACTTCAGAAGCGTGTCCATGGTCTGGGATGAACGGGGGGGTCGTGAATGCAGGAAACTCTAGGGAGAAGCCAGGCCCCCGAGGGGGCCGGTCAGCGCCCTGGTGCTGCAGACCGATAAGGTTGCCCCCAGTGTCTGGGACCGCTATGCGCGTTGCCATTGCAGGGGCCGGGTTGGCTGGTTTGTCCTGCGCCAAATATCTCTGCGATGCCGGTCACACCCCAGTGGTCTACGAGGCGCGGGACGTGCTCGGGGGCAAGGTGGCGGCCTGGCAGGACAGCGATGGAGATTGGTACGAAACAGGGCTGCACATCTTTTTTGGTGCCTACCGCAATATGCGTCAGTTATTCGCGGAGCTGGACATCGAGGATCGCCTGCAGTGGAAGAGCCATAGCATGATCTTCAATCAAAGGGATGTGCCGGGCACCTACAGCCGCTTTGATTTTCCTGATCTTCCGGCTCCCATCAATGGGGTTGCAGCAATCCTTTCGAATAACGACATGCTCAGCTGGCCGGAGAAGATCGCCTTCGGACTGGGCCTGGTGCCCGCCATGCTGCGTGGTCAGAATTATGTGGAGGATTGCGACAGCTATTCCTGGAGCGAATGGCTCAGGATTCACAACATTCCTGAGCGGGTCAATGATGAAGTTTTTCTCGCCATGAGCAAAGCGTTGAATTTCATCGGACCCGATGAGATCTCCAGCACGGTTGTGCTCACAGCCTTGAATCGCTTTCTCCAGGAGCGGGATGGCTCCCGCATGGCGTTTCTGGATGGCAACCCGCCTCAACGCCTCTGTGAACCTCTGGTGGACTACATCTGCTCGAAGGGTGGTGAAGTGGTGCTGGAACGGGCCCTGCGGGGGATCGAGCTCCATCCGGATGGCACTGTGGCGGCCTTCCGCATGGGCGGCCGCGGCGATGGGGTCCAGCAGGTTCAAGCCGATGCCTACGTCAGCGCCCTGCCTGTGGATCCCCTGAAGCTCTTGTTGCCCGAGCCATGGAAGCAGATTCCCTATTTCTCCAGGCTGTCTGGCCTCAATGGTGTGCCGGTGATCAACATTCACCTCTGGTTTGATCGCAAGCTCACCGAGATCGACCACTTGCTGTTCAGTCGGAGCGAACTGCTGAGTGTCTATGCGGATATGAGCAACACCTGCAAGGAATATGCTGATCCCGATCGATCCATGTTGGAACTTGTTTTTGCCCCTGCCAAGGATTGGATCGGCAGATCGGATGCAGATATCGTGGCGGCCACCATGGAGGAGCTGAAGCGGCTCTTCCCCCAGCACTTTGCCACGGATCAACCCGCCCAACTGCGCAAGTCGATCGTTGTGAAAACGCCGCTGTCTGTCTACAAGACCGTGCCTGGTTGCCAGCAGCTGAGGCCGGATCAGAAGTCGCCCATTTCCAATTTCTTCTTGGCTGGAGATTTCACCATGCAACGGTATCTGGCGTCCATGGAAGGTGCTGTGCTCAGCGGCAAGCTCTGCGCCCAGGTGATTTCAGGAACAGCTCCTTCGGGGTCTCCCTCCCCGGAACTGGCGGGCGCCGCCGCGGGAAGGTGATTGTGCTGGGTTCCACCCCCTCCCTGCAACCCCAGACCACCTTGGAGGAGGCCTACGAGCAATGCCGGCAGGAAACCGCCCAATGGGCCAAAACCTTCTATCTCGGCACCCTGCTGATGCCACCAGCCAAGCGCCGGGCGATCTGGGCCATCTATGTGTGGTGCCGGCGCACCGACGAGCTGATGGACAGCCCACAGGCCCAGGCCTTGCCTGCTGAAACCCTGCTGGCCCGTCTCGATGCCTGGGAAGATCGCACCCGCGCTCTGTTTGAAGGGCGCACCGTGGATGATCTCGACCGGGTGATGGTGGACACCATGGAGCGGTTCCCCCAGCCCAAACAGGCCTACCTCGACATGATCGAAGGCCAGAGGATGGACGTCCGAAAGCTCCGCTATGCCAGCTTTGCCGAGCTGGAGCTCTACTGCTATCGGGTGGCGGGCACGGTCGGTCTGATGAGTCAGGCCGTGATGGGTCTTGACCCTGCCTATACCTCAGCGCCATGGAGCGAGCGACCGGATCCCACCGAAGCGGCCATCGCCCTTGGCATCGCTAATCAGCTCACCAACATCCTTCGCGATGTGGGGGAGGATCGGGCCAGGGGTCGGATCTATCTCCCGCAGGATGAGATGAAACAGTTTGGTTATGCGGAATCCGACCTTCTCAGTGGTCAGTTGAATGACAACTGGCGCGCTCTCATGGCTTTCCAACTGGCCCGAGCCCGAGAGTGGTTTGCCCGATCGGAGGAGGGTGTCCGCTGGTTGTCGGCTGATGCCCGCTGGCCGGTCTGGGCCTCCCTGCGGCTCTATCGGGGCATCCTCGATGTGATTGAACGGCAGGATTTTGATGTGTTCAACCGGCGGGCGTTTGTGCCCACGGCCGGCAAACTTCTCGATCTTCCCCTCTCCTACGTACTGGCTCAGGTGCACTAGTTCTGCCCTAGCCACTCCAGAAGAATGGGGTTCACCTTGTCCGGGGCCTCATCGTGGGGGCAGTGCCCCAGACCCTCCAACACCCGCAGCTCGCGGATGATGGGGAACTCCCGTGCCCACCGCTGCGCTTCCGCGGTGGATTCCCAGGGATCCCTGCTGCCCCAGATCATCCTCACGGGCACCGGCAGGTCAGCCAGGAGATCGGGGGCCAGCACGTCGGAGAACAGATTCACAAAGCCCCGAAAACTTTCCGTTGCTCCCGGATCGGTGGATGGTTGATAGAGCAGATCCACCAGTTCGTCATCCACATGGGCCCCCGTGGGGTAAGCCACCGCCAACACCCGGCGAATGTAGGGAGGGCGAGCGAAGAAGCGAAACAGGGACGTGGTGAGCCACCGCTGCTGAACCATCCGTTTCAGCAGCGGGCGGGTGAGCTGCTGCAGGAGCGGGAGTTCGTGAACCCTTTTCTCATCAAGTGTTCTTTGGGCACAGTCGATCAGGATCACTTCCTTCGGAGGGGTTCCTCTCTGGCTCAGAAGCTTGGCGCTGGCCAGGGCGACCACTCCACCGATGGAATTGCCCACCAGGATCACCTCCCTCCCAGGGGATCCCTCGCGGACGTGCTGCTGTGCAAAATCAGCGACAAGCTCTGCCCAGAGAGCAAAGCCATACAGCACCGCACCAGGACGGGGAATCTCTCCCTGTAATCGGGAGGGGGGTTTGGCGCTGGAGCCAAATCCCAGCAGGTCGATGGCAAACACCTCGGCTGCTTCCGCCAACACGGGGATGTTGTGCCGCCAATGGCGCCTGTTGGCCCCGAAACCATGGATCAGAACGACCGCTCGCGGCGCTCCCGGGGGGCCCTCCCGAACCCAGCCGATGCGATGGCCCCGCCAATCCCAGAGAAGGGGGCTGGAGGGGGCCATCGGCTGACGCCTAGACCCCAACCGTCTGGTTGGCCAACAGACTTTTCAGCTTGGCCAGTTCCCCAGCCCAGCGGGGATCGGGTGCGTTGGTCTCCACCTGGTCGGCGTGCACCACCTTGTCGGCGGCTTTGCGGACGGGGCTGGGGCTGCTGCCGCCAGGGCGACGATCATCCCTGGACTGGGGCCCGCTGCGGTTGTCGCGGCGCTCGGACAGCTCGATGCGCAGCGCCTGGCCGCCAAAGTCGTGCCCATTGAGTTGGGCAATAAGGGCTTCGGCAAGGTTGGGATCGTCCACATTGGCGAAGCCAAACCCTCTGCATGCTCCCGTATCACGATCATTCACGGCCTTGAACCGGATGCCCTCTCCCACACCATTGAGCAGAGCCTCCAGCTCCTTGACATCAAAAACGCTCGGCAGATTGCCGACATAAAGACGAAGGCTCATGGAAGGTGTGGCAGAAGAGAAAGACTGCGCCAGGCGGTGGAACGCCGTTGCATCATGAAGTTAATCATGGCGAGGGTCACCCTGGGCTTTCAGCCAGGTTCGGGCCACCGTCAGGATCTGCTGATCGGAGGCCCCTCTGGGAAGCCGGCCGAAAGCGCGCTCGGCGGTCAAGTGGTCGAGAAGCTGCCCCAGGCGGGGCCCCGAAGACAGCTTCAACTCCTCCTGAAGCTTGCGCCCATCGAGGGGCGACTTGGGGTGGTACAGGGGATCCTCCGGATCGCGCCACCGCAGAAGTGCGGCCTCGGCTGCGGGAGGCATCAGCTCCAGAAGAAGGGCGGGCAGATCCTCCCCCATCTGCCGATGCAACTCCAGTTGTTCAGCCTCCGGAAGGCCGCTGAAGCCCGTGGATTCAGGATGGTCCTCGGACGCCAACCGCTGTCGCCAGCGCCGCACCTGCCGGCAGCGTCGCCGAAGCTTCTGACTGGCATGCAAGGCCTCAAGGCCGGCCCCATCCAGCAGGGCGGCCAGCCTGGCCAATGGCAGGGCCTGGGCTGTTTCTTCCTCGGTGAATCCCCGGGCTTTGGCCTGGGAGGGAGAGAGATGGGCGAGTGACAGGGAAGGAGGGGAGCCTTCTGCGCGGGGTTTCCAAGCTTCAAGCAGGCCGCTCTGCAGGAGCAGGTCGATCCCCCTCGTCCCTTCCAAACAGCCCACCAGTCGTTGCAACTCGGCCAGAACCCGCTCCCCGGACACCGAGGCCAGGCGGAGCCGGTGGCGCAGGATCCACTCCCAGGTCTGGTCGGTGAGCGCAAAGTGCAGCTCGGTGGCCAGCCGCAGGCCCCTGAGCAGCCGGAGCGGATCGTCCAGCAGATTCCCCTCGGAAATGGCCCGCATCCGCTGCTGCCGGAGATCCTCCAGGCCCTGGAGGGGGTCGATCAGGGCCAATGTCTCCTGGCCAAGGGGAAGACGAAGGGCGATGGCATTGACGGTGTAATCCCGCCGGTTCAGGTCCTCCCCGAGGGAGTTTCCCGCCTGTTGGGCAAAGTCCAGGGTCCAGCCCTTCAGCACGAGCCGGCCGATGGACCGCTCCCGATCCAGATCCACGGCTGTCCCGCCCAGCTCCCTCGCGAAGTGATGGGCCAGGGCCAACCCATCTCCCGGAACCACCAGATCCAGATCCGGCCGTTCTACCAGCCGCCCGATCAGCCCATCCCGCACCGCCCCCCCGACCAGGGCGCTTCCGGGGGGGAGGAGGTGAAACGGCAACGGCCATGTTCTGGGAGCAAGAACCGCCCACAGCGCCTGGTGGGGCATGGAGTCACACGCCAAAATGGGGAGGCCCGTTGGATCAGGCGGCATGTGTATCTGCGTGGATTGCCACTGGGTGGATCGCTGTCAGGCCTACCACGCGGTGGAGCGCCAGCATGGCGTTCCCCATCTCAATCCCCAGCCCACCTTTCGCCCCGTGCGGCCCGACGTGCACATTCAGATCCGTGAACTGCCCGGCGGCGCTGTCGGCATGGAATGGGATGTGCAGGCTTGTGAGAGTTTTGTCGCCGATCCCGGCCACTGGCAGCGCCTGCGGCCGGAAGAGGCCATCCCGGCATGAGGGAATCGGTGGATCCCGGTCCTGTGGATCCCGGCGCCGGGGGGTGGTTGCTGGCTCTTCACAGCTCTAGTGAGAGCCTGGGCGTGGGCCTGCAGCCTATGGGACACCAGGAGGTGAGCCCTGTGCTCAAAGCCTTTCCCCTGGGGAGAGGGTTGGCCAATGATCTCCTGCCCTGTGTGGAGACCGTGCTCCCCGCCCGGGAGTGGTCTCACCTGGCCCGTCTGGCCGTGGCCACCGGGCCGGGGGGATTCACGGGAACCCGCCTCACCGTGGCCATGGCGCGCACCCTCTGCCAGCAGCTGGCTTTGCCCCTCGATGGGATCAGCAGTTTCCACCTCATGGCCCGACGTCTGCTGGCCGGGAACCCCTCCTCCGACCCTGTGATCCTCTGTCAGGAGCTCCCGCGCCATGGGGTGGTGGCAGGCCTTTATCGCCTGGATGCCAGCCATCCTGGGGGGGTGGCGGAGCTGGATCCTCCCCGCCTGTATCGCCAGGAGGGGGACGTGGTTCAGGTGCTGGGGAGCCACGTCCGTTATCCCGCCCAGCCCCAGATACCCGCCGATGCAGGGGAATTGCTCGCCATGAGTCAGGAAGCAGCACGGCTCGGCAGAACGGCCCCCTGGGCTGCCGTGGTGCCCCTTTACCCCACGAGCCCTGTGGAGCTCCCGTGAGGCCAGCCCATCGGAGCAGGAGCCGGCAGCACCGTCCCCCCCGCGTGCCCCTGGTGGGCCTGGGGGTGGCTGGGCTCTCCCTGGTGTGGCTCTCCCGGGGATGGTGGTGGCCCATGCCGCCTCCTCCCCAGATGATCCTCGTGCTGGGGGGTGATCCGGCCCGGGAACAGGTGGCCGCCCAACTGGCTCGCGCTGACGGCCTTCCCGTGGTGGTGAGTGGTGGCACGAACCCGGAATACGCCACCTGGTTGTTTCGGGAGCGGGAGGGCTTGCCGGCCGGCCAGGTGACCCTCGACTATCGCGCCCGGGACACTCTCACCAATTTCACCTCCCTGGTGGATGACCTCCGGCAGGCCCACATTCGCCATGCCCTTCTGGTGACGAGCAGTGACCACATGGAACGGGCTCTGCTGGTGGGCAGGATCGTGGCAGGCAGCCGGGGCATTCACCTGACCCCCGTGTCGGTGCCCTGCGGGAATGCCTGCCTGCAGGAAACGCCAAAAAAAATCTGGGGGGATGGGTTTCGGGCTGCAGTCTGGGTGATCAGTGGCCGGGATCTGAGGATCTGGGGGACAACAGAGGTGGCGGGGTGGTTTCGGCGATTCGGGGGGGGGTGGTGATCAGTCCTTGATCCAGCATCCGGTTGATCTGCCCCTGGCAGGCTTCCGTCACCGCGTCCAGATCGGCACGGCGGGTGGAGGCCGGAGGGGGGATGGGTGTACCGATGCGCACATGCACGGGCACGAGCTTGAATCGCCCTCCCGGCCCCAGGGCCCGATGGCTGTTGATGATCGCCACCGGGAGCAGGGGACGGCCCGTGCGAGCGGCCAGGAGCGCTGCACCGGGCAGGGGCCTGGAGACCCTCCCATCGGCCTGACGGGTGCCATCCAGAAACACCCCCGTGGCCCAGCCTTCCTCCAGCCTGCGGCAGGCTGTGCGCAGGGCCTCCCGATCCCCTGCCCCCCGGGCCACGGGGTAGGCCCCGCAGGCCCGGATCAGGGGCCCGAGCAGAGGGACGCGGAACAACTCCTCCTTGGCCATGAACGCCACCGGTCGGCCCATGGCAGAACTCAGGAGCGGGGGATCGAGATGGGAGCCATGGTTGGCGACCACCACAAGCCCACCTTCAGAGGGCACGCTGGATCTGCCCTCGGTGCGACCCCGCAGCAGCAGGCGAAAGAACGGCCACACCACCAGCCACCGCATCAGGTGGTAGGGGAGGCTGGCTTGAGCGGCATGCAGCAGGGGGTGTTTCACAGCACCAGATCGTTGACACTCCCCACCTGGGCGGTTTGCACCCCCGGGCAGCTGCGTTTGATCAGACCGCTGAGCACGTTGCCTGGACCAATCTCCACGACTGTGAGGATGCCGTCCTGCTCCAGGCGTGCCATGGTTTCCCGCCAGCGCACCCCCGTGGTCATCTGCCGCTTCAGCCGGCTCTTCAGCACGTTCGGGTCGCGCTCGGGAGTGGGATCGCTGTTGCTGAGGACGGGCACAGTGGCCTGGCGGAAGGGCACACGCTCGAGCTCTTCGGAAAAAAGGGCCGCCGCCTCGGCCATGAACGGTGAATGAAAGGCCCCGGACACTGCCAGGGGGATGGCCCGCTTGCAGCGGAGTGCCCCGGTCACGGTGGCCACGGCCGCTGGCGTGCCTGAGAGCACCACCTGGGCTTCACTGTTGTCATTGGCCACCACCACTCCTTCCGTGGCAGCCACCAGCTCCTGCAGTTGCTGAGGATCGAAGCCGATCACCGCGGTCATCGCCCCGCCCCCTGCCGCCGCCATCAGCTCGCTGCGGCGCTGCATGAGGGCCAGGCCCGTCTCCACGTCAAACACGCCTGCCGAGTAGAGGGCCACCAGTTCCCCCAGGCTGTGGCCGGCTACCAGGTTCGGTCGGCGACCCTGGGCCCGCAGGGCATCGACCAGAAGAGTTTCCACCACAAACAGGGCGGGCTGGGTGTTGCGGGTGTCGTCGAGGTTCTGCAGATTTTCACCCGCCTCTTTGGCCGAACAGATGGCGAGAAGATCCCGCCCGAGCCTTTCGGAGGCGAGAGCGAAACGTTCCGCAGCTCCGGGAAGGGAGAGGACGGCATCGGCCATGCCGCGTTTCTGTGATCCTTGCCCCGGAAACACCCAGGCCACTGCCATGAACGAGATGCGCTGTTGGGCTTGGAGATTACGTGGAGACCGCTGGTCCGCTCCAGCGCACCACCGCCGCCCCCCAGCTCAGGCCGGCTCCGAACCCGCTTGTGGCCAGCAGATGGCCTGGCTGCACCTGTCCTTCCCGAACAGCTTCATCCAGCATCAGGGGGATGGTGGCGGCTGAGGTGTTGCCGTACGACTCCAGGTTGCTGAGGACCCGTTCGGAAGGCACGGAAAAGCGTTCGGCTACGGCGTCGAGAATCCGCTGATTGGCCTGGTGCAGCAGGAGCCAGTCCATCTGGTGGGCTCCCAGGCCAGCCGCCTCCAGCACGTCTGCCAGCACGAGGGGCACCTCGCGCACGGCGAACTTGTACACCTCTTGCCCGTTCATGAAGAGGGGCTGGAATCCCCCCACCTGGGTGGAGAGCCCGCCCAGCAGATCTCGGAACTGTTCGTGCTGCGCCAGGGTGAGGCAGGCGTTGCGCGTGCCATCGGAGCGCAGTCGATAGGCCAGGAGGTCGTCCTGGTCCTTGGCACAGGCTTCGAGGGCGAGGGCCCCCGCCCCATCCCCAAAGAGCACGCAGGTGCGCCGATCGCTCCAATCCACCCAGCGACTGAGTTGGTCGGCCCCGATGACAAGGGCACGGCGCGCCCCTCCCGTGCGGATGTATTGAGCCGCCGTGACCAGGGCGAACAGAAATCCACTGCACGCTGCGGTGAGGTCAAAGGCCACGGCCTGGTGTGCCCCCAGGGCTGCCTGCACCCTGGGAGCGGTGCCGAACAGGTCGTCCGGGCTGGAGGTGGCCAGAAGGATCAGATCAATCTCTTCGGGTTTCCAGCCGGCATGGCGAAGGGCGCCCTGGGCTGCTTCCGTGGCCATGGTGGTGACAGTTTCTCCCGGCCCTGCAAGTCGGCGCGCGCCGATTCCCGTGCGGCTGCGAATCCAGGCGTCCGAGGTGTCCACCAGGGCTTGCAACGCCTCGTTACTCACCGTTTGGCGGGGCAGGGCCCGGCCAGAGCCGACGATGGAGATCCCCTGCAGGTCGGAGGAGCTGCGATGGCTGGCAGTGGGCTCCGTCACCGGTGGGACTCGGTTCGGATCAGTCAATCACAGGTGGCAGCAGCCGCCTCCGCACCAAGGGCATGGAGGTCATCCATGACGTGATGGCTTGCGGCGGAATGGGCCAGTCGGAGGGCACTGACCACCGAGAGGGCTTTGCTGCTGCCATGGCCGATCACGCACACCCCGTCGACCCCCAGGAGCAGGGCTCCCCCATGTTCGGCATGGTCGAGGCGCTTCTTGATGCGCACCAGGTTGCTCCGCAGGAAGGCCGAGCCCACCTTCCCCCGGCGGCCCCGTGGCAGCTCAGCCCGCAACACGTCCAGCAGCACGCTGCCCACGGATTCGAGAAACTTCAACAGCACGTTTCCCGTGAATCCGTCACAGACCACCACATCGAACGCGCCGGAGAGCACATCGCGTCCCTCGCAGTTGCCGGCGAAGCGCAGCCGGGAATCGGCCACCAGCAGGGGGTGGGTTTTCAGGGCGAGGTCGTTGCCCTTGCATTCCTCCTCGCCGATGTTTAACAATCCCACCCGGGGGCTGGCCACCTGCATCACATCCCGGCTGTAGATCGATCCCAGCAGGGCGAACTGGTGGAGCCAGGCGGGTTTGCAATCGGTGTTGGCCCCCACGTCCAAGACCAGAACCTGCTGGGCCGGGTCTTTGGTGGGAAAGAGGGCTCCGATGGCCGGCCGCTCGATCCCCCGCAGGCGGCCCAGGCGGAAGATGGCGGAGGCCATGACGGCGCCAGAGTTTCCCGCGGAGTAGACGGCCAGGGCCTGGCCAGATTTCACGAGATCCATCGCCATGTTGATGCTGGCATCCCGCTTGCGCCGCACCACGGTGGCCTCCTCATCCATGCCCACCGAGCAACCGCTGGGGACGAGTTGCAGGAGTCCGCGGGCTTGCGCATCCTCCAGCTCTTCCTGCAGACCGAGGGAGGCCACGGCCCTCGCTAGGGGCTCCTGCTCCGCCACAAACCGAATGCGGAGGGGCAGCACCCGAAGGGCTCGTAGACATCCCTCGAGGATGGGGCCGGGGGCGTGATCCCCCCCCATCCCATCGACGGCCACCCAGAGGCGGTCCCGATCGTCGATCTGGGGCCAATCCTCCGGGCCTTCCGTGCTCTGCTGCAGACGGCGCAGGGGGTCCAGCACAAGGGGCTGGAGCACGGTGCCCGCTGCTACCCCAGCCACGGAGCCGGCGGCGCTGGCGGTGTCCACGAGGCTGGTGACCGCGGCGTTGCGCTTGTACCAGATCACGAGCCGTCGGATCGTCCGGTTCGGCCGTTGACGCCGGTTCAGGGCCGTGCGCCTGGGGGAATGGAGGTGGTCAGAGTCCTTCTGAGGCAACGGAGTCAACGATGCGCTGGAAGAGGTAGCCAGTGCCCCGGGCTGTGAGGATCAGCTCGGGGTTGGCGGGATCATCCTCCAGTTTGGAACGCAGCCGGGAGATATGAACATCCACCACACGGGTGTCTACATGTCGCTCGGGTGTATAGCCCCAAACCTCCTTGAGGATCTCTCCCCGGCTGAAGGGCTCGCCGGAGCGGCTCACCAGCAGCTCCAGCAGGCTGAATTCCATGCCGGTGAGGCGGATGCGCTCGTCTGCTCGGTACACCTGCCGCTTGTTGGTGTCGATCCGCAGGTCGCCCACCTGGATCACCCCAGAGTTCGGGATCCCCGCCACCTGCTCCTTATCCACCCGCCGCAGCACGCAGCGAATGCGGGCTTCCAGCTCCTTGGGGCTGAAGGGTTTGACCACATAGTCGTCAGCACCGAGCTCCAGGCCCGTGATGCGATCGGCCACATCGCCAAGGGCCGTGAGCATCACGATCGGCACATCCGATTCCTTGCGCAGCTCCTGGCAGACTCCATAACCATCGAGCTTGGGCATCATCACATCGAGCACCACAAGGTCGGGACTGGCGCGGTGAAAGGCTTCCAGCGCTTCTTCTCCGTCGGAGGCGGTCAGCACCTGGTAGCCGATCATCGAGAGACGGGTCTCCAGAATCCTGCGAATGCTGGCCTCGTCGTCCACGACAAGGATGGTCTCTTTGGCCGGGGGTGTCGCCGTCATTGCAAGGGCGCTGCTGTTACAACGAATCCGATCCACTGAAAAGGTCTGAGGGCCACTCTGTTCACCGAAAGCCACCTTTCTTCACAAACAGCCCTTGGCCCGTTCCGTCTCCACTTACGTCTGCCAGAGCTGCGGGGCCCAGAGTCGCCAGTTCTTTGGCCGCTGCGCGGCCTGTGGCAGCTGGAATTCCTTCGTTGAGCAAGCCCAACCGCCCGGACGGGATGGACGCACCGATCGCCTCCGCCAACCCACGGAGAGCGGAGGTGACCCTCCAGGACCCAGGCGCTCCACCCCCATCGAGGACCAGAGCACCCCTCCCCTGGCTCGCCTGGACACGGGATTCGGCGAGCTGGACCGGGTGCTGGGGGGTGGCCTGGTACCTGGCGCCCTGGTGCTGCTGGGAGGCGATCCTGGAATCGGTAAGTCCACCCTGCTTCTTCAGGTGGCCCAGGCCATGGCCGGCCACTGCAGCGTCCTCTATGTCAGCGCGGAGGAGTCCGCCCAGCAGGTGCGGTTGCGCTGGCGCCGCCTCGTCAGCCCGTCCCTTCAGAACGACCCGTCTCTGCCGGCCCACCGCCATGCCGAGAATCCACCCGCGTCCGGCCGAGGACTCCAGCTGCTGGCGGAAACCGATCTGGATCGGGTCCTTGAGGAGCTGGAGGATCTGAGGCCGGCGGTGGCTGTGGTCGACAGCATCCAGGCACTCCACGATCCCAACCTCAGCAGTGCTCCAGGAACGGTGGCCCAGGTCCGGGAGTGTGCGGCGGCCCTTCAACGGTTGGCCAAGCACCATGGGATCGCCCTTGTGCTGGTGGGCCATGTCACCAAGGAAGGGGTGCTGGCGGGGCCCAAGGTGCTGGAACACCTGGTGGACGCGGTGCTGACCTTCGAGGGTGAACGCTTTGCCAGCCACCGCCTCCTGAGGGCCGCGAAGAACCGTTTCGGGGCCACCTACGAGCTGGGGGTGTTCGAGATGCGTGACGGGGGCCTGGCGCAGGTCACCAACCCCAGCGAGCTGTTCCTCGGGGCTGGACAAGCCAGCTCCGGCACGGCCACGATCGTGGCCTTCGAAGGCACCCGGCCCTTGGTGGTGGAGCTGCAGGCCCTGGTGAGCACCACGAGCTACGCCAGCCCCAGGCGCACGGCTACGGGCATCGGCACCAACCGTCTGCACCAAATCCTGGCGGTAATCGAGAAGCATCTCGGCCTCCCCCTGTCGAGGTTTGATTGCTACCTCGCAGTGGCCGGGGGGCTGCACGTGGATGAGCCTGCGGGGGACCTGGGGGTGGCAACTGCCGTGGTGGCCAGCTACCGAGATCTCACCCTTCCAGCGGGCACGGTGCTGATCGGAGAATTGGGATTAGGGGGGCAGCTGCGGCCTGTGGGCCAGTTGGAACAGCGCCTCCAGGAAGCCAGCCGCCTTGGATTCACCCGGGCCGTCCTTCCCAGGGGAACGGGCCTGGGTCAGGCCGAGGCAGCCTTGGGAATGCAATTGCTGGAATCGTCCAGTCTCGCCGAGGCGATCGTTGGAGCCCTGGGGGTGAATCCGGCGGAGGAATGAATCAGAAGTAGATGTCGACATTCCCCCGGCCGGTGGTTTTCAGCCAGTTCTGGGCTTCAATATAATTATTGGGGGCTAGTCTGATGGCTTTCGCCCAGCAATCGGCAGCGAGGTCAAAGCAGCGGTCGGCTTCGTCTGCATCCCCCTTCTCCTGCGCGAGCGAGCCAAGATGGTGATGGATCACGGCCATGTTGTTGAGTGCCTGGGGCATCTTGCTGTTGAGGTCCAGGGCCTGTGAGTAGAAATCAAGGGCCTTTCCGTGGTCTCCATTGCTGGTGAACACCAGCGCCATGTTGTACAGAATGAAGGCCCGATCATTCGGGTCGTCTTCAAGTTTCAGGGCCTCCTCGTAATTTTCTAGAGCCTCTGCGTATTCCCCGTCTCCCTGGGCACTCATCCCGTCCCTGTAGTAGGCAAAAGCTTCCTTGGCCCTGCGATTGGTTGGCAGCACCTTCAGAATCAGGTCGGCCATCACGGTGAAGCTTTTATCGATGAAGTTGTCGTTGCGCTGGGAGCGGGGCACGGCGCTTAATTCGTTCTGAGCCCATCCTGCCTGTTCGGCCCGCCACCTGTTGCACCTTGTCAGGTTGCCTAGGGTGATCGGGTGTCCAGCAGGATCTTTTGCCCTCCTCGCCCAGCAGCACTGCCGCCCCTTCCGATGTCGCCGCTGCCGAGGCGGTCGGCTTGTTGCTCGATGTGGAGGGGATGAAGTGCGGGAGTTGCGTCAGGTCTGTGGAACAACGCCTCCAGCAGCAGCCTGGGGTCAGGCAGGCCAGTGTGAATCTCCTCACCCGCACCGCCTGGGTGGAGCTGGAGGGGGGAGAAGAGAGGCTGGAGCCCCTCCTGTGCAGCCTGCAGAGCCTGGGATTCGAGGGAAAGCTGCGGAAGGACGGCAACGATGGGGTCCCGAGCCGCAGGGAGCGTCTGCGTCAGCAGACCTGGTGGGAACGCTGGCGCCAGCTTCTCGTGGCGCTGCTCCTTGTGGTGGTTTCCGGTCTCGGTCACTGGGCCATGGTGGTGCCCCAGGCCTGGCCGCAGGAACTGGCTCTGTTTCAGGCCCCCTGGTTTCATGGCCTGATCGCTACGCTGGCCCTGGCAGGCCCGGGGCTTCCGATCCTGCGGACGGGGTTCCGATCCGCCCTCTCCGGCCATCCCGGCATGGACAGTCTCGTGGGACTGGGCATGGGAAGTGCCTATGGGGCCAGCGCTGTGGGATGGCTCTGGCCAGAGAGCCAGCTTCCCTGCTTTTTCAACGAGCCCGTCATGTTGCTGGGCTTTGTACTGGCGGGGCGATTCCTGGAGGAGCGCGCCCGCTATCGCAGCTGTCGTGCCATTGAAGATCTGGCCTCCCTGCAGCCTGATGAGGCCTTGCTGGTGATGGATGGGGGCCCCCCTCGCCCGGTGCGCTCCGGGGGGTTGCGGCCGGGTGATCGCATCCTTGTCCTCCCCGGAGATCGACTGCCTGTGGATGGGGTGGTGCAGAGCGGCTCTTCCGCCGTGGATCGCTCGGCTCTTACGGGCGAACCCCTTCCCCTGCAGGCCGGGGCGGGCACCGTCCTGGATGCGGGCAGCTTGAATTT
This sequence comes from Cyanobacteriota bacterium, assembly GCA_035286045.1. GTDB lineage: Bacteria > Cyanobacteriota > Cyanobacteriia > PCC-6307 > Cyanobiaceae > Cyanobium. The sequence continues at coordinate 5,446 of JAYKIG010000095.1, read as the reverse complement.
GGAGGCTCCCCTGGTGGTGGAGGCCAGCCGTTGCGGCCGGGAGACGGCCATCGCCCGCATCGTGCATCTGGTGGAGCGGGCCCAGGCACGCAAGGCTCCGATCCAGGGGCTGGCGGATCGCGTGGCGGGCGGTTTCACCCAGTTCGTTCTTGCGCTGGCGGCCGCCACCTTTCTTTTCTGGTGGCTCTGGGGAGCGGTGCTCTGGCCCTGGGTTCTCCTGCCTTCCTCAGCGGCCCTGATGGGCCATGGCGGACACCCGGGTCATGGCCCAGGGGTGATGGGAACAACCCCCTTCGGCCTGGCCCTTGAGCTGGCCATCTCCGTGTTGGTGGTGGCCTGCCCCTGTGCGCTGGGTTTGGCTACCCCCACGGCCATCAGTGTGGGCAGCGCCCTGGCGGCTCGCCGCGGTGTGCTCTTCCGCGGGGGGGACGCCATCGAAACGGCTGCCAAGCTCGGCGCCGTTGTGTTTGACAAGACCGGCACCCTCACCGTAGGTCGGCCCATGGTGACCTCCCTAGAGATCTTTCCCCAGAACGCCCACGACCAGGGCCGGGCAGCTCTTGAGGCCCTCCGGATGCTCCAGCTTGCAGCCAGCCTGGAGCAGCAAAGCCGTCACCCCCTGGCCCATGCCCTTCTTCAGGAGGCCCAACACCGAACCCTGGAGCTCTTGCCCGTTCTGGAGAGCCGCACCCATCCAGGTCAGGGCATGGAGGGGCGGCTGGAGGGATTGCCCCAGCCCGTGCGCGTGGGTCAGATGTCCTGGTTGCAGGAGCAGGGGCTGGCTCTGCCAGAGTCCGCTCCTGCCCTGATGGCTTCGGGCCCCCTCTCCCAGGCCACCCTCCTGGGGGTTGGGGAGGGTGCACGGGTTCTGGGGTTGATCGCTGTGGAGGATCAGCCCCGGCTCGATGCCCGCGAGAGCCTGGAAGCCCTGCGTTCCCAGCATCTTGTGTTGGGTCTGCTGAGTGGGGACAGAGAGGGGAGTGTGCGTCACCTGGCGGCCCAGGTAGGCCTGAAGGAGGAGGAGCTGGCCTGGAGTCTGCGCCCCGAAGAGAAGGTGGAGGCCCTCTCCCGCTGGCGTTCCCAGGGCCCTGTGGCCATGGTGGGAGATGGCATCAACGATGCCCCCGCCCTGGCCGCGGCGGATCTCGGGATCGCTGTGGGCACGGGAACGCAGATTGCCCAGGATTCGGCGGATGTGGTGGTGATGGGAGAGCGGCTCTCCGATGTGGTGAACGCGCTCCGGCTGGCGCGGAGAACCATGGCCAAGGTGAAACAGAATCTGGCCTGGGCTTTCGGCTACAACCTGATTGTGTTGCCCATCGCCGCTGGAGCTCTCCTCCCAGCCTTCGGGCTCCAGCTCACCCCTCCCCTGGCGGCCTTGCTGATGGCCTTGAGTTCCATCACGGTGGTGGTCAACGCCCTCCTGCTGAGCCATGACCATTAGGGGACGTTTCGTGGTGCTGGAAGGGATCGATGGCTGTGGAAAAACCACCCAGATTCAAGCCCTGAGCGAATGGCTGCCCTGCAGCGGTCTGCTGCCTGTTGGGGCCACCGTGGTGGTGACCCGAGAGCCCGGAGGCACGGCTTTCGGCGGGGCGCTTCGCGAACTCCTTCTTCACCCCCCCGCAAACTTGGTGCCAGGGGAGAGGGCCGAATTGCTCCTTTACGCCGCCGATCGGGCCCAGCATGTGGCAGAGCGGATCGTGCCCGCCCTGGAAGCGGGCCACTGGGTGCTCTCCGATCGCTACAGCGGCTCCACCGAGGCCTACCAGGGCCATGGCCGGGGTCTGTCCCTGGAGGCGATCCGCCAGCTGGAAACGGTCGCAACCGCTGGACTCCAGCCCGATCTCACCCTCTGGCTGGATGTTCCCCTCCAGGAGGCCCTGCAGAGGCGCAAGCATCGGGCAAATGATCGCATCGAAGCGGAAGGGGAGGCCTTCCTCCAGAGGGTGCGTGAGGGGTTCGCCCTTCTGGCCCAGCGGCCTCGCTGGTGCCGAGTGGAGGCGACAGGGACCCCTGGGATGGTGACGAAGAGGTGCCATGAGGTCCTGCTCGAACACTTTGCCCAGGCTGGCCTGTCCCGATCCCATGGCTGACGCCCATCTGTTTGCTGAACTGGTCGGTCAGACCCTTGCCGTTCAGCTGCTGCAGGCGGCTCTCCAAAAGGGTCGGCTTGCGCCTGCCTACCTGTTTGCGGGGCCCGATGGGGTGGGCCGTCGCCTGGCTGCCCATCGGTTTTTGGAGGGGGTGCTGACGGGGGGGCGCACCGATGGGGCTCTCAGGCGGCGCCTGGCCGATGGGAATCTGGCCGATCTGCTCTGGATCGAGCCCACCTACCTTCAACAGGGCCAGCTGGTGCCCGTGTCACAGGCGGAGGCCCTTGGGGTGAGTCGCCGCACACCACCCCAGATCCGCCTCGATCAGGTGAGGGAGGCGGGCCGGTTTCTGGCCCGCCGACCGATCGAATCCCCCCGACCCCTAGTGGTGATTGAAACCGCCGAAGCCATGCCCGAGGCAGCGGCCAACGCCCTTTTGAAAACCCTGGAGGAACCTGGGGACGGCCTGCTGATCCTGATCAGCGCAGCCCCTGAGCGGCTCCTGGTCACGATTCGCTCCCGTTGCCAATGCATCCCGTTCCAGTCCCTCTCCCCCACCCAGATCGCTGAGGTGTTCGCCAGGCAACCCTCCCCCCCGGAACATGACCTGCCGCAGGATTCCCAAATGCTTCTGGCCCTGGCCGGGGGGTCGCCCGGCGCCCTTCTGGTCCACCGCCGGGAGTGGGATCGGTTGCCGGAGGGATTGGCTGCCCGCCTTCAGGAGCTCCCCTCCAACCCTCTGGGGGCGCTCGACCTGGCCCGTGAGGTCAGCGAGGGATTGGAGGGGGATCAGCAGATCTGGCTGCTGAACTGGTGGCAGACCTGGCTCTGGAAGCAGCACCGCAATCAGAGCCAGATGGCTCGGCTGGAGGTGCTTCGTAAGCATCTCAAGGGCCATGTGCAACCGCGTCTGGCCTGGGAGGTGACCCTGCTGGAGTTGGGGGGAATGGGCAGAGGCGCCTGATGTGGCTCGCGCCTTTGGAGGAATGGATTTAGGAAGCCTGGCGGGATCCTGCCATCAAGGGCAGGAGCTCAGGGAGTTGTTCTTCCGTTGGCAGCTCCAGGCAGTAGCCCGCCCCATAAACGGTCTTGATGAAGCGAGGCTTGCGCGGATCCGGCTCCAGTTTTGTGCGCAGGTGGCGCACATGAACACGAATGGTTTCGATGTCATCGTCCGGCTCATAGCCCCACACCTCCTTGAGAATCAACGAGGGCGCCACGGTCTGGCCATGGCGTTGGAGCAGGCAATGGAGCAGTTCGAATTCCAGATGGGTGAGTCGCACAGGGAGGTCAAACCAGATGGCTTCAAATCGTTCTGGAACGAGAGTGAGACAGGAAAAGCTGAGGATTTCGTTGTGTTTGGTGGAGAGAGGAGCCCTTTCACTGCGACGTAGGAGCGCCTTGACGCGCACCATGAGCTCCTCCAGATCGAAAGGTTTGGTGAGATAGTCGTCAGCCCCTGAATTGAAGCCGCTCACCTTGTCTTTCGTTCCCCCCAGGGCCGTGAGCATGAGAATGGGGATTCGGGCCGTTCGTTCATCGCGTCTCAACCGTTGGCAGAGGGTGAGGCCATCCACCTTCGGGAGCATGAGATCCAGCAGAATCACGTCCGGGCTGTACTGCAGCGCCAGGGCCTGGCCTTTGATCCCGTCCTCCGCTCGCTGCACGTTGAAGCCCCCGTGCTCCAGATGGCCGGCCACCAGGTCACGCATGTCGCTGTCATCCTCAACAAGAAGAATGCAGGGTTTCATGGAAAGTCGGGGTCTTGCGGAGGGAAAAGGATGGAACAGTGCCAGCCTGAATGCTTATTTTGCGGTGATTGTCGGAATTTGGGGGAGATCCGAAAGATTTTGGAGCGATCCCCCACAGCACAAGCTTCACCAGGCGAGCTGGTGAACCACGGTAGAGATTGTTTTGGAGTGAAGACAAAACTCCCCGGGCGGGATTCGAACCTGCGACCAATCGGTTAACAGCCGACCGCTCTACCGCTGAGCTACCGAGGATTGACGTCCCCGATGGGGACAACTGACCTTACCCGGCTCACCCTCCCGTGGGCAAGAGGCTCGCCACCAGCGTTGCCCCTGATTGCCACGGCCCGACCTTGCCCCGCTCCATGCGGGCCGCCCCGTCGCAATGGTGGAGTTCCTCGAGCCGGTGGGTGATCCAGAGGGCGGTCAGGGCTCCTTTGGACTGGCCGCAGAGGTCGCGGATCAGGGCCACCACGTCCTTCTGACTGTCGGGATCCAGGAGGGCGGTTGGCTCATCCAGCAGCAGCAGGGTGGCTTCGGCCCCGAGGGCTCCGGCGATGGCGAGGCGCTGCTTCTGCCCACCACTGAGGGTGTGGATCGGGCGGCTAGCCATGCCCTGGAGGCCCACCAGGGTCAGGAGCTCCTCCACCCGGCGCTCCCCTTGCTGGGGATTCAGCGTCTCTGGCAGCCCGAGCTGCAGGTCACTGCCACAGGTGGGCAGGAGCAACTGGTGATCGGGGTTTTGAAACACCATGGCTGGATGCAGGGACGTCAGGATGCTCCCCTGCTGGGGCTGCAGCAATCCCGCGATCAGTCGCAGGAGGGTGCTTTTGCCACTGCCATTGCTTCCCACCAGCATCCACAGGCCGGGTCTGGGGATCCGGAAGCAACAGTTCTGAAGGGTTGGCTGATCGGGGGCCCACGAAAACTCCAGACCATCCACCACCAGAGGGGGGGAATCGTGGCCTGGGGGGAAGAGCATGGTCGGGGCCCTCCCCTCATCCTTCAAAACTGAAGCCTGGGCGCTTGCCGCTGCCGCCAACGGTTGATTTTTCAAAGATCTGGACGGCCACCACCTCCGAGGTCAGAAGGCGGATGCGCTTCTGTGGATCTTTTTCGCAGGTGAGCTCAAGCAGCTTGGGGGTTCCGCTCTCAAGCACCCGACCGATCTCCTCATAAAGAGCCTGGGCCGGCTCCAGCTCTTTGCGCTGCACCGAGATGGGCATGGGGGTGAGGCGTAGAGAGAGCTCGACGACGTACATGGCAGAAATAGGAGCCACCCCACTCTGGCGGAAGGGCTTCCCAAAAATGAGAATGGAGGGTTCGGGGAGCTCGCCTTCGAGCTGAGCGGTTCGAGAGGGCTCCCTCCCTTGCTGGTGAGCAATTTTGCTCATTTGCATCTCGATCAAGCCTCCGGCAGCGCACATGCCGGCATCTCCCCTTACGATTCCAAACGTAACGCTTCGTAAAGCAGCTCCCATGACGATCGCTGTAGGACGCGCGCCAGCAGCTCGGGGATGGTTCGACATCCTCGACGACTGGCTCAAGCGCGACCGATTCGTTTTCGTGGGGTGGTCTGGTCTGTTGCTCTTCCCCTGTGCC